>NZ_JBPWOS010000001.1:0-565664 GCF_055550225.1 Ornithinibacillus liuyingii | reverse complement strand
GTCCATTTTTGCTTCGAAGCTTTGGACACCTCGTATGATACCAAGAGGGCTCTTTTTGTTTCAATCCTCAAATTTCTTCATTACAGGAATGCTCCTAGTTCATAAGACGACATACCTGATATCCAATGTGGTTCAAAACATATGATTTTTCCGCCATCTATAACTGAATCTACCATTCTTTGAAGCATTTTTTGAGGCTTGGGCATGTGTAATAAAAATGCATGGCAAATAGCTATGTCATATTTACACTCTAATTCAACCTCATTCGTATCTGCTAAAATGAATTCTGTGTCAAAAGGAAGATCTTGAAAATAATCGACCGCCTTATTAATAAGTTGTTGTCCTTTGTCAATCCCTGTATATTTGGATCCCTTTGGTAATAAGGGTAATAATTTCAGTCCTAAATACCCATACCCACAGCCAAAATCAATAATATTTACCGGATTAGTAATCTTCCAAACCCTACTTACTAAGAACTCTAAATAGTCATCATTATAATATAAATCTCTTGTTCCTTTGAGGTATTCCAGTTGGGTATCCCAATAATAGTCCTCCATTTAAGTCCTCTCCTAAATATACTTTTTTAATATTCTAGTAATCTTACTCGTTTAGTTTGACAATTATTGTTCACCTTTATAGTAGCTCCTTCGTTACAAGTAATTCAAAAACACTTATTACTGTGTCATTCTAATTAAGTTAAAACATTCCATTGTGTAAAAAGGATTATAATTGTATTACACTAATCATATTTCCATTTATATCAGTCAAATCAAACCGTTTAGGTTCTCCATCTCTTATAGGAGATAAAATTACACCTTTTTCTTTTAGTATATTTCTTACCTTTTCTATATCACCAACCACATAGTTAAAAGGAGTGTATTTATCTATAGGCTGAAAACCCGAAATTTGCACTAGATGAAATCCGCAATTGGTTGCTATCGATAGACTACACATTCTTTCATTTTCCCATAATAACTTAAAACCAAAAATTTCTTGGTACCAATTCATCGATTCTTTAAGATCTTTCACAGGAAGAAATACTGCATCAATCCGTTCAATAAATTTGTCTTGTACCTGTTCACGCATAATGCTCATCTCCTTGGAATATAGTTTTTTGCCATTAAAAAATTGATTGTCATTAACGTTATCTTTTTTTAAATGTGTTTGCTTATCTTCTACGAACACTTTTCCGTTAGTAACATACTCAACTAGTTTTGTGAAGGAATATTCAGAAAGTAGCGATTGAAAGACTTCGTTCAATGGTAATGCAGCTTAATTTTTGTAGTAGCTACGTGAATAAGTTTTGAAGTTGTATAGCAACTTCTTTTGGTTTAACATCTAATTCAGATAATCTACTTATATCTACCCATTCTGGTAAATATATACCTCTATTTCTCTCTTTGTCCGTGTATTCTTCACCTCGGCCAGTTCCGAATGTACCATTAATGATCTCAGATAAGAAATAGTACTGAATTCCATTATATTCAACTTCTGCTATACATTCTTTGACCTTTACTTCTACTCCCAATTCCTCAAAAGCTTCTCTTCTTGCACCAGATTCTGGTGTTTCTCCTTTTTCTATTCCACCACCGGGATACACATAATAAACTGCACCAGCATTTATTCTTTTAATTAGTGCAACTTTTTGATTTTCGATTATTACTACTGAAGCTCTATCTCGCATATCCAAAACCTCTTTATTATTAATACTAAATTTCATTAAAGTAGGAACGAATTATAGGTGTCGTTCTCATAATCTTTATTGCCAATATGCATTTATTGTTAAGTATTTCTTCATTTTATATTAACATAATTTTCAAAAAACAAAAAAGAGGCAACTGTATTAATGGTAACCTTGCCTATGCACCTATTTGATTTAACTAAGTAAGATACTGCAGTCCAAAATCCAGATTTTCACTTTACTCTGGTATATTAGATGTAACGTAAGTTCGAGCCAATAAATCATGAATAGAGCGTCTATCAGCTCTTGTGGATACTAAATAAATACTAGCAATTAGTAGAATTCCAGCAGATATGCTATAAAGTAGTTGCGCTAAAAACCCTCTGATAATCATCGTACCGAAAGTCAACTTTTCTCCTGTTAAAGAGGCTATTCGGATACCTAGAATTCGTTTCCCTACGGTATAACCATTCCAAAATAATGGAAGGAAAACATCATATAAATAAGAGAAAATCAATGCAACAATTAAAGGATGAAAGTCAAAGAGAAAATGCATTAAAAATGAAAAAACGATCATTATTACTAAATCAATCATCAACGCAAAGCCACGTTCTGTAATATCTACAGGACTATCCTTTATGATATCAATAAGAACCATTCCTCTCTATGTCATGATATTTTTAAGTATGCAATTTTTTATTCCATCCTGTTTATATTAATTCTCTAAATCTATTCCTCTATAGCTATTCGCTTATTATCATCATGAATGCTCTTCCTCCCCTCAAAAAAGCGGAACTTAGAACGACATTTGGTTTCTAAATCTCCATTATCATGAACTAGTTGTTGTAAATAATATTTAGAGAAGTTTATTCTATTTAACATTTCTTCCTTTTTTGTCGTGGTCGAACCGTGACCAGGTATTAAATAGTTGATATTGAAATGATTTAAAATATACGAAGCTCTCTCGATGGTATCTACATAATCCTTATAATTACTAAATATAAAAGGAAATTCCACATCGGATAGATAGTCACCTGAGAGGAATATCCCGTATGGTTCAATGATAGTAAATAAACTATCATTTGTATGTCCTGGTGCTTTATAAAACGTTAAAGATAGATCTCCTATATTTTTACTTTCACCATCTTTCACAATGGGTAGGTCAACCACTGGATAAGTAGGCACATAATTTCTATCGATATAATACTTTTGGTCAAACTCATAAATTCTCTGAATAATTTTTTCTTTATCCGGATTATTGATGAATTCCTCTGTTGCGATTACTTTTGCTTCTGGAAAGGCACCAGAACCTATTATATGGTCGTAATCACTATGTGTATAAATAATATAGAGTTCCTTATTATCCAAGTGCTCATCTATGAAATTCCTAACTTCCTGGATTTCACCAGGCAGCCAATTAGGATCAGTCATGATAATAACCTCATTAGATTGTATGATAGCGGTAGAAGTCATGTACAACGAGCTTTGAAAAACAGTAATATTATTCTCTTGAAAGTGAAGCATAAAATCCCCCGTTCTAAATATAAGTCTATTGTGTATTCATACTTTCGGTCTTGATAGACACTGTCTTATTTGCTGAATATCGATAGAAAGTACGAATGCTTCTTTCTTTTTAGAAGATAACCTAGTGTTAATAAAATGATGGTATAGATACTGAAGAAACCAATCATAAGAACGGCTTCACCTGTATAACTAATCGGCTCATTTCCACTATGTTCATTAATATGTACTTCTTCTGCTTTATAGCTAAGCCATAAAATACTGGAAATCATTAGATACAAAAGTACTAGGGATGCTGACTTGACATAAAATAGTACTCTGTTATTTGAAGGAATTATTTGAATTATAAATAAAAACAGACCACTATATATAATCATAAAAAAGATTATCTCTGATATCCCCATCTTATCCCCCTAAATCTAAAAACCATATAAGAACGCTAACACTTTTGTTCAATGGGAAGCTTTTGCTTCTATTGAACCATTTCTTTTAGTTCTGGTATCCTTTTACATAGTTTACTACCGTTAAAGAAACTTTGAAGTTAATCTTTCTCCCTCTTTGAAATAATACAATTCGCTAATGTCTTCTGATTCAAATAGTTGAAGCATTTTCTCAAAATCATCTGCTAGATTATAATTCAAGAGCTCCTCTCTCTTGATCCAAAATACATACCCTTCTTGAGAAGATCTTAATTCACCTTCAAACTTATTTGTTTTATAAAGAAGGACAACATAACGCTCTCCTTCTGATGTCTGAAATTGTTTGATACCACAAAGAGTTGGTGATGTAATGGTCAAACCTGTTTCTTCATATACTTCACGTATTACGGAATCAGCGAAAGATTCGGATTCGTTTACATGACCACCTGGAAATGTAATACCAGGCCAATTGGAATTTACTCTATCTTGTACCAGAACGCTTCCTTTGCCATCATAGATCATACACATATTGGTTAATACGACATTTTCACTTCTACTCACAAGTATCACCCTTCTACGTTGTTTATTGTTATAATCAATTAATTAACTGGTTTATGTATCCTGAAATAAGTCGCCAACCAGTTTACACCAATCTCCCTATGTTTCAACATAATATTCCAATAAAAATCAGCCCATCTGATGCGCTGTTTTTCGACTATAGAAACTAATAATTTCATGATAGCTCATTTCTACTTATTTCTTAAAATAACAGATTGGAAGTGTAAGGTACCCCCAACTATTTCTTTTGGTACCACGTTAAAGTATTCTATTATAAAGAACTTCGATAATAATTCTTTTAGGGTGTGATCTTCATAAAAGGAGAAGAATCTTTTAGGAATATAAGCATCATCTTGCCAGATTCCCTCTGAATTTTCACCACCATAAACTCCTAAATAAAATAATCCATTTGGTGTTAAAACTCGTTTAATTTCATTAAGAACACTTTGTATATCTTCTTTAGAAACGTGAAGTAAACAATTCATTGCCCAGATAGAATCAAAATGTTTATCAGAAAAAACAAGATTTGAAAAACTCATTACTTGAGCATTTAAACCTTTTTCTTTACATAGTTTAATCATTTCAGGCGATATATCCGTACTAAAAGTGTTTAACCCTTTTTCTTTAAAAAACAGGCTATCTTTCCCTGGTCCTGCTCCAATTTCCAATAGACTATTTACGTTTTCACTTTGTATGTAATCTAAAAAAACTTCTCTTTCTTTGACCTTCCATGCTTGCATTGTAGATGAATCTCTTTCCTGTGCCTTTGTATTATATGATTCTGCGATATTTTCTATTGTTCTTTTCATTAACTCATCCCCTTTGTTATTAGCTTATTAAACTATCTGCCTCTACTTATCCCCTTAATTTTAACATATAATTACAGAAAAAATTAAAATTTTAGAATAAAACAAGACGGCCAATAATTGCCGCCTTGTTAAAAACAATTGCCTCAGACCTTCGTTATCTTCATATATTTCATCTACATTTCTAATTTGACACCTTGATCCATCTAGTTAGCATACTCTTCAGGATTTGAGGGGGGTCTTTCAGGATTTGGGGCACCTTCTTCAGGATTTGAGAACTCCTTTTCAGGATTTCAAGCATCATCTTCAGGATTTCATTATAGGATTAACCTAAAGCATCGTTAGTTAAAGTAAATGTAATACTCATACTACAATAATCTTTCAGTTCATTTGTTTATTGAATTCATTAGCTGGTAGAAATGTTCAGGCTTATGAGTCTTATTAAGTTTATACCATGAATCTAATGTATCTGGTGCAAATACATTTAGTTTTTTCAATACTTCATTAGCAAATTCCAATGGTGCTACGCCGGAAGCAGTAATCAGATTTGTATCAGTTACCACAGGACTTCTCTCATAAAAATTATCTCCATTATAATTAGGACAAACCATTTTCAAATACTCTAAGTCATTACTAGTATGCTTTCTGGAATCTAAGTAACCCATATTCGCGAGTCCTTCTGTTGCACCACAAATGGCTGCGATAATTGTGCCAAGTTCAATTGCATCCCCAATTTTTCTCAAAATAGGTTGATGGATTTCTTCACTCCAAGTGGTACCTCCAGGTAAGATTAAAAGCTCCTCACCCTGAAGATTACATTCATCTAGGGTAATATCTGGTTTTATACTTAGTCCTCCCATTGTACTAATTACTTCTTTATTCATTCCAATTGTGACTACTTCTAAAGGTGCTAACCCTTTTTTAAAATATCTTCCTGAGTTTAGTTCAGCAATTAAATATCCATATTCCCAATCTGACATCGTATTAAATACATAAAGATAAGCAGTTTTTATTTGCATCCGTTAACACTCCAATCCTATTGATATTGCCCATTATAATACAACTTCCCTGACAGCTAACGTCAGGGGAGTTGTTATATTTGATGAAATTTTATTAAATCGGATAGAACTTCGATAAGCCTATCCTTAAGACTTATTGGCTCAATCACTTGAATAGATTTCCCATACGATAAGAGTATATTAGGTAAATATGTATGTATCATATCTTTTTCGAGAGTAAATACTGCTTGATTTGAAATACGTTCTTGCAAATAATGCCCTAAAAACCAATTTTGACAAATGTCATCTAGAGAATTTGTATTTCCTTTGATAACTACAGAAATAATTTCTTTCCCTTCATTCAAAGTTGGAAGTAGATTTTTCATAAAATAGCCCCGTGCTAAAAATTGATTTGGCTGATTAAATTTATGTTCAGTTATCAATAAATTTCCAACTCTTTCTATCCTAAAACTACGAATATCATTCCTACGGTGACAAAATCCAATTACATACCACTTATTGTTCCAATATATAATTCTATACGGATCAACCAATCTATCATTTGGTAGATTTTCACCACTTTTTTGGTATAGGATTTTTACGGAATATCCGTCTGTTATAGCCTTTTTTAACTCCTTCAAGTAAGGTACTGTAGAGGAACTTACTCCATTTATTACCTCAAGAATGGATGAATGTTGGTTTAACTTTTCTTGCTGTTCTTGATTAGAATATTTTCTTAGCTTTGAAATAGCCCTGTTTAACGATTCATCTCCGTAATATCCTGCTTCTTCTGCAAACACAGCAGCATGAAGTAATGAGGTTTGCTCTTCTAGATTGAAGATAAGGGGAGCTTGTATAAAATTATTCAATAAAGTATATCCGCCGTTATGTCCTGGTTCTGAAACTATGGGTACACCACTGATTGAAAGCGTATCAATATAACGATACACAGTTCTTATATTCATCTCTAACTTTTCGGAGATTTGTTTAGCAGTAATTTTTTCACCGGAACTTAGCATCCATAAGATTGCTAGTACATTGTCAATTTTAGGCATTTATTTGCACCTCTGTATGGTAGTTAATATAAGTCTAAACGATATTTTAATTGAGGTAAGTATTATAATAAAACAAGTATAGCGTAGTCCCCCTTTTCGTAACAAGCATCCTCGTATTATAAATTAGTAATCGTCTATTGCAGGACCATTCTTCACGCACTAAACAGGGATGGTAGCCTAATAACGTTTATACTTTATACGGAACATTCTTCCTTACAAATCCCAGGTATCTGGAACATTTTTTATCCATACAAAAAAAGAGACTAGCAATTTGCTAATCTCTTGATGAGTCCAAATTTATTTACCGATAAATTGTTGTGTCCAAATGTTCCCTTGTTCCACATACCCTACACCAATGTGTGTAAAGTTCGAATTTAGTATATTTGCACGGTGGCCTTCACTGTTCATCCAAGCATTAACTACTTCTTGTGGAGAGCGCTGGCCTTTGGCGATGTTTTCACCTGCAGTACGGTAAGTTATTCCAAAGCTTTTCATCATGTCAAATGGTGAACCATAATTTGGGCTATTATGGCTAAAGTAATTGCTTGCTGCCATATCGCGTGATTTTTCTCTCGCTACTTTACTTAATTCTGTATCAACTTTCAAGGGAGCTAAGCCATTTTTCTCTCTTTCTTGATTTGTAAGCTCGACTACTTCTTGCTCGAATTGACTTAGTTCAGATGCTTGAGATTGGTTTTTCTCAGTTTCTTCTGCTATTTGTTCTGTTGCTTGATCTTTAGCTGGAGCCTGTTCAGTTTGTTCCTTAGCCGGCTCTTTCACTGGTTGTTCTTGTTGCTCAGTCTTCTCTGGTTGAGCAGGTTCTTCCTTTTGTGCAGGTTGCTCTTGTTGCTCAGTTTTTTCCGGCTGAGCAGGTTCTTCTTTTTGTGCTGGCTGCTCTTTTTGTTCAGACTTTTCTGGTTGAGCTGGTTGTTCCTTTTGAGTTACGTTCTTATTTGCTTCTTTCCAATCAATATGATATTTTTCCATCAGTTTATTGATTAGATTATGAATTTTTGCTTGTGCTTCTTGTCCAGTCAAACTACCATTTTCTCCATTGATTGAATAGTAGAATTTATAGTTAAACGAATGATTTGATTCGGCATTTGCTGTATCAAAACCTGCTCCAAAGATAAGAGCTGCTGATAAAGCTGTAACCATTCCAATTTTCTTAAACATTGAAATTTCCCTCTCCTTTTCGCTAAATGTTTGTTTATCAACTTACGAACACATCATAACACACGTTTTTTGTAATATTTATGGATTAATTTCCCATTAACATGGTCGGAATCTACTCGTAACTCCATCATTATATAAAAACACTAGAGTTATTAACTAGAACAGAAGAATAATAGTCTTAATTTTATTGCTATAAAATAGGAAAACAGGAAATTAATTCTAGGAATATAGTATTGACAACTTTTCGCGAATGCGCTTTTTGTAACAATTATCGCTATTTTGTAATATAAATTCCGACTTATTTACGGACATAGAGGCAGAATTACTAGATAAGGAAAAATACACTTGCAGCTAATATCTCCTAGTTTCCTTCTAGTCTTCAATCCTAGCAGGGAAATGTTAGTAAGTAGTCCAGCAATCTAAATTCAGTTCAAAAGAAAAACACCTCCAAATGGGGTGCAGTCGAAGTATTATCACTATTTAAAGCTTATTTTCTGATACTCGTAGAATAGTTTCCATACGTTCTTTCTCTTCTTTTTTATTTTTATATTCAAAGAATCCAATGATATTTCCCCACGGATCAGAAAAGGTTCCCCATCTTGCTGGTACATCTTTTCGTGAATAAATCTCAAAGTTTTCTACATTCAAATCATGAATAACTCTGTTTTTCTCTTTCTCCATGTTTAAAACTCCTAAACGAAGTGGACCACTCCCTTTTGCTGGTGTACCCTTAGCAAGTTGCAACCAACTACCTGGAACAACCTCCCATTCTGCAAATCCTTCATGGGGGACAAAATCAGGTTTACGTTGAAACAGTTCTTCGTACCATTTTTGCCCTTCTTCCATATCTGGTACTCGAATCTGAACAGTCATTTCAAAAATCAAAATAATCACTCCTAAAACTATGTAATTGCATCTTAAAGATAACACTTAATGCCTAATTCAAATTCTTCTGGTTTGCTCTCTTATATTCTGTGGAGATTAAATGCTATAAGGTTAATTAGAGTGTTCTCGTTTGTATGTATGCCATAATAGTTATGATACTTGCAATCTGGGTTGATTAGCTAATCTAGCTTACTTGATAATTCAAACAAAATCTCTGGCCACCAGTCTACCTTTCCAGTTGTTATTCCATTACGAACTATAACAACATTATATTTAGGGCTAACGTAAATAACTTGACCATATTTACCATGTGCAAAGAAATCATATTCTTCTTCTCCACGATTGTAGCCTAACCACATATATGCATAATAACCGTGGTTACGGTTAAAAAAGTCCCATTGTGTAGAGCCATAATAAGAATCCTTCAAGCCCTCAATTGGTTTTGTAGAATCAATTACCCATTGACTCGAAATAACCTGTTCTTCGTTCCAGTTACCTTCATCTAAATACAATTTGCCAAATTTAGCAAAATCTATAGGTCTAGCATTTATACCACTTTCCATTTTTTCGAATCCATGCTTTTTACTGTCTATACTCCAAGAAGCTGAGAACTCCATTCCTACTGGTTCCCATAACGTCTTTTGTAAATATTCAGAAACACTTTGTTTAGTTGACCTCTCTAAAATTATCCCTAATAATAGAGGATTATAATTGTTGTATAGGAACTTCTCTCCTGGTATATCAACTAATTCAGTTTCTTCTAGAGCTAAACTCCTTAGATTAGGAGAATAATATGTTTTAGCGTCATCTCCAAATAATAATCGACCTTCCTCATAATGTATTCCAGAGGACATCATGAGTAGGTTTTGTATACTAATATCTTCAAATCCTTTATTTGTCAATTCGGGTATATAGTTAGTGATGGGTTCTTCAATACTCTCGATATATCCATCCTCTATTGCTTTACCAATCAGAAATGATACAAAAGATTTTGCAGCAGAGAAAGACGTATTTATAGACTCTCTGTTATAATCGTTAAAATATTTTTCATATATTATATGATCATCCTTAATAATAATAAATGAAGTTGTATCCGATTCGGTAAAGAACTGTTCAGCTTCTCCAATCGTATATTTTTCTTGATTATAGTTATAGCTAATATCCTTTAACACATCATCGATCAATTCTTCTTTCAAATTATAGTCGAAGGTGAAGCTATTATCCCCTTTCACAATTTCTCTGTATGCAAACTTCTGATGATCGTAAAAATCTGATTCACCCCAGAGAATATTCCTACTAACATAGGTGAATGATTTATAATCCGGTAATATGAACAGATACGATAATAAAACTAGAATTAATCCTATTAGCAAGATACTAATTTTTTTCATAAGTCCCCCATCGATTTCAATTTTCTAACTCTCTTTTATCTATAATTGACATTGGTGACCCATATAACGAATGTTTAATACAAACATGTTCTAAAAACATAGCTAACCTTATCGTAATTCATTTTTTCCTCATAAAAATGGTGTGCATTTGTTCTTTGTAAACCTGAAGACAAAGCAACACTTTCATAATTGTTTTCTTTTGCCCAATTATGAACAAAAGTAAGTAGCTTTTCTCCATACCCCTTTGAACGCCTTTTCGCATCGGTTACTAAGTCACAAACCCAAACAAATCTACCGTAGTATAGTGTAATCATAGGTTTAAAACCAATTACTGCAACTAATTCTCCTCTATCAAATAAAGCGAACATTTTATATCTATCCGTATCTCTTGCATCCAACACTAATTCGAGATATGTTTCTTCGTCTAGATGAGTTCGTAGCTGTTTCATAACCGTGAATGCTTCTAAAATTTCGTTTTGTGAATTTAATTCTTTAATTGATATAGTCATTATTATTCCCTTCTTCATCTTTAGTAGTATTTATTGAAAGTAAAAAATTAGATGCCCTTTATGGTCTCCTTACCCCATATCCCCAACATAAGTGGCAATAACATCACCTTCTGTTTCATATTTTAATAGAATTGGTATCATTGCTTTCGGGTAAAAATCAGAATTAGATAATTCTTTCATAGGTATCCACTCAATCCCTATTTGATCAGGGTCAGGTTCGATATTCTTACCTAATTTATTTAGATCTGAAGGAACTGTGCAGGAAAAAAGATGAACCACTACGTGAGTTTCGCTATCCCAACGAGCGTGTTCATGGTTTTTTCCGATATACTCACTTACAAATAGAAGCTCGTTTAC
This sequence comes from Ornithinibacillus liuyingii, assembly GCF_055550225.1. Classification (NCBI taxonomy): domain Bacteria; kingdom Bacillati; phylum Bacillota; class Bacilli; order Caryophanales; family Bacillaceae; genus Ornithinibacillus; species Ornithinibacillus liuyingii. The sequence goes on along the minus strand of NZ_JBPWOS010000001.1, from coordinate 554,308 downwards.
TTCAACCTTTACCCCTATCTCTTCTCTACATTCCCTATTTACTGCTTCTTTTAGAGTCTCGCCTGGTTCCTGACCACCACCAGGGAGTATGTTCATAAACTTGTTATAATCATATTTTTTTACAGTTAATAGTTTCCCTTCATTGATGATAATCGCTTGAACAGAGCTTCTTATTTTCAACTATAACTCACTCCATATTCCCATTAGAATTATATAATTTATAATATTTTTAAAAGCGGATCCAATAAAGTTTCTTTCTGACTAACATTATTGCTTAAATTTATAGTGCACCCACACAGAACCTGAACCAACAAGCTTTACCTGAATCATATCTAATTTAGTTATTTCATGTACAGATTGTAATTCATCGCAATCGAATAGTGATGGTGTTCTTCTTCCGCCCACTACTAATGGAGAATACACAATACTAATTTCATCTATTAAACCCTGTCTTAAAAAAGCTCCGTTGATTGCTCCTCCACCACTTAAGCCAAGTTTTCTAAATCCCATTTCATATAACTTTTGAAGTGCTAAAGTTAGGTCAATATGGTCATCCTTGCCTGCAATAATATAGGTTATTTCTTTCGCTTCTAGTTGTTCAAAATAAGCAGGAGGAGCATCTTCTCTCGTTACAACGATGAGCCCATCTGTTTGATACCAATTAATTCGACCTCTCCCGTCAAAAACGATGTAAGCTTTTGATTTTTTAGGTTCATAAACTGATTTTTCTAATTCAATCCAGTGATTGCCATACACCATCAATGTTTCACTTCCAGATAATAATGCAACACATTCTAAGTCATCATATAACCGATGGCTTAGAATGTGCATCTCCATCAATTCCTTCTTTTGTCCATTCTGATACATTATGGTTTGGGGCAGTTGTCAGTTTTCCATCTATTGAGGAGAAAACATTTAGTATTACTTTCGGTCTATTCATTTCTCTCACCTCTATTCTTTTACTCATACATAATGGTAACATAATATTCAAAAAATAAAATCGATTTTTCTCCTGTAATTATCGGTGATAGACTACTAGAACAGAATGAATTCATTGGTTATAGTAAGAGATACCAATGTTTAGAATTAGTATCTCTTACTTTTGACTATTGATTACTATAACGGGTACTAGTTTGTCTATTTAATCAATGTAAAATATTTAATACCATCTCCGGATAATAGGCGTAAAACAGCTTCCCCATCTTCAACACTACAGTGATTTAACTATTTTTCTAACAACTCCTGAATCCATCTGCTCAACGTTGTTTTGTCAACAAACGGCGCTAGACGAGTAATCGCTTCTGGATTAACATTAGCAATTTTTCTGTCTTCCACAAGTCGATTTAAATATTCCCTTCCAAGAAAAGGTGCTAAAGAGGTGAGAAGGTGTGAATCTAAATGCCATTCCATCGTCCGGTCAACTATACTAATTAACTTTTCGCGGCTGCAGAATGGAGCAAGGTTAACGATCGTTTTCATCTCAACCTCATCACTGATTGCCTGCTCCATTAACTCATCCACTACTTCCCTTCCAGTAAACGGTGCTAATCTTGAAACAGCCTTTAAATCCATTCCATCTTTATTTGCTTGGTCAATTAATCCCCTTAACACATCTTTACTGAGGAATGGAGCCATTTTCTGAACAAACCTTATATCAAATTCATCGTCTATCGTTCTGGCTACAACCAATTCATCTAACAATTCTGTTTCGATAAATGGTGCTAAACGTACAAGCAAATCCGTATTTAATAACCGTTTATCCAGTTTTGATGTAACTTCAGTCAATTCACTTGATTTTAAGAGAGGGGCAGCATTGACTAGTCCTTCCATATCCGCTTCTCCTGTATTAATCATAGAAGAAACGTCCTCATGTCGGCTTTCAGAAAAACCTTTCATGACGTGCCCAAAGTTCTTAATATATACCGAACTATCTTCATCTGCTCCCCCATTCATTAACTCATCAATAGATACCCCAAAAGTTTGCCCAATAGTCATTAATGTTCCTATATCAGGCAATGAATCACCTCGTTCCCATTTCGACACGGCCTGATGACTAACATTCAATTTATCCGCCATTTCCATTTGTGTCCAATCTCGTTCCTTCCTTAGCTTCGAAATATAGCTTCCAACCTTACTTGTATTTAACATCCTAATTTCCTCCTAAAATTGTTTCAGCGCGCACTGTTACTGAAAGCGTAGCATATAGATCACAAGATGCCTATCAACAGTTAGTTGAGTAGAAAATTCTACTACCAGTAGAATGTAACAACATAGAATTCGGTCTTACGGCTTGTAGGTTATCATAGTGTGCAAAACAATACATCTGAATCACGGAAAAAACATAGCAGAATTAAGCTGTTTTTACCGTTCAGTTACTATAAGGTTGTAAATTTAATTATCAGCAAGAATAGTTGAGGTTTTACGTTATAAATTAAATCTTTGTTTGATCATTTCTGCTACAACTTCCGTACTTATGTTGGTATTATCTATCTTTATATAGTTCTTAAATTTAATTTCATCTTCCAATGAATTCAAACTATATTTTTCCATTGATTGGATTAAATCTTTTTCTGACCACTCAATATTCCTCTTGGAAGGTTTATGTTCGATTCAAACTTTTATTTCGTAAAAGTCTTTTCTCTATATCAGCTTCAAGCTCTACTTAATAAACAGTGCCACCTCTTGATTCAAACAGTCGGGACACTTTATTAACGTATTCCCAATGGGCTTTTAAATCAAAAGCCCAGACATATGTAAAAATAATACCGTATAAATTACTTTTGGATACCTCTTCAAAAATCTCCTGTCGAAACAGATTAACAAGCCTCTTTCCTTCTTTTGTACCGTAGTCGAAAAATTGACTAACTAAATCGATTGTCATGTGATTATAAAACAGCTTTAACTTTGTTATTTTGGCTAACTCCTGTCCAACAGTCATTTTACCAACTGCTTGAGGTCCAAAAAGAAGTACCAATTCTTTTACTACCTCCTTCCTATAAATTTAATAAAGCCAGTAAATCTATTCGTTTATAATATTATGATAAATTTTATCTACTATAATAGAAGGTGGTAGTGTTCCATCCACAATGAAATCCGAACAGGGTTTAATAGACTGGATCATTTCCAAATAGCCTCTTCTCCCTCTCGATAAGTAGTTCTCCATTTCATTTAATATACTTTCTTTAGAACGATTATTATAATCTCGGACTACTCTACGCGCCATGGCAATATCCAAAGGCGTATCAATATTAACAGCCAAATCTATTGAACTTTTTATCATCAATAGGCGAGAAGACTCCCACCTCAAGGAATGGGAAATGAGTAGGTGGGAGATGAATCGCCATCTCTTGTCCGACTATTCAAGTGCTTCCATTCTTCCCTGAAATGACCTATCCACCATGCAACATATGGTATAATAAGGTATCTGATACAGAGAGAGGTGAAAGCAATGCTCATCAAAAAAGCCTACAAATTCCGTATCTATCCAACAAATGAACAGAAAAGACAGATTGCGAAAACCATCGGCTGTTCTCGTTTTGTCTTCAACCATTTTTTAGTAAAATGGAACGACACCTACAAACAAACCGGAAAAGGACTGACGTATAACGCTTGTTCTGCTCAACTACCTCAATTGAAAAAAGAATTAAGCTGGTTAAAAGAAGTAGACAGCATCGCAGTCCAATCTTCCCTCCGAAACCTCTCTGATGCCTTCTCCCGATTCTTCCAAAAGCAAAATAAAGCCCCGCGATTTAAGTCCAAAAAGCATCCGGTTCAATCCTACACAACGAAGCAGATCAACGGAAATATCTCCATGGAAGGGAACAAAATCAAACTACCTAAATTAGGGCTCGTTCGCTTTGCCAAAAGCCGTGAAGTACATGGTCGTATTATCAATGCTACGGTAAGACGTAATCCAAGCGGAAAATATTTCATCTCTATACTGGCAGAAACAGACATACAACCATTAGCAAAAACAGAATCCGCTATCGGAATCGACTTAGGCATCACGGACTTTGCGATTCTTTCTGATGGTCGCAAGATTGACAATAACAAGTTTACTTCCAACATGGAAAAGAAGTTAAAACGAGAACAACGCAAACTATCCAGACGTGCTTTGCATGCGAAAAACAACGGAATCAACTTACTCGATGCCAAAAACTATCAAAAACAAAAACGCTACGTTGCAAGATTGTATGAAAGAGTGCTGAATCAACGTGCCGACTTCCTGAATAAGTTAAGTACAGCCATCATCAAAAACCACGATGTCATCTGTATCGAAGACTTGAACACGAAAGGAATGTTGCGCAATCATAAACTAGCGAAATCTATCGCTGACGTATCATGGTCTAGTTTTGTGACGAAATTACAGTACAAAGCGGATTGGTATGGTAAAACCCTGGTGAAAATAAGTAGGTGGTTCCCATCCAGTCAACGATGTTCTGCTTGTGGACTTCACACTGGCAAGAAGTCGCTTGAGGTAAGAGAATGGACTTGTCCAGCTTGTCACATGCATCATGATCGAGATGTCAATGCGAGTAAAAATATTCTAGCTGAAGGATTACGAATCGTAGCTTCAGCTTAAACAACCTATAAAACCGTAGGGACTACGGGGATAGCTTGGTAAAGAAGAGAAACCGCTGTTAGTTAAGAAATACCACGAACAAGTACGCTCTGTTCCCAAGAATCCCCCACTTCAAACATCCTGCAAGGAGGTTAAGTGGGGGTAGTTCAACTTAGCGTGTTTATAGGCAAACGGATAATCCAATATAATGTATTCTAATGGGGAATCAATCAATTCTTTTAAATCTACAAAAAACTCATCCAAATTCCATTCATCATAGACAGCTCCTTTGTCAACCCAATCAATAATATCAATAGGTCCCTCCACATCATAATCATCAAAGAATAATACTTTTGAATTGGTTAACCTTTTATTTAATCGTTTCGTGATGATTGTTTTTCCTCCACCAGACACTCCTGCAATGGAAATAACAAATGGATAGTTTCTTTTGTTCACCGTAACTCCCCTCCTATTTAACATCTACCTTACTCACTTAACTTAATTTTCAAAAATATATATGTAAAAATAAAGATCATCAATAAGATGACCTTACTATTTCTTTTACTGATATGCTTACATATCTTCTATTTTCTTATTCCAATCAATATGATTCCGTAATAAAACATAGTAGATTGTATTTACTTGAGGAAGTGTAAATATACTTAACATAACCATTTATACAAAATTACTCAGCGTTCATTCTATTGAAGTAACATTTGAGCAAATTAAAAAAGAAACTAAACCAGTATAAAAAGTACTACGATCAATATGGTTACAAAGGCAATACTAAAAATAGCTTTTTCTCTAGTTGTAACACCTATCTTATTTTCAGCAAAACGCAAAAAGCTAATAAGTAATATAGAACCCATCACGGCCAAAGCCTGCCCAAGCGTATCTTGAATAATCGTTATGTATCTTACTATAGCTAACACGGTAAGTAATAAACCTAAATAGCCGATTATTAAATAAACATACTTTTTCTTTCCTTCATTATTCACACCATATCCTCCTAGAAGTCTAATTCAATAACAGTCCCTATTCGTTTTATGTTGAGAATTGGACTAAAAATATATACTAATCTCGCAAAGTTTTTGCTGCATATACACAAAACAACACCAAACTTATCTATTATTTCCAATTTATTCCAATAATTCTATGACAGGATTGTTTTGTTTTTCAATGGTTTTTAGCCTTTTTTCCATGATACTTGAAGAAAAAAATATAATTAGTACAATAGCAATTCCTATTATTAATTCCAACCCTATTCCCCCCGTTACAACATCGGCATCATTTCATTACATATAGTGCTTACTACTTATACGATTTACATCTATAAAAGTTACATACTTATTCTACAACATTTCTTCTCGAGGGAATGAGCTTGGTTACGATAAGAAGTAGAATAAAAGAAGGAAGTCTTTCCATAATAGAAGACTTCCCCCTTTTGTCATGACTTTTGATCTCCCATAATTTCCTTCATAAAACGATGCTTCGCTAGAAGATAATAGGCAATCTGTAATACAAAATAAAAAACCGCAACAATCATAAAATTTACCGTAAATAATGGGTTATCAACGATTCCCCCTGCATCTTTCGCAAAAATAGCAACATAACTAAAGGCAATACCCAAGCCTAACAACGGTGCTAAAAAGAATAGCAAACGCAACTCTTTTGCTAAAACCTTTCGTATTTCTTTTTTCGTCATACCAATTTTATATAACTTATGGAATGTCATTCGCTCTTGATCGATGGATGAAAAGATATTCAAATATAACACCATAAACGAAGAAACGAAAAATAGGGCACCAAGAAAGCTAGACATAAAAAATAGAATGCCCCCAGCTTTTCTATTGGAATTATAGACCTCTATTTTAGCTTGTGGCTCCAATAACACTTCCTCCGTGCTGTAATCTAACCGAGATAGTAATGGATCTTGTCCTTCTATTCCATTTTGTTTCTTTAATTGTTCCTTCCATGTCACATATGCATCACCAGATTTTTCCCAGTTAGATAGGTTTAATACATGAATCGTTGATTTGTACACTTCAAGTTTTTGAGCAATCCGATCATAATCATCGGGATGCACAATGATAAAATTAACCTCATATATGTTAAGTTGATCAAATACCGGTTCTATAATGGATTGCTTTTCCGTTAACTTGATTTCTTTTAGAGCAATTGAATATTTCCCTTCCCCATTCTCATGGTCTACATACGGGTCATGATACTCGGGGGTTATGTTATCTAATCGAATCATTTCTCCTGGAGATACTTCCACATGTTTCGAATACATTTGATTAAACTGTTCTGCAGAAAGAAAACTATACCGATTGAAATAATCTCCTAGAGGACTTTGTTCAAAGTAATCTAGGACATCTAAAGTTACATGCTCCTTAATCTCATGATTATCTGTATTAAATAGTTGTTTTAATTCATCATCCGAGATGGCGTTCTTCATAGCTGTCTGCGCAAAAGATACATCATAAATACGTTGTTCCTCAGCCAATTTCTCTGCAGAAGCGTAGAAATATAGTAACATAGAGGTGTAAAAAATCGTAACCATGGTCATCGTAATCAATAGTAATGAAATTCCTTTTACCTGTTTAAACTTATATTCCACATTTGCTAAAAATAACATCCGATTATAATAAACGGATTTTCTCGATCTCGCGAGCTGTATCAAAAAACTCCCAAAATGGGATATAGTGAAAAACAGACCGCTAAGTAAACTAATTAATCCAACAAGAAGTACTAAACCATCATTTATATCGTAATCAGAATTTGAGAAAAAATAATATTGAAAATTGATAGAACCAATAACTAATAGTAGCCCGACTCCACCAAGCAAAGGACTACGAACTTTATTCTTCTCTGTTACACGATCCTCTTTAAAGATTGTTAAAACTTCTTCTCTTCTAATATCGAGGATAGATTTAGCTACACCAATTGAAAAAACAATTAAAAAGACCCCTACCGTTGTAGCAAACATCGTTATATGTAGTTCAAAAGCAATTGATTCCATTTCTAAAACATGCATCAATAACAGAAAGAACAAACGGGAAAAGATACTACCTGATAACAGCCCTACTCCTAGTGATAATAGAGCAATGGCGCTATTCTCCAGTAAGAGAACTTTACTAATATCCTTATCCGACATCCCCACCATCATAAAGAGTCCAAATTCCTTTTTCCTCCGCTTGATAAAAACCGAATGGGCATAATGGATAAAAAACACCGTAAAGACTATTAATGCAACCGATGGAATCATTAAGATAGTAGATAGGGATTCTCCATCCATTTCATTCGCATTCCGAATGCCTTCATTAAAGTACACCGTAGAAAACATAAAGAAAACCATTACTACAAAGCTATTGCACAGAAAATAGAAGAGATATTTTCTGTAGTTAACCTTCGCCATTTTCCAAACGAGTTCAATGAACGTCATGGCTTTTTCCTCCTAAAACTGCAAGGTTGTCCATAATTTGATCCAAAAACTGTTTCCTGCTTCCCTTTTTATTTATCTGGGAATGAATACGCCCATCTTTAATAAAAATGACTTTTTGGCAATAACTAGCTGCAAACACATCATGTGTGACAATTAATATCGTTGTTTGCAATGTAGTAATGATTTCTTCAAAGCATTCCAAAATGGCAGTAGATGATTTAGAATCTAGGTTTCCTGTCGGTTCATCGGCTAATATAATATCTGGTTCATTCACCAAAGCCCGTGTAACTGCTGCACGCTGTTGTTGTCCACCAGATACATGATATGGATATTTGTTTTGTAAATGGCGGATACCAAATAACTCCATTAATTCGTCTGCTTTTTGTTCCATCTGGCTAGCAGATTTCTTTTCTAATACCATCGGTAAATAAATATTTTCTTTAATGGTTAAGCTATCCAGTAAATTAAATTCCTGAAACACAAATCCTAGCGTCTTCCTTCTAAATAAAGCAAGCTCCTCCTTCTCCATGGTGCTTAATTCATCTCCTGCAATACGAACAGAGCCTGCAGAGGGCTTATCTATCCCGCTTAAAATATTCAACAAAGTGGTCTTCCCACTTCCAGATGGCCCCATAATCGCAACAAACTCACCCTTTTGGATTGATAGATTAATTCCATCCAGTGCTGTTGTTGCTCCTTCTTGTTGATGATCTCCATAAATTTTCATTAATCGTTCCGTACGTACAATTTCCATTTCATCGCCTCCTCTCTGTATACTGTAATAAACTTCCAATAATACAGCCATCGGTTACACTAAAAATACCTTACATTTTTGTAAGGTACTGAATTGTGACAGTTGTCCCTTTCTCGACCCCTGATTGAATCGTTAAGCTATGTCCTAATTTCTCGCTAATTCTTCTAGCTAAATAGAGTCCAATACCGGATGCATTTCGTTCCGTTCGGCCGTTTTCTCCTGTGAAAAATGGTTCAAAAATCCGGTCTATGTCGTAAGAAGGGATGCCGATGCCTTGATCGATTATCGAAACCAAACACTTGTCTTCGACTATCTCCATCGAAATCTTGATTTGTTTTCCTTTCCCACCAGAATATTTAATCGCATTGGACAGAAATTGATCGATCAATATTTTATTCCACTTTTTATCTGTTAGGACGTATAACGAATCATAGGAACACTCCATAACAGGATAGACGTGATGGTAGATGAATTCACTTTTACGTTCATTAATAGCCTCCCGAAACGAGGCAACAAGATCAACCGCACGAACCTCTAGGTCATTTTCAAAACGTTGCATTCGAATCATCGTGAGACCTTGCTCTATCCTTATTTGCAATCTATTATTTTCTTGCTTTAATCTCGTGATATACTCCTCTTCTTTCCCTCGTTCATCAGTATGACGCTCCATGATAAGTTCCATCACAGAAACAGGTGTTTTCAAATGATGAATCCAATGCGATAAGAACGCCATATCTTCCTTATGCTGTTCCACTAATGTGCTATGTATTGCCTTTGCTTGACGATTGTTTTTATCAATTAGTTGCTTCACACGTGTTTGTTCTATTGTCATTGGATGAATTTCTGCATATTCATCCTCCAATAAGAGCCTAATACGTTTATGGAACTGATAATACTTCGCTCCATCCAAGCACATAATCACAACTAGAAAAAAGACGCCAATACCGAATGGATAAAAGAATTCCTTCTCCATCGGATCACTTAAATAATTAAATAAAATGATCGTTACGATACTTAACAAATAAGAAATGAGCAGTAATGTTCGATCTTTGACATAATCTCTCAGAATAGATTTACTCATCACTATCACCCATTATTGGGTACTCAAGCATATAACCTACCCCGCGTTTACTTTTAATCATCGTATCTGGTAGTCCAACTGCCACTAACTTCTGCTTGATTCTCGACATATTAACCGTTAATGTATTATCATCAACAAAGGTAATATCATCCCAGACTTCTTCAATTAATTCCTCTCTCGTCAAAAATTTCCCATGATAATCGATCAATTTCTTTAGGAGTTTATATTCATTTTTACTTAACTCTTCATGAATACCTTTATGGCTCATCGTTAGCTTCTGACTATCGATACATAAACCTTCCACACAACAAATACTAGTATCGGAATGTGCATACTCACCATACACTCTACGGATGGTAGCTTTTACTTTGGATAATAATTTGTCAAACGTAAAAGGCTTTGTAATGTAGTCATCTGCTCCAAATTCTATAGCCATGATTTGATCCACATCATCACTTTTGGCTGAAATCATAATGATAGGCACATTAGAATGTTTACGCAAACTGTGACATAAAAAATATCCATCAAAATATGGTAAATGAATATCTAAAAGAACAAGATCGGGATTATACTCTAAAAAATCTTTGGTTACGTTTTTAAAATCCGTTTGTATCATCACTTCATAGTTATGTTCCTCAAGTGATTCTTTCATCAATGATCGTAATTCATAATCATCTTCCACTATGAACAATTTGTACACAATTTTCTCTCTCCCTTAGCGACTAGATTAATACGAAGGGTATTCTACTAGCTAACTAGCTATCTCTCTTTCTAACTACTTCAAAACTTACAGTTACAACTATATCATTTGGTTATAGCGATGCAAAATGAAAAAAGACCATCAATCGATGATCCTTAGTTTCATTTCGTTAGCTTTTTCAATGAGCTGGTGGTATTATGATTCTCCTATTGTCCCTTATAAACCTCTAAAACATGCTCAGAGGTTACAACTATTTTACTATTAGTTGCGGTTACTATTTCCATGGGGTATGTAGCGGATAATTTATCAGAAAATATCCATTCCCTACCAGGCTGATTTAGTATTATAAATATTCCCTTTGATCTATCTCCCATAAAGTTAAGGGATGTTGAAGATAAAGGAGCATTATCTCGTTCATGAATACCAATCGTCATTAGTTTTTTCCCAGCACTTATAGCATCCTTCATGGTAAGTCCAATTTCACTAATATTTACTATTCCTTCTTCAATGGAAAAAGGCTCCTCACCCTTTTTGGATATGGAATGTCTTGAAATGAACTCCACAATGTTACCTGCAGGATCATAAAAATATAAAGCATGAGCTGGTAGGTTAGAAAAAAATGCTTCGTCTTCTTCTTCCCTTGTATTCAATTCTACTCTTTCTTTAACCCATGATTTCGCTTCAACAAACTTATTAGCTAGAATGTTAAAAGCAAAATGATAATATGGATTGCCTTTTACACCTTCAGAAGTAAACTCCAGTTGGCTTGTACCAACTCTAATACGAAAACTATACTCATCCTCCCTAACTAAAGGAAACCCGAACATATCGACGTAGAAGGCTCTCATTTCTTTTATATGACGTGTTTGGAGTGTCAATGATTTGATTTCCACTATGTAATACACCTCTTTTCTCGTAACTCTTTGGGAATTAGTATAGTTTATATAGATGAATTTTTAAAATACTATTTTTATATTGGAACATATAAGTAAAACTTATTACAAAATAGTAGATTTATAAGTAGATAGAACTAACAAACATCGGTGTTTCGTTACATTACAATTTTCCTTATGTTTGCTAGTAAAATTTATAAATCCAAATTAAAAATAAACTGTTCACCAATCCGACCAATTTTTCTCCTACCCGTATCCTTAAACCCTACTTTTGAGTATAATTTCTGAGCGGGAAAATTTTTATGATTAACCGCTAATACAATTTCATCGCAGCTAGGAAATTCACTTTTAACAAAATCGCGTAGAAGGAGCATTGCTTGTTTAGCATATCCTTTACCTTGCTCAGCATAATTAACAGACAGTGTCGTTAATAACATAGCATTGGGATTATTTGAATACTCCTTTATCCGATCAGTGGAGTGTAATAGAAAGAAACCAACTGGCTTATTTCCACATAGTAAGACAATACGATGCTGCCCTTCCTTCACTACCTTATATTTAGATGGTAATGCCGTAAATTGTGCTTGTTCTTCAGGAAGTTCAAAAGTAGCTAATTCCTTCATATGCTCATTCGAAAAATGCTCCAACTTAACTTCATCTATTGATTGCATAAACAAAATCCTTCCTCATCTATTTAAATTACTGTTTGCGTCCATCTAATACCAACAACTATATGACATTAACCTCCGTTTCTTCTTTTGAAATAAGCTGATTATAAGAGGCGATCATTCATCATATTTACCAATTGTACCTTAGTAGAAAACAGTTACTAGCAAATTATACAAAGAATGAAGAATAATGACAGACCAAAGCGAATTACTCTTTTTATACACAAATCCAAAAATAATCCCCATTACAAAGACATTTAATATAGAACCTAAAACATAAGGGAATCCGAACATATCTTTATAAAACCAAATAGGGAAATGAATCGATACAAAGAGTAAAGCTGTAATGGCATTCGCTACCCAAAATCGAAATGAATCCATAAGTTTTCTTAATATAAACCCCCTAAAGACAATTTCCTCGGTTATTCCAACTAATAGAATTGTATTAAGCCATTGGTTAAACCCTAATTGAAAATCAACTTGCTCTAAAACAGAAAAGTTTACTACTACAAAATAGAATATGAAAACGACAGATCCCCATCCGGCCCATTTCAAACCTTTTCTATCGTTTTGACGTAACCTTAAATAGGAAAATGCATTTCTTTGTTCTATCAGTCTAATTAAATATATAACTGGAACGATCCAGATTACTATTTTAACTATGGCTGATACTAATGTTCTCGGTATAGAATCTAACAAATCTAAATATTGAACTAACCATATCTCTCTAATACACCATAGGATAAAGAATATTATGAAATACACCCAGATATAATTTTTATTTACACTTGAGTTTATTAGAAGCTCCCCCATTTCTCTTATAAAATCATGCCTCTCTTACTTCATGAATTCTACAAAATAATAATAGTTTATTATGATTCTACCAGTACAAAGAATTCTTTCAACTCCTTTAGAAGATTTTCTATGTTAGGTTCAAATATATTATGATCGGAATCCTCCAATACAACTAAGTTAGAATTTGGAAATCTCTCCAAATATTGATTGCTATCTTTTGGTGATAGTAGTGACCCAGTTTTCCCACCTCGAATAATAAGAACAGGACACAGAATATTGCCTAATCTATCCCAAAATGATACTTGCTTTGATTCTCTTTGAATTCCATATAATGAATGTATTTTCATCCTTTCTGGTAAAGGCTTACCTCTCCAAATAGGTAAAGCGGTAAATTGCTCTACCCAATTAGTCGGGAGTTGGGAGTGATAAGCAGGATAATCCCCCAACACTAGACCTTTAATTGAATTTAAATTGCTTAGAGCATACCCTAATGTGTAGGAAACTCCTCTTGAATAGCCCATAATGATCAATTCATTTATTTTAAGGTGTTTAATCACTGCATCAATATCACTTATATGATCTTCTAACGTATATCCTACTTCAGGATCATCGCTTTTTCCCCTTCCTCTTAGCGAAATTGCAATACATCTCCTAGGATATAGCGATTGAATTAGAGGAATATAATCTTCTGCGGACTCTGAAAGACCTGGAACGATAACGAAAGGTGTTTCGTTTTTTGTTGAATTTGACTTGCTGTCTATAAATTCAATTAATGTACCTTTATTACTTACTAGATTACTATCCATTTTCACTCATACTCCCCTTTTTATTATTTTGCAAATAAATTCCATTTAAATATGAAAAATTCCTTCTATTTTCTAGAATTGTTTGTGGGCGAACGTGTAGTAATACAAAATGTAAACATATAGAGTTTTTTGTTCATTATTTCGTTTTTTCCACTCCTTTTATTTTCATATTTTTTGAAAGTATACTGTTATTACTTCGTAGAGTAATTTAAAATTAATCATAGCGTAATTTTAATTGAAATAATTAGATATTTCAATTATTATATATAAGAGGTCAGTAATCAGTAATAAATAACATAGCCAATCTTCTTTTATTTCTAATACGTAGTAGAATTTGCAGTGTTTTTAACAAAGAATACTTGCAAGCTTGCTTGTGACAACCGTTTCTACATTTTTAGGTAAGGTAAGTACCTTATTATCTCTCAAAAAAATTAGCGTTACGAAAACTTTACAATCATATTTTTAGAAGGAGGTTTTCAATTATGACAAAAATTCACCAATTAAGCCCGAGTTCTAAATCACTCCACGGCTTCTTCAGTAAAGATTTAGAACCTGCATTAGAAATAGATTCAGGAGATACCGTTCATTTTAAAACACTGGACAGCGCATGGGGTGTTGCGAAACGGAAAGCAATAGGTGAACCTAGAGAAAGATTTAGCGATGTTCAGCCACACCGGATACCTAAGGGGTTTGGTCATTCATTAATTGGTCCTATCAATATTAAGCAAGCAAGCCCAGGGCAAACTTTAGAAGTTCAGATTAATGAAATTATACCTGGGTTGTGGGGATGGACTTCAGCAGGTGGGTTCCCTAGCTACTGGAATCAGAGATTAGGAATGGTTGAAGAAAAAGAAGTAATGTTAGACTTTGAATTAGATACTAATCAAATGATTGGAAAAAGCCAATTTGGAAATTTTGATTTCACAGTAAAGCTGACTCCCTTCATGGGAATTATGGGTATGCCACCGTCTACACCAGGACAACATACCACCATTTCACCCCGGTCAACCGGAGGAAATATTGACTGCAAAGAGTTACAAGCCGGTAGCATATTGTATTTACCAATTGAAGTAGAGGGCGGTTTGTTTTCTACAGGAGATGGGCATGCTGCACAAGGAGATGGTGAAGTTAGTGGTCCCGCATTAGAATGTCCTATGGAAAAAGTCAGTTTGACATTTAATGTTTTAGACGATTTTCCAATACAAAGACCTATGGCTAAAACTAAGGATGGATGGCTTACGATGGCATTTCACGAAAACCTAGAGGAAGCAATGTGGATTGCTTTAGATGACATGCTACAACTTATATCAAATTTATACAATATATCTCGAACAGAAGCATACGCATATGCTTCGTTAGTTGTTGACTTAAGAGTTACCCAAATCGTAAATACTGCAAAAGGAGTTCATGCATTTCTTCCGTTTGATGCATTAAGATAGTTTACGCCATAAAAATTAATCCTTATTACAAGTAATCAAGTAATCCAATCATTTTTTTGTTATAATTATTTTGACTTTTATGTGAAGGGACTGAACTATGCGCAGATATCAATATTCCAAACCTCATAATAAAATAATACACATTGGAGGCTAAAATATTGATTACCGAACTACGAACAGAAAGATTACTGCTGAAAAAAATGGAAGTATCCCATTCTTCTAGTCTATTTAAAATCTGGTCTGATCCCGATGTAACAAAGTTTATGAATATTAATAGTTTCACAGATGAAAGTCAAGCAATAGAAATGATTGAAATGCTTGACATGTTATACGAAGAAAGTAAAGCTATTCGTTACTCCATTTTTCATTTAGAGTCCAACCAAATTATAGGTTCTTGTGGTTACAACTCCTTAGACTTTGAAAATTTAAAAGCAGAAATTGGATATGAAATTAGTAAAGAATATTGGGGTAACGGATTTGCTTCAGAAGCTATCCTTACACTAGTAAGTTATGCGTTTCATAATCTTAATTTCAATAGGATTGAAGCAAAAATTGAACCTGATAATAAAAATTCAATTAAGCTTGTTGAAAAGTTGAATTTTCAATTTGAAGGTACTCTAAGAAGATCGGAAAGATCAAAAGACACGTTTATTGATCTAAATATGTATTCAAAATTAGTAACTGATTAATTTTAGTTTAAAAAGCCTATATAAAAAATATAGGCTTTTTAATAACTTAAGGCTTCCAACAATTGAAGTGTATCTTTATCAGTAATCGGCTTTTACTCATACACTTCCCTGTCAGCACTTTTATTAAGTTCGTTGATAAAAAAATCTACTAGTACCCCTTTAACAAAAGAAATCGCTATAACATTATGATTGATAAGTATAAATAGAGGAAGATGTAATTAGGCTTTCTACACCGTTTGGATGGTATGGCATTAATGTATTTGCTGTGTTGTAATCAACCCATCTTACCTCTAGGATTTCATCCGTATACTTAATTTCACATTCTCCCCCTATTACATCTGCTTTGAATGTAATAAATAACACGTGGTGATTCTCTTCTTTAAAAAACGCTTCATTAATTGCTACTACACTTCCTACCTTAACAGTTAACCCTGTCTCTTCCTCTACTTCACGAATAACTGCCTGTTCTAGAGTTTCACCATTTTCTACTGCTCCCCCTGGTAACGACCAACCTTGACCAGCATTATTAACCATAACTATTTGCTCTTTATCCTTGTTACAAATCAAAGCATAAACAACGTCAATCCTTTGCATATTGTCCTCCCCCACATTAACTGAACCAATAATATTGGTTTATTGTATTAGTACTTAACTTTTCTAACTATTTTTAGAAAATACTTACTCCTTCTAAACTATCGTCTTTTATATTCATTATTTAGACAAATTTTAGAAAAAATACCATTACAGTATCTCAACCAAAAAAGCTTTTGCGTCTTGCAAAAAGTCTCCTTTTTCTATTTAAAATAACAGCGAACTGCTAATAAGCCATTACACTCCTCGTAACTCACTATGTTTAGTTGATTTAATATACCTACTAAATATAAAACGAACAAAAGGACCCATAATGATAATTTGTAGAGGTAAAGCCATAATCAAGTTACTGCTGAAAATGACAACATAATCTTTTACAACTGAACTAGAAGTAAAACCATTATGAATATAAGTTGTAACTAAACCGTAAATAGACATAAAAAAAGCCATTCCAATTACCATACATATTGAAATTGCTAGTACTGTATAGATTTTCTTTTTGGTATTTGCAGTTATTTTTAAAGCAATTTTTTTAGCATTAGGTCCTACTATTAACATATCTAGAATTAATGCAATAACAAAACCAATTAGAAAATCGGATAATCCTTCCATAATAGTCATTTTACCAATCATACCATTTAAATAATAATTATAAACAGTCATCAGTAAAACCATCCCAAAACACATCATTACTCCAAATTGTAGACTTTCTTTCTTAGTTGTCGGCAATTATATCATCCTCTCTTTTTATACCTTTGTATTATAGTGATTATATAAACACTTTCGTAAGTGAACATTTTGTGAACGTTTATGATAATAGAAGTTGCAGATCAATTTTGTTTGAGTTGACTTAGGCTAGTTCTTTAATATAAAAGTCTCTATAACGGAACTAACCTCAATCAAACTATAATCCACCTTAATAATAACCTAAATTCACCGGAAAAAAGCTAAAAAAATCACACCAAAAATATTGACAAATATTTTTATTTATGCTATAATTTACAATTATCAAATTGTTTTATATAATAAGGTTCTCCTGGCCAGGGGAATCTTATTTTTTTATAGGAGGAAATGGTTTGAAACAGAATGAGTCTAGTTTAACTTCCTTAGTATCAGCATTTGGTCGAGCTTATCACAGTAAAAATGACACACCAATCATTTTTGATGATTTTATAGTAATCAATTTAATTTCCGAAGATGATTTTGCAGCTATTAGCCAGAATATGATTAATGGTATAACATTTTTTAACAAGGATATCGGGGAAAGATTTAAAGAAAATCCAGATGAGATTTTAAAATGGATTACCCAAGTACAGCTCTCCCCAACACCTATAGCACGCTCAGCCTATTGTGAGAGTGTATTACTTAATGAAATTAATTTAGGCGCCCAACAGTATGTGATACTTGGGGCTGGTTTAGACACTTTCTGCTTTCGACATCCAGAATTAGAAGACAAATTAGATATATTTGAAATTGATTATCCTGCTACACAAGAATTTAAAAAGAAGAAGTTAGCAAAAGCTAATTTCTCTATACCAAACAATCTGCATTTTGTTCCTATGGATTTTACTAGTAAGTTATCTCACCGTGATTTAATTGATGTAGGGTTTGATAACAAGAAGACCTTCTTTAGCTTATTAGGTGTATCCTATTATTTAACGAAAGAGGAGATTGCGAGTTTAATAGGTGAATTATTCGCTACCGTTCCAACAGGTAGCTCTATTGTTTTTGATTATGCAGATGAAAATCTATTTAAAGTAAAAGGAAAATCTAATCGTGTTGAAAACATGGTTAAGATGGCTTCTGCAAGCGGAGAACCAATGAAATCGAGTTTCACGTATAGTGAGATGGAGAAAATGTTAGAACAATCAGGTTTACTAATTTATGAACATTTAACACCAACTAAAATAAATGAGGTTTATTTCAAAAATAGAACAGATTATTTGTCCGCATTCGAGACAATACATTATATCCACGCTGTTAAGAAATAGCCTGCTAATAAATTCAAGAGTCTCTCAATGATTACCATATTGAGAGACTCTATTTGTAATCTTCATGTATTGTCTATAGCAATGTTTACAGCTTCAGTGGCATGAATTACCGTTGTATCAAACAACGGAACTTCTGAATCTTCAGGTTTAAATAATAATCCAATTTCGGTACAACCTAAGATAATTCCTTCTGCACCATTTTTAACTAAATTATGAATTACATCCTTGTAATAATCCTTTGATGATTTATTAATTTCCCCTAAACATAACTCTTCATAAATAATCCTATTCACTTGTAACCTTTCTTCATTATTTGGAACAACCACATGGATTCCTTGTGACTCAAGTCGAGACTTATAAAAATCTTGTTCCATCGTATATTTAGTCCCAAGTAATCCAATTGTTTTTATGTTAGCTTTTAAGATTTGGGTTGCCGTGGCGTCAGCAATATGTAAAACAGGTATTTCTATCTTTTCTTCTATTGAATCAATGACTTTGTGCATCGTATTCGTACAGATTACTATAAAATCTGCACCGGCTTTTTCTAACGATAATGCAACTTCACCTAAAGCTTGACCTGCCTTTTCCCAATTACCTTCTGCTTGATATTGTTCAATTTCGCTAAAATCAACATTATACAAAAGACATTTCGCTGAATGTAAACCACCTAATTTATTTTTCACTTCTTCGTTTATGATGCGGTAATATTCTAAGGAGGATTCCCAACTCATTCCCCCTATAAGTCCAATCGTTTTCATTACTATCTCTCCCTACTTAAATAACTATATTTGATGCGTATAATTACCATAAAATTAATATGAATCAAATCCACTCTGATAGTCTGTACATACTTAGCCATTTAGTTTATGATACCATAATAAGGTTATTGTAACTGGAAAAATCAAGAGCTCTCCACCATTTAACATCATTTATGATTTATATTGGTAAATTGTAAAGATCTACCTTAAGCCTTCTATAAAAAAAGGATTCTACTTAACTGTTGAACAAATAAGTAGAATCCTTTATGTATATCTATTATAGGAACTAACTACCTGAATCTTGAACAAAACCTAACTCATTACCATCTAAATCACTTATAGTAAATTTTTTAGTCCCATAAGGGGTTGAAAACAGTTCTTCTATTACATTTACTTTATCTTTTACATCATTCCATAATATCTCTACATCTGTTACATTAAAATTAAAACGTCCATGTGATGGGTAATTTTTATCTTCCATGATGGCAAAAGTTGCTCCACTATCAGCCTCAAAATGGGCATAGTTAGGTTTTTCGGGTGGCCATGTTGCTGCAACCTTTAATCCTAAATTTGTTTGATACCAATCTATTGCTAAAGCTAAATCTTTCACATTAACTCGTACATGTGATAAGTTGGTCTTCATCTTTCCTACCCCTTCCTTTTAATCATACCAGGCAGATTGAGGTCTATTTGCTGGGTAACCGTTTTTTTCTCGATACTTTTTTCTTTCATGTGTAAAATCAAACCATTGCTTTTTACTAGTTGGGTGATTCGCATAGTATACGACACATCGAATTTGGTCCTCCACACATCCATCTGTCCATACGCCTAACTGTTGTTCTAATTCATCAAATAATTGTGCACCTTGTTTGTCTTTTATTTCGTTTAATGAATAGATGTTTAATTGATAAACCAATTTTTCAGCTAATTTATAACCAATAGATGGTACAGTTTGAAATTCAGCTAATCCTTTAATAATTCTCGCCCTATCAATTGAAGCATTTAATAGACTAGCTATTCTTTCCGTGTGAAGTGTACGTATTTCAGTTAATTTCACTTTAGCTTTCCTAAGCATTACTCTTTCTTCTAGTGTTAGTGGTAATTTAGGATTAGAACTCGAATGGTCTCCTCCTTATTCATTATTCGTTATACATCAAGAATCTTTATCAAATCTTTCAGTCTAGTTAGAAGCAATCACTACTTCTGAATGAAAAGATAATCCATTCAATTCTTCTAGTATTTTTTGTGCAGCTATACTATATTGTGTTATTGGTTTTCCTTCATACATTGGCACCTTACTGTATACTTTTCTAATGCTAATTGGATACCCACTTCCCGTATTGGAATCATTAATTGTAATTCGATCTGGTTCAAAGAGTAGCGTATTGATTAAGTCCTTGGCTTTACTAGAAGTAGATGCTTTTAACATCGACACAACTTCTGTATCTGTTAAACGCGCAAATCCACTCTTATTCATGGGCTCTGAAGACCAGTGAACCTTAATAGACTCAGCCAAGATTCTATCTACAGCGACCATGTATGGCGATAGAAACAGTTTATGATCTGACAAGATAAGTTCTAATAGGTAGTGTCCTGTTTCTAAATCCGTATCGATTCCTTTAGAGGTACATGTCATTCTGTCTAATAAATCTTTAGGAAGCATTTCCACCATACCAGCCATATACGTATCTCTTAAAAAACTATCCAAATGATCAATTCCAAGTATATTGTCCTTTCCTGTGATAGGTGATGGTTCATTTAAAATTTTAATGATTACATTCGGATCAATATTATGGGCCTTTAACATAGAAGATATTTCCTCTTCTTCTATATATTGTTCTGTTAATTGATGGTGATCAAATCCAAGCGTTTTTTCTACCGCGTGGGAGAAAGGCAGATGTCCGATATCATGTAACAAGGCTGCAACTCGTAATTCTATGTCATTTGGAAAATAGAAAGAAGTTAATTTCCAAACACCTATAGAATGTTCAAATCTACTATGTACAACAGGTGAAACGAGTGCTCCGGCACCGAAATGTGCTAATTGCTTCAGCCTTCGAAGCGGTTTGCTTTTAATTAATTGTATTTCGAGATCAGTTGGTTTGATTGGTGGATAAAGTGCTTCTAAGATTAGTTTCGTTTCGCTCATAAATTATTTAATTCCTTCCATTTTGACTTTTCTTAGTTCGATAGTGGAACCATTAGGTAGAGATACAAATAAGCGATAATATTCCTCATATTAATTGACTAATAATACTCTAATTTTATGGGTGATTTATCAATCTGAGTGTTTCAGAAGTGCATCCAGTGATATAGGGAATTTTTGGTAAGTTATTTCTTTAACTGCATTAGCAAGTATTCTAATTTCATACTGCGCATCCTCTGGTAGTCTCAATTTCAAGAAATGAGCTACACCCTGTAATGAGCCTGTCCAATAATATCTCACAAACATCGAATAGGCGGCAAGGAATAGTCGAGCTTGTTCCGGTGCAATTCCAGCTTCCATTGCTTCTTCGTATAGACGCTCACCTTCCGCAACATGTTCTTCTAGTTTCTTCGTAAAAGTACTACCTACGGATGGGTGTAATGCTTTACCTGATCCTTGTTTAGAATTTGCAGGCTTTGTTCTCCATTCATCATCATGTGGAATATAAAATGTTGGTTCTTCTGTAATATATCGGCGAGATGATTCGTTCCAAGCAACAAAAGGATCTTGGAAGCCTGAGCCGATGATATGCTTCCAATGTTGCCTTGCAACATACAGTGGGACATATACCTCAAATTGCAGCGAAGTGTGCCTAAATGGACTGGTATGTCCCTCCCGTGCCAGAAAATCTATCAGTCTTTCATCTTTTTCATCTAGCATTTCTTTTTTCTTGTTGTACGACACTCGAGCTGAATTAACAACAGATAGGTCTGAACCCATATGATCCTGTAAGATGACATAGCCACCATTTAATATGTCTATTTTCGTCATAGCATCCCGCCTCTCATTTTCCTGTCTAAATTTTACCAAAATTATATCCTATTTAAAACTAATCACATTTTAAATTTGGAAAGCTATCCCTTTAACATCTGTATTTTAGATTAAAATTACCTAAAAAAATAACCCCGATTGAAATTTCAATGGGGCCTGTTTCCTATTACCTAATATTCATGCGTAAAGGGTAATTGATTCTGTTGACATAATGGCGAATCTACATGTGGATGTTCCTCGTTCTCCATCTGTACCGTGACGTGGTTTATTCCTTTATGCTCTAATTCATGTTCAACCTCTCTTAAAATCTCTTGGCTTTGGAGAACAGATAGATTTTCATCTACAACCGCATGACATGAAAGAGCATGCTGCCCACTCGTAATACTCCATACATGTAAATCATGAATCTTTTGAATACCTTTTACACTCTCGATCGTTTTTATAACGGTCTCGGTATCGCAGCTTTTTGGAGCCCCTTCCATTAAAACGTGTACAGCATCTTTGGTCACTCTAAAGCCACTAATTAGCACAAGGATCGCAACTAGTACACTAGCTAGTGGGTCCGCCCATCCCCATCCAAAGAACATCATACATAATGCGGCTGTTACGGCTCCTACAGATCCAAGTAAATCACCTAAAACATGTAGAAAAGCTGCACGCATATTTAAATTTTCTTTCGTATCACTGCGCATTAATATCCAGGCAACCATTATATTAACGAGGAGACCAATAAAAGCGATAATGAACATACCGGTAGATGCAACCTCAGGTGGTTCTGAGAATCGATGATATGCTTCATAAAATATATATAGAGATATTACTATGAGGGTAACCCCATTAAATACTGCTGCTAATATTTCAAACCTTTTATAACCGTATGTTTTTTTATAATTTGCTGCTTTCTCCCCTAATCTAAAGGCTAGTAGTCCTACACCAAGAGAAATGGCATCACTCAACATATGCCCAGCATCAGAAAGGAGTGCAAGACTATTAGTGAAGATTCCCCCAACTGCTTCTACCACCATATATGTCGTAATTATAATAAAGCTTAACATTAACATTTTTTTATTTGTAGTGTGTGTATGGTTATGATCGTGTCCCATTATATCCCACCTTCTAATATTAAAATATGAGCATTTATTCATATAATGATGAAAAGGAACAAATTAGTTATGACAAGCATGATCAATCATTTGTTTCAGCATATTCATTACATGTTCATCATCTTGAGAATAATACAACGTTGTACCCTCCCGGCGATATTTTACTAAACGTAAATTTTTCAAGAAGCGTAATTGATGCGAAACTGTTGACTGCCTTAACTGTAAGGTTTCCGCTATTCCATTTACTGAGTATTCGTGATGAATTAAAAGATTTAGTATCCGGATTCTCGTTGGATCACCCAATGCCTTAAACGTTTGTGAAACAACGAATAACGTCTCTTCATCCAAATCCTTATTATTAAACGCTGTCTGATTTTGATTATTATCCATAAGATCTTCTCCTTTACACTTATTCCTAGGGTTAAGATAAATTCATTAATGTGTATATATTAGTATATGTTCATATTATAAAACAAGAAATGGATCATGGTCAATAATTTATAAATACCGTATAAATAGTGGGACAAGGCAATATAAATTAACAAAGGAAGGAAAAGGAGTCGTATGATGGCATTCATATGGTTATCAGGAGTAATTGCCTCTGCATTGGGTATTAGTGCTGGGGGTGGACTAGCATGGTTCATGAAGCGTATCCATGGTAGTGTTAGCTTTTTATATTCTCTCTGCGGCGGATTAATAATTGGCCTATTATTTATTGAAATGATCCCTAAAAGTATCCAACTTGGCGGTTGGGTTATATTTGCTCTTGGGACTGCAACTGGAGTTATTCTGTATCTATGTATTCATCGTGTCATAAACATGATAACCCTTGTAACAGATACTCAACAAAAAGTTCTCTTACTCCGTACTGGAGTTCTATTAACCATTAGTATTGCAATGCATAATTTCCCAGTTGGGCTGGCGCTTGGAGCAGCTATCGGTACGGAAATTGGCAAACCCATGTTATTAACCATCCTGTTACACAATATTCCTGAAGGAGTGATCATTTTTACTCCACTATTTTTAGCTGGGTACGGCTTCTTCACTTCGTTGGTAATCACAGCTGTGCTCACCGTCCCAGTAGCAATAGGCTCGTTACTTGGGTTATTTATTACTGCCGAAGTCCCTCTTTTATTTGCTTTTATGATTAATATTGCCATCTCTATGATTTTCATAGTCGCAGTAAGAGAAATTGTTTGGGAAGCAATGAAAAAATCTTCTATATGGTATGGTTTACTAGTTAGTCTATTTGGTATCACATTGGTCTATATGTATTTTACTTTTATTAACTAATATCTTAGGTTCATTTTAATCAACAATTAAACCTTCTTGAAATACTGTCGGTACATTGTACGAGACTAAACTGCAGTATTCCCTACAGTTGAACTTTTCTGTACAATAATACCCTTTTACACAGTAAAACTCCTCCACCACAAAGGAAGAGGAGTTTTATTTTGGATTATTACTCCATAAGGGAGATTTCATGATGATGCAGAATTAGTTTCTCTAGCTTTTAATCTCTCTTGATCTTTTCTTTCCAATTCTTCTTGGGATTGACGCTTATCTTTAATAAAGAGAGCAATCAACAATCCGACTAATGAAAGTGCTGCTACAACAATGAAAGCTACATTGGCACCATAAATGTCTGGATTGACAATTTCCCTACTTGCTGCACTCTCCTCTGATGTCGTCATGACTGTAACGAGAATTGCTGTACCTACAGAAGCCGCTATTTGTCTCATCGTATTATCCATTGCAGCCCCGTGTGGAATTAATCGTTTAGGTAATTGATTTAATCCAGCGGTTGCAATCGGCATCATTACCATCGACAGTCCGAACATTCGGATACTGTATAGAATGGTTATAAAAGCTAATGAAGTCGATGTATCTAATCTAGTAAACGGGATTGACGATACGGTAATGATTATTAATCCAATTATTACTAGTTTTTTAGCACCGAATTTATCAAAGATTCTACCTGTAATTGGTGACATCAATCCAGTAATTAATGCTCCAGGTAACAGAGCTAAACCAGCTTCAAAGGCTGTAAACTCACGCATATTTTGCATATATAGTGGTATTAATGTCTCCACGCCAATTAATCCCATAAAAGCGATCATGCCTATCGCAACGGCCAGCGGGAAAATGGAATAAGTAAACACTCTGAATTCGAGCATTGGATGCTTTAGCTTTAATTGTCTTAGAATGAATCCGAATAATGCTACCACACCAACACCAAGTGATATGATAGTCATCATAGCCAACCAGCCATTATTTCCTGCTGAAGTAAATCCATATAGTAATCCACCAAATCCAAATGAAGATAAAATAATGGAAAGAATATCGAATTTTGGTTTCTGTAACTCTGTTACATTTTTCAAAGCAAAGCAAGCTATGACAATATCAATTACTGCAATTGGCAGAATAATAAAGAATAACAATCTCCACGAGTAATGTTCCGTCACATACCCAGACAAAGCGGGACCGATCGCTGGAGCAAACGAGATTACCAGTCCAATTAGTCCCATTGCAGCACCACGTCTATGTACAGGGAAAATCATTAAAAATACCGTCTGCATCAATGGTAACATAACCCCAGCGCCAGCAGATTGGATGACACGGCCTATTAATAATGTGGAAAAGTTAGGCGCGATACCTGCAACTAGTGTCCCAACTGCAAATATACTCATCGCTGTAATAAACAATTGCCTCGTCGTAAAACGTTCTAATAAAAACGCACTAACTGGAATCATAATCCCATTAACCAACATGAACACAGTAGTTAGCCATTGTCCAGTATTCGCTGTAATTCCCATTTCTTCCATTATTGGTGGGATAGCGGTTATCATTAGCGTTTGATTCAAAATGGCAATAAACGAACCTGCTAATAACAATGGTACTATCATTTTTCTGTTTACTTCTATATTCTGCATAAATACCCTCTCTTCCACCTATCTTAATGTCTGTAATCATATACTTTATACAGGATACATGAATCCATTCTATTAATCTATAAGTTTGCTTACTGCCAATAGCTTACTTTGGCAAGTCTTGGAATGCTTGATTTAACAATAAACTTCCTAATTTCAATGACGATAAATATTAACGCCTATTATCTCGTTCTATCCCTAGCATACATTATTACATGTATGGCACTAATAAAGAATAGGAGGGAATCACGATGATCTGTTTACCAGGCTACCGTTATTGTGGGCCAGGATGTAGTGGTCCAGGAGCACCTACCAATAAGCTTGACTACTTCTGTCTGCAGCATGATCAATGCTACCAGAGAGGTCTACCAAGAAGACTTTGTGATGAACAATTTTTACGACAACTTGCACCATATATGACTAGACGAGATAAATTAGGTAGAGATGCGCGATTGATGTATCGGGTTATTTCGTTTAAATTGGGTTTCTAAACAAACAAAAACACTAACTTAGCCCATCAAGACTAAATAAGACAATCACAAATCCATTCGATTGTCTTATTTTCTATTATTTATTTTTTTATAGATGGCTAACTTAGTAGCGGGTTTAATGGACTAGTGATATCGCCTATTTGAATGGGGACACCAAAGCTCCCGTGATAATCTGACCCACCCGTCATAACTAAGTTGTACGATTTTGCTAGTACCTCCACTTTTCTGTGATCTTGTTCTGTATGATCGATATGGTTCCGTTCAATACCACCTAGTCCGACCTCTACTAGCTCAGGAACCAAATCATAGGAATCTAGTTGTCCAGGATGTGCGACAACTGCCAATCCACCATCTTTTACAATTGCCTCCACTGCAGCGAATACATCGACATACTCAATATCGCCAGCAATAAGATTTTTAAATAGCTTTTGATATAGTTCTTTATACGTTGTTGAGGAATAAGGGGCTTTTATTAAATAATCCATCACATGTTGTTTATAAATCGTCTGACTTGGTAACGCCTTTTCCTTTATGATATCCGGCTCTATTTCATAACCAAGTTTTCTTAATTGTTGGATTTGCCATAGCGATAACTCATTTCTTCTTTCCAATATAGGGTTACAAACCTTAAGGATATGGGATGCAACAGGTCTATAATGGTAACCGAGTATATGAACCTTACGTTTTCTTTTATAATCAAAGGCGGATATTTCAATTCCAGGGATGGTCGTAATATTATATGCTCGACCAACTTGACGGATTATATCTTGTCCGTCAACTGTGTCATGATCTACAAGACTAATGTGGGTTACACCATTTTGCTTAGCCTTCGTCATAATCGTTTCTATGGAATCAGCCCCATCAGAATAATGACTATGTACATGGAGATCAGCTTTCATTACGAACACCCGCTTTTATGATAGTTGGTTTCGTACTCATGTTAAAAATTTGATCACAGAGATTATCCATGAACGTAATATCGTGAAAAATTCCTACTAATGTCGTCCCACTTGCTTTTAATTTCTCGATAACTTCTCTAACCTTTTCTTTCGATTGATGATCTAGGCTAGCAGTTGGTTCATCTAACAACAATAGTCTTGGTTTTTTAACTGTTGCCATTGCTATGTTTAATCGTAACTTCTCACCACCAGAAAATGTATTCGGAAATGTGTCCCATAGACTTGGGTCCAGCTCGAAATGTTCGAGTGCTGCCTCCGCTTGGCACTTTGCACGGAAATCAGATTCTCCCATTTCCAAAACAGCCTTTTCTACTAATTGTCTGCACGTCCTTCTTGGCATGACATTTAAAAATTGAGAAACATAGCCAATCTCATGTTTTCGTAAATAAATCACTTGTCTTTCTGTTGCTTTCGTTAAATCAAGTCGTCCAAATCTCTCAGACTCAAATAATATATTCCCTTGATTGGGAATGTATGTACGATAAATGCTCTTTAATATGGTAGATTTGCCACTACCACTTTTTCCAACAATGCCAATAAACTGGCCCTTCTCTAGTTGAAAGCTAATCCCATTTATAGCTTGCCTTGTCGTACCGAGATAGTGATTAATAAAATTCTTTCCCAGATTATGAACTTCTAAAATGGCCATGACCTTCCCTCCTATCGTTCTACCTATAATTGGTTGTTGTGATGACTTGACCATTTACCATCGTCATCGTTAACATCGGATAGCCGTCTTCCATTCGTTCAATGATAAGTAAATCTGCCTTTTTACCAGGGTGAATCGAACCTAGGTCTTGGCCCAAATGTACAGCCTTAGCAGGATTGATCGTAACCATGTTAAACATATCATGTAGCTTGTTATTATGTTTTTCATGTAATTCAAAAATAGCATGTAGTAATGCAGATGGATAATAATCACTGCAAAGAATGTCGACAAACTGATGCTGGATCGCTTCAATAGCAGAAAGATTTCCCGAATGAGATCCACCTAGCAATACATTAGGAGCACCAACTAATGTTCGTAACCCTAATTCTTTTGCTTTCTTCGCCACTTCCAAGGTAATAGGGAATTCACTTATAGTCGTCCCGAAGGATTGTACTAATTCTAGCTTATCTATATGGTCATCATCATGGGAAGCAATGGCAATTCCATTGTCTATTGCTATCCTTGCTATTTCTGATATTTCACGTAAACTTAAAGACGCTCTGCTTTTTCGTTCTGCAATAATAACATCCACCTCATCATCTGATACGTTACGATAGCCTTTAATCGTATGGCGGAAGACTTCTAAATCACGATATTGGCCTTGACCAGGTGTATGATCCATGAAGGATAATAGATGAACCTTGTCTTGTTTTATATTTTGGATTAAGTTTTCCACACCATCCATATTATCTATCTCAAATCTAGCATGCAGACGATGACGAATTAAATGGGGCTGAGTAGCTGTTCGATCAATGGCATCCACCAGTCGCTGGACATTTTCAGGATAGCGCATTGGTTTATGGGAGAAGATATCTTCTTGGTAAAAAGATAACGAATGAAAAATGGTAGTAATTCCATGACTGATTAAGTTCTTCTCCGCTTCTCTAAGACTCATATTTACGTCCATAATACTTGTAGGTCTTGGCGAGACAATCGTCTCAATGTAGTCAGAATGGATGTCTATAAAACCAGGGGAAATATAGCCACCCTTTGCATCGATAAACTTCTTATCCGATCCATACTCAATATCGCTCTCTAAGATAATATCCTGAATGCGATCACCCTTAATCACGACAGCATGCCCTTCTATAATTCCTGTTTCCATGACAATTTTTCCGTTATGGATAATAATCAAAGTACGTACCTCCTATAACAACGAATAAACTAATTGTTGCGTATATTTATCAGTCGGATCCTCTAAAATTTGATCTGTTAATCCTTGCTCCACAATCTCACCATTTAACATGACAATAGTACGATCGGCCAGCATTCGGATGACAGCTAAATCATGCGATACAACAATCATACTAATCCCAAACTCACGTTGTATCCGTTTAATTAGGTCTAATACATCTGCCTGTACAGAAAGATCCAGTCCAGTTGTTACTTCATCTAAAAATAAAACAGGTGGGTTATTCGAGAGAGCCTTAGCAATTTGAACTCGCTGCTGCATACCACCCGAAAAATTCCGCGGCTCCTCTTTCATTCGAAAGACAGGAATTTGCACGATGTCAAGCAATCGTTTTCCAATTTCCTCCATATTACCAACATGGCGATTTCCAGCAGCAATTAATTTTTCTGCGATATTGCCTATAGAAGAAAAATTCATTTTTAATCCATGTACAGGATTTTGATAGACCATTCCATATTTGTAATTTCGAATATATCGCTTCTTTTGCGATGACAATTCAAATAAGTTGTCTCCGATAAATTCCTCATCATCGAGATACACTTCCCCAGTAGTTACTTCTGAGTCAAAATAAAGACATTTCATTAAGCTAGATTTTCCACTTCCGCTTTCTCCAACTACACCAAGTATTTCACCAGCAAATAAATCAAGTGAGATATTCCGACAAGCATAAACCGTTCCACATACTTCACAATAATTTTTGGATAAAGCTCTATTATCTGGGTTTTTACAGTTATTACACCCCGGTCCAAATTGCTGATTTAAATTTCGAACAGCTAATAGTGGTTGTTCATCCTTCACTAGTCCCCACCTCTTCTCTTTCCTTTTTATTCAACTGTTCTATACAGAAATTAGTATCATTACATTGAAACACCCGCTCACCTCTATGGTGATCGATTAACTCATCAAGAAATACACCACTTGTTCCGCATAGATGACATGACTTATCTGTAAAATCTTCTGTTCTGAAAGGATGGTCATCAAATGCCAAGGAAACGACATCGGTATAAGGTGGAATTGCATAGATTTTCTTTTCTCTACCCGCTCCAAATAGAATAAGTGCCTCGGATTGATTGAGCTTTTCATTATCGAAACGCGGAATAGGACTAGGTGCCATCACGTAACGACCATTCACATAGACAGGGTGATCTGCTCCGGTGGACGTTGTACCATGCTTCATGATTTGCTCAAATAGCATAAGCCAGGCACCACTATATTCTTCTTCTGAATGAAGTAGTTTCGTTATTGTATTTTTTGCTTCATATGTCCGAAGTGGTTCCGGTTCAGGCACTTGTAGCACAAGGATTTGATCATTCGTTAGATGAATTTCAGGAATTCGATGTCTTGATTGAATTAATGTTGCCTCCCTTGTTTGCTCGGTTATCGCTACACCTGTCGTTTCATGGACAAGTTTCTTAATATTAACAGCATTCACCGATTCATCTGAACCTTGGTCAATGACTTTTAATACATCCCTCTTCCCGATAACTGATAATGTAATCTGGAGACCGCCCGTACCCCAGCCACGAGCTATCGGCATCTCCCTTGATGCAAACGGTACTTGATATCCAGGTATCGCAACAGCCTTCAGAATGCTACGGCGTATTTCTTTTTTAGATCCTTCATCTAAAAAAGCAAAATGAGGGCTAGTCTTCATGTTTTTTTCCTCCTTGTTTCACGGTTCTCACACTATCAAGTTTGGATTGGAATGTGACATAATGCGGTAGTTTCAAATGGGATATAAAACCAGTCGACTCTACGGAATCAATATGTAATAAAACAAATTCCTCGTCATGGGTTGGAAAATCAGCTTCTGGATGCTCCAAGCATTGATCGAGAATGCTCATAGCTATTGCTTTCGTTTCATTCTGACCAAAACAAATCCCATAGCCAATCTCAAATTCTAGTTCTTCCCTTTGCTGCGTATGTTTCTTAACTGGAACAAACGACTCCACTTCTGTTAATTTCACTTCACCAATGTAATAATTTTCCTCCTCGTTTCCTGTTTCTGTAGCTGGTGCAATATAGATCGGTGCCATCCCAACACGAACCTCTCCGACTGTTGGATGGACTTGTCCATAGCCCCGTAACGATGCATAGCCCAATGATGTAACGGTACCTGTTTGACCGCGGGTTAACGTTTGTAATCGTTGACTTCGAGTAGCAGGAAATTGTAGACTTTTTTTCGTAATATCGTCAGGTGGTTCATTATTTTCCACATAACTAGTAAACAACCCCTCTTTACGTAAATACTCCACTACTTTAGGAAAATAGATTAATTCATTACGAGGATGGTCCTTGGATAGCTCCGCTTCATAAGCCGATAACCATTGCTTCATTTCTACTTTTGTCTCATTTAATAACGTATAATCTAGCAAACGGTGGCTATAATCATTTGTAGCCCCTAGTATCTGGCCACCCGGAATATCCTTAAAGCTAGCAGAAATCCTGCGTTCGACAAACATACTCTCTGAATCTACTGTTTCACTATAGTATAGTCTTGGTAATGTAGAGCGGTGGGCTCGAAGTAGAAATACAGCCTCCTCCATACTCCCTTCAGCTTGTTTAATTGCTAGTGCCGCTAACGTTAGTTCATATAGACTAGCTTCAGACATCACCTGATCAATTAATGACCGCATTGTAGTTAGGATGGTGTGTATCTCTAATACCTCTTGACCCTTTAATCGCTCATACCGTAATCGTTTCAACGATGCTTCAATTGCTTCAGTTCCACCTTTTACTGCTACATAACCCATTCCTAAGCACCTCCTAGCGATTCGATAGTAGTTGTACGTGGTATACAAACAACCTGTAAGCTTGCATCCGTAACAATCATATCTATACCTAACGGATACTCTTTCACTAGCTCATTTCGTTTAGCAAAGATTGCGTTCGATAGATTTACCTGGATAGTAGTTTGCTGGTTAATACCTGGTCCACTTAAACGCAAACTCCTTCCTGTCCTAATTGATGCACACTCCAGCATCCATGTTGCCGAATATTGTGGATCCATTAGATTACCTATCTTACACTCTTCCATTGCCTGTACAATGGTCCTGTCATCTGTACCTTGTAAAACAATCACAAAGTCAGCTTCTTCCATCGGTACTATTTTTGCAGATGTGTAATCCATGATCTGTTTTTGAAGCTCATTCTGCTGATTATTAGTCAAAATATGAAAGCCGATTTCTGCATCAAATAGAGTTAGCATTGTTAACATAGTTGCTTCGTGACATTTCCAACTAGAGAGGTTAAAAGAAGTCTCGTTTAATTTCGAAATTTCACCAGGTCGCGACATACTATGAAGTAAATTACGGAATACAGCTTGTGTGTCATGTACAATATTCATCATCATTACAAATCTCCTTTACATAGATAAGGCTAACTATACTTGCATCGTATCAAAATGGACTTTAGTCGCTAGTAGTTCAGTTTGTTTTTTAATTTTTGATTCTAAGAGCGCTTTTTCCTCTTTTAATAAGGGCTCTTCCCATTCTATTGTCTCTTTCAGATTCGCTTTATAAGCTGCATCGATGATGGCTAAGTGTTTTGCCAGCTCATCTTTCATCCCAGTTACAATACCGATTCCAATATGACCTTTTATATCCACTTTCGCTTCGGTTATGACTACCTCGCCAAGATAGAATAGCGAGCTTTTAGCGGTTTCTCTCATTTTTATCATCGTCAGTCCATATCTAGGGGAAATCACTTCTCGATATGGATATTGCAGCATAATTGTTTCTGCTAATTCTTTTGCTAATTCTGATCTCCCTTGAATAAGTATTTCGGTTCTTCTTCGACGATTCATTTAGCCATCTCCTTTCTTCTACGTCCATGGTAACTTGTTGCCAAGTTACCATGTGTTAAGAAATGTTGAAGTATTTGTAAATTCATTTAACAAAGATAATATAAAAAACTAGCACATTTGCTAGAAAATAAGCGAATGTGCTAGTTTTTATCATGAGGCGGTATGGTTATTTATATTCCCTATCTACGAATGTAAAAACACATACCTAATGATAAATGTTTTTCACGGATCGGTTGTGATATCATATTTAAATTGGTCACTACGATATAGTATTTTCGTATATTCTAAAATGCTATTTGAGTCTTGGTCTACACAATCCGTCTCCAGAATAATTAGTGGAACCATACTATTACAAGATAATAAATGTTGTTCCTCTAGAGTGGGAAACGTAATACTGAGATAGGTTTTTCTGCTAGAAAATCGTTCCGTCCCTTGTTGACGGTAGTAGTCAAACATAGAATGAATCGTTGGACTATCTTGTTTAATCGTTGGAAAACGATGCTCACTTACGTAGGAATAATGGATAGCCATTGGGACGCCATTTATGATACGTAACCTTCCAATTTGATAAACCGTATCCGTTTCTTTGGCTTGTAAAATATCATATATTTTTGGTTCGAAAAGAATTTTTTTACATGATATCGTGACGGTCTTTAAATCATGCCCCATAGATTTCATTTTTTCCGTAAAACTCGTTTTTCCTGTAAGCGAAAGTTGGATAGGTATGGATTTGTCTTTTAAATACCTCCCTTTCCCTTGTACAGAATAAATATAAGAGCGCTCTTCTAATTTAATCAAGGCATTTCTAACCGTTATTCTAGGTACATCATATTTTTCAGCGAGCTCATTCTCAGAAGGTAACTTAGACCCTGGTAGGAGCTTCTTTTCTATAATTTGTTGGATTAAGTCATCGATAATTACAGCTTCTTTATGGATACCCAACGCAACCGATTCCCCTCTTTCCTTACGTATAACGCATTTGTACTTTTAGCTTATAACATATTATAAGCGTATTGCATTAACTAATGGTAATAACAAAATTAAAATTGTTAAGATTTTCAAGGAAATTTTACATTAGCTAAGGAATAGTACTACATACTTTCGCTACACTAAGTAGTAAGAAGTCCCAAACATAGGAGGTTCTATCGTGGCTAACCTAAGATTATTAGATTTCAGCTTTCAAAATTTAACACATAAACATATGACCTTTCATGAAGTTTTCCAGCATATCGTTCGATTTATGAAAAAAGATCCAACCGGAAGGTATCGGTTAATATTTGGTACCGATTCACAAATACACCCAACCTACACTCGATTTATAACTGGAATTGTCATTCATTGTGAATCAAAGGGTGCATGGGCGTGTATTCGAAAAGTTGTCGTACCAAGAAAAATGACCAATCTACATGAACGAATTTCCTACGAAACAACCTTGACAGAGGAAGTCGTATCCATGTTCACCGAAGATAAAAAAAATCAATTGATTAATATTGTCTTACCCAATATATATAAAGGATCTTCCTTTACGATTGAAGGTCATATTGACATAGGCGCCAATAGTCAAAATAAAACAAGAATGTTTGTAAATGAAATGGTTGGAAGGATGGAATCTTTAGGGATAGAACCAAAGATTAAGCCTGAATCCTTTGTAGCGAGTTCCTATGCTAATCGATTTACTAAATAGCACGGCTCTCGCTTAGATGTATTTACTTCCTTCGCGTATGCTTAATTTTGCTAAATCATTTTCCTGGATAAACATTCTTACAGATGCAGGGTTGGTTTTGGAATATTCTCGTAAAGCCCAGCCAATTGCCTTTTGTATAAAAAACTCTGTACTTGAAGCATTTATTTTTATGTACGTATATAGCAATTCTTCATTTGTCCTATCCTTATATTTCAACTGAAATAAGATAGCAGTTCTTCTAAGCCACATATTTTCATGATGAGCCCATTGCGCTATTCTTTCTGGGATCACCTCTGGAGATTCCATTGCTATTTTGCCAATCGGCTTTTGTGCCAACATATCCACTGTATCCCACCAGGATTTTGTTGTAATCAACTTCTCCAATAATTCAAGTTGTTCTTTTCCCACCTTAGGAAGCATCTTTTCGATATAATCCAATGCAATATTCTGATACTCTCTTTCCCTCCGTTCCCATAAAGCTTGTACAAGATTCACATTAAACGGTTCTTTCGTTATACCGGTTTGTTTAAAAAATTGATTGGATATATTTCTTCTTTCCGGGGTTTTAATACCGAGGAAAGGAAAACGTTTCTTCATGTACCTTTCCATATGATAAGCGTTCTCATGATTACGATTTCGTTCAAGTTCAGTGACTAACCGCTCTAGCAACATTAATCTCCCCCTCATTAGTAAAATAGTAAGGTCTAATAAGACGTGAGCCAAAATTAGACCTTAACAAACTAAGATCCGGTAAACAATTGTACCCAAGCACCATGGTAATACCCCACACCAATGGAATCAAAGTTCGGATTTAATATGTTATCTCGGTGTCCTGGCGAATTCATCCATGCATTCATTACCGCTTGTGGGGAATCTTGGCCTTTCGCAATATTTTCACCTGCAGTTCGATACATAACACCAAACGTTTTCAACATATCAAATGGCGAGCCATAATTTGGACTTGTGTGGGAGAAATAATTGGAATTAATCATATCTTCAGCTTTTTTCTCTGCCACAGCTTTAATATCTGCACGGTGTTTCAACGGAGATAATCCAGCTTTAGCTCTTTCCTGATTTACTAGTTGGGCCACTTGCTCCTCAAAGGTAGTAGGACTTGGTGCAGTAGCCCTTAGTCGAATGACAGATCCAATCTGCATGTTTGTTGGTACAACATCTGGATTTAACCGCATTAGTTCTCTATAATCCAACCCATACCGTTTGGCTATAAACCAAAAAGTATCTCCCTTAGAGACTTTATAAAAATCAAATGGAGCCTCTTTAAACATTTTAACCTCGGCACTGACTCCTATAGGAAATGTAATCAAAATCGCAAGAACCAGGGAAATGGTTCGCTTTAACATAATAAAGTCACCTCAAGTTACGTAATTTAGCAATCCCCTGCTTCCTAATGCCTGGTTATTCTTGGTACATTCTATCTTAGAAAAACATGGTTAAACCAATAAGGATTATCATTATATCCGCACAAATATGAATCATCCATGAAGCCCAAATCGTTTGATTTCGTTCATTCACCTTATGGAATATAAATCCAATCGTCCATAGCCCTACAAAACAAAGTGCTATAATCAGCGGACTAAACCATAGCATAATCATCGGAATATGATAACTAGCAAAAAGTAACGGACTATAGATGTAGCCAACTTTTTTCGGTAAATTAAAAAAGATAAATCCTCTAAAAAAGTATTCCTCTAAAAATGAATTTGCGAAAGTAATATAAATACCAACTATAATATAAGTCGTTGTTGTAATTCCTAATCTCTCTGTTAAATCATTTTTAATGGTATGAAGATCAATAAATGGTGAAAATAAGAGATAAGCAAGTAATACAATTCCAGCAGAGGAAAAACCAAGAATCACAATTCGCTTCCATTCTCTGACTGATATCTTTTCCATGCGAACTGGATTTTTGAACCGATAATTCTTAAACAGCCAAACAAATGACCCTACTGTTAGAAAAAATAAAAGTATTTTTAACCCCGATTTTATTAAATAATTCATCTCGAATCCATGTTCGATGAATGCAAGCAAGATACATGTAAATAAAGTACTGCTTACTAAGAAGTAATGTTTTTTCTCCATAAATTCCCCTAATATAACGTATTTGACATTCTTTTTCTCGATTATGACATATTAAGGAAGAAATGGTCAAAGTAAAAAATATAGGATAATTATGTTAAAAAAAATGAATTAAAAAAGATTTTCGGGGTAACATACATTTTGTAAGGTGAAATGGACAATGTCTATTTCACAAAAAAATTATAGGAGGGTCAGAAAAATGGCGAAAAACAATAAGAATCGCAACAACAACAATAACAACAATGATAATGTTGAATTTGCGAATGAGTTTCTAAATGATAATTTAGATAACAACAACAATAACAATCGCAATAACAACAACCGCAACAATAACAACAACAACAATAATAACAATAACAACAATAATCGTTAGTAGTCTTCAAAGCAAAAACCTGTATTTTTTAATACAGGTTTTTGTTTCGGCTTTATGATAAGAGCTTTATTACACTTTTTACTTGAAGCTCTTCTAATCTTTTCACAACGTTCTCCCGATTATAATTCCAGGTAGCTTGTTCTAAAGGAACCGTAACTGGTACGTCACAACGAATTTCTGCCAGGCTTCTGGATAAATGAAGCATATCTAAATTAGATTTAATCTTGGTTTGTACTCCCTTTGGCAGCTGGTCAATATTCTCGAGCAATTGATCAATAGACTCATTTTCTTGAAGAAGCTTTAAGGCTGTCTTTTCTCCAATACCTTTTACTCCAGGATAATTATCAGATGTGTCCCCCATCAATCCTTTTAAATCAATAATTTGACGTGGTGCAAGTCCCTTCTTCTCCAAGAAATTCTCCTCATTAAATACTTCATAATTTCCTTGCCCTTTTCTCATAATCGCAACACTTATGCCAGGCTCTACTAATTGTAAAATATCTTGATCACCAGTTAGAATCAATACTTGATGTTCGTTAGAAAATTGCTTCGCAAGTGTGCCGATACAATCATCTGCCTCAAAATTTTCAATTCCAATGTTTGGCATATCAAATGCAGCAACAACTTCCTTCACTAAATCGAATTGTGGAATAAGCTCTTCTGGTGGTGCAGAACGATTCCCTTTATAATCCTCATACATCGAAGTTCGGAAGGTCTTACTACCCATATCCCAACAGCAAATAACATGAGTCGGTTGAAACGTATTGACGGCATCTAATAAATATCTTACAAACTGATAGACACCATTGGTAGGTACCCCGTTTTCATTCTTCATAAAGTTTCCTCGAATAGATGTTGCAAAAAACCCTCTAAATAGCAAGGCCATCCCATCTACTAATAATATAGATTGCTGCATGGTTTACACGTCCTTTAATTTATACTTTCTAGTAGTACAGCTAAATGCTCTTCTTTACTTGTTAAAAGATTGATATCAATCGCATCATCTAGAATTGCCATGCTACTTTGAACATATTGGTTAATTTCACTATTAATTTCTTCTGTTATCGTAGTAACAATCGTCTGCCATTGCTTCCCATATGCCTCTTTCATGATGTCTTCTGTTTGCATTAAATAGCTTTGAATTCCTGGTTGCAAAATCTCATAGATGGATTCCTTCATTTTTTCTTTTTCATTCTTTTCAAAGAAAGACTTTGTACTTTTGAACAAAGCATAGGATTTTTGAAATGCATTTAAGTCCAAGTCTTGAAGTGGCTGAATGAATTCTGGCGTATCTAAATTAACTGTATCGAAAGCTGGTAAGCCAAAATTCTCATCTAGCTTTGTTAGCGTATGCTTGAAATTGTCAATCAGATCTATTTGCTGTTCCTTCATAAAAGCCTCCATACGAAGTGAAACAGCTCTTGCTTCCTGTAATGTTTCATATCCGGTGTAGTCTAGCAAATCAATCGTGTTTTTTTGTAATTGATGTACTGCCTTACGACCCGATTCTGTCACTGTAGTAGGGTTAAACTTATCCTTAAACATATCATGAAAACGAATTCCAATTCGTTCCATAACATAATGCAATTGTTTCGCTATTTTTTGATTGATTCTTTCCTGATAGACCATTCCATCAACAGTAAGAACTTCCTTAGAGAGCATTTCCTGTTTATCCAGTAGTTCCTGTTTATATTTCTCTTTTTCTTGTTTGTTTAAATTTGCCTTTTGTTTGAAATGGTTTAGCAGCTGTCTTGTTCTATGCAACTCGTGTATGCAAGATTTGATTGCTAAATGAGATAATTCATTCTCAAGGAAATGATAGAAATCTTCTTCGAACGTACGGAGTTGCTCATTTATTGGAGCTTTAACTAATTTTTCTTCCAGTGATTTTTTACTAGAGACTGGATATAGTTTTGGATTACGAATACCTAATTTCGTTAACTGCTCCTTCACATAATTGGTGACGAGCTGTAATTCTGTTTGATCAGATGCTAGGTCTGCTGCATTGATGATGAAGAACATTTTGTCTAATTGGAATGACTCTTTAACACGCCCAAGCTGCATGACAAAATCTTTGTCTGCTTTCGTAATAGCATGGTTATAATACGTGACATAGAGAATCGCATCAGCTGTTTTAATATAATCAAAAGCTACATTCGTATGTCTAGCATTCACCGAATCAGCACCAGGTGTATCTACTAATGTAATACCTTTTTGGGTTATCGAGCAATCATAATATAAATCAATTGTCTCTACAAAACATGCTTTCGATTCATCTGTTGCATACGCTGCAAATTCATCTAACTGAATGGTTATAGTCTTACCAATTAAATCTTTATGCGCGTCATATCCTTTAATAAGTGCTTGTAAATAGCTCTGATACATCTGACTTAAATCTTCATGATATTGAATCTGATGTTGTTTAATCCACCCCACATAAGTGCTTATATCCGCTTTTGTTGGCGGTGAAAAATGCTTTAGAATATTTGCTAAATCCATAGAAAGGGTATGTTCATTCTTTAATTGAATGACTACCGTTCCATGCTGATATTCGTCTGTAACCGGGGTAATCCGATTAATTACCGCAGTAGTAGGATTTGGTGATGAAGGTAATACGCCTTCTCCAATCAATGCATTAGCAAACGAAGACTTGCCGGCACTAAACGCGCCAAATAATGCAATAGTCATGTCACGATTTTCCAATCGCTCTTTTCTTATCCTTAATTCTCTTGTAATGGACTCAAATCCGGGTAATTCTTCTACTAATTGAGCCGTTTTATCGATTGCTTGAATCACCTTTTGTACATGTGGAACGTCATCTTCATTTGTTATAACGGAAGGTCTTACTTCCTCTCGTTGCGTTTCCGTATTAGAAGCAAGCTCTGATATCGTCTCTCCCTTTAAAAATATGGTGCTTTCTAATTGCTTATTTAAAATAGACTCCGTTTCGTTGGAATACTCAGGAGAATGCAACTGATTTTCAATCCGGGATAATTGTATATGATACGCTTCCTTCCACGACGCAAGATCATCATGAACTTTAATTAGCTCTTTGTGTTCTCGTAATTGTTTTTCATATTGGGCAATGGTCTGATGCCCGTCATTTTCCATCACAGCAACAATTCTACGTAGGAGCTTACGACTAGCGTTGCGGTATTTCGTTTTTATTGAATGGCCAAGATCATTTGCGTAATTCAGTACATAATCGCCATTGACGGTTGCCCCTTTCTTTACATGGGCATATAAGTCATCGGGACCGATGTTTACTGTCAATTGTTGCAGATCCGTATTTAGATCTTGGTTTACAACAGCATATGTTTTTAGTAGTGCTGTGAATTTTTCACGTAATTTCCATTCAATACTAGCCTGCATGCTTTCTGTTACAGCAGTAAGAAACTCCGTTAACCGTCTCTCTCTTTCTTCCTCGGTCTTTTTCTTGGCACCAAGAAAACCAACCTTAAAGTCCTTTTGTTGGGATTCTAGAAAATCTAATGCTTTGTCACGTACGGTTGCTGGCATGAGGTAAGCATTTTTTAATGTTTGGTCCAATGCTTCGATAAAATCCTTTTCTAAATTTATTGGCTTTTGTTTAATCGTTTCGATTGAGCTTTGTAGATTTTCAACTTGATAGATTAAATCCTCCTCTGTCCCAACCCTACTAGAAAGCTCCGCAACAGACTCCTCTAACTTCTCTTTTAAAAACTGCTTATGTGCTTCGATAATAGTTC
This sequence comes from Ornithinibacillus liuyingii, assembly GCF_055550225.1. Classification (NCBI taxonomy): domain Bacteria; kingdom Bacillati; phylum Bacillota; class Bacilli; order Caryophanales; family Bacillaceae; genus Ornithinibacillus; species Ornithinibacillus liuyingii. The sequence goes on along the minus strand of NZ_JBPWOS010000001.1, from coordinate 513,089 downwards.
GTACGGAAGAATCAATGCGTTGAACGTTTTCCTCTAAAAATAATTCGTTCACTTTTGCTTTAATTTGTTCAAATTGATTTATTGCCATCTCTTTCTTGAACAGGGAAGAGAAATATACTTCTTGTGGTGATAAGCCCCATTGGTCAAACGTTTGTTTGACACTATTCTCAAAGGATTCAAAAGTTAGTTCTTGTTCATTATGCTTATCAATCTGATTGATAATAATATAGAAAGGAATATTCATAGCTTGAACATTCTTCAAGAACATTAAATTAACTTCAGATTGTACGTGATTATAATCCATCACATAAAACAACACATCAACGATATGCAAAGAGGATTCCGTAATAATTCGGTCGGTATCATCTGCCGCATCAATTCCTGGCGTATCAATAATGGAACAATTTTCTGGGATGATTGGCTGACTAGAACTAATCTCTATCTTTTCGATGGAATCTTTGTCTTTACAATACTCCTTAATCATATCTAAGTCATACGGCTCTTCGTATTCAATCGGTGCTTCTTGATGGAAGAAAACACGTGCTACCCCTCTTCCAGAAGAAAGCTTCACTATATTAGCACTAGTCGGAATGGGACTTTTTGGTAATAATTCAGTTCCAATAAGCGCATTAATCATAGAGGATTTGCCAGCGGAAAAATGACCAGCAAAACTAATGATAAATTCATTCCTTTGTTTTTTCTTGTATAGATCGACTATTTTATCGGCATTAAACTGATCACCATGTTCCTTCATCACATGATAGATGCCTAGTAAATTATCATAATTCAATACAGATGTATGTTGTTGAGTTGCCTTCACGAAACTAAACCCCTTTATTTCTTCTTGTATCCTTATTATAGCTTAATCTCGTATCGGATTACTATACCTTTGGAGACCTTTTATCATAACACATATTCATTGTTATGTAGATAGTGACAATAAATCTCCATATGATTAGGAGAAGCAATTAAACGTTTTAAAGCAGAAAAGAAAACGGGACAAAAGAATTTATCTTAAAGGAAAAACCGAATGATACGCAAAGCCCCCGCTCTGGAATATACTCGCGGTTGCTTCCAGCAAAGAGGCGACATCTGCTCGAAAAAGACCTCGCAGTGTCTTCTTTACACTTTATAACAGTATAAGTGCGACATCTGCTCGAAAAAGACCTCGCAGTGTCTTCTTTACCGCCGGGCTGCTGCCTTAGCCAGGCTAATACTTGATAATCTGCCTTGCTGCCTTGAACCGAGGAAGCCCGCTTCGTAGCTTTGCTAGTAGACACAGGTGCATCTGGGGTCTCAACCTTGCCCTTTCCTCCCGCAGGAGTTTTCCGGAGCTAATATCGTGTATCATTGGTTATACATTTAATTCTTTTCGTTATGTCTAAGCCTCACTTACCCCTGAATAAGCTCATTGGTAATATGTCGAAGTAAGTCCCCTCTACTGACTACTCCAACGACTTTCTTTGCGGAATCAATGACTGGGATCTTTTTGAATCGATAATGTGAAAACATACGAAGTGCATCATCTATGTCATGGTTTGGTCTTAGCGTTTTGATATCCTTTGTCTTCATCATACTGGACACTGGCTTTGTTAACGCGTATTGTAGCTTATCGGTTAGTTTTTCCTGCTCATTTACCATAACAACAGCAAACATATCAAAAATCGTTCTACTATTGGGCTTCAAATAGCGAATGACATCGCCATCGCTTATGACACCAACTAGAACATTATCCTCATTTACAACCGGAACACCACCAATTTTATGTGAAACTAATAGTTTTAATAGGGCCTTCAAAGTAGTATCTTCTTTTACACTGATAACATCCGAAATCATGAACTCTTTTATTAACATTTTGTCACCATCTTACGTTAGAATATAGTTCATTCATGATTAGTCCAATCTATCCAATATTATTACCTTAAATAACAAGATTAACACTAAATGGAAGAACTATTATCAGTTTACATAATAATAATATTGTTAATTAAGGTGATATAGCGTTGCTTATTATAGGATATGTCAATACAGTCATTTTGTTAGGCAAATACCTAAAAAAAATGACCCAAATAAGCTTAAGCTTATCTGAGTCATCTACCCTATTTATACTGGGTAAACACCGTGTTTTCTTTCTGTAAAAACTACATTTTTTGCTTCGTATATACGGAAGCGTTTCATTAATTCTTCCCTTAATTCATTCGGCTCAATAATCGCATCAATTACCATTTCACTGGCTAGTCGATAAATATCAATATCATCTCGATATTCATCTTGTTTCTGTTTAATGAATGCAGCTCTTTCTTCTTCTGGTAACGCTGCTATTTTATTGGCATATACGGCATTTACAGCAGCCTCTGGACCCATAACTGCAATTTGAGCAGTCGGCAGCGCAATACAGCAATCCGGTTCAAATGCAGGGCCAGCCATGGCATATAAACCTGCACCATAGGCTTTACGCACAATGACCGAAATTTTAGGTACAGTTGCTTCACTCATTGCCGCTAGCATTTTTGCCCCGTGACGGATAATCCCTGCACGTTCCACTTTTGTACCAATCATAAATCCTGGGACATCCATCAGGAATAACAACGGAATATTAAATGCATCACAAAGCTGAATGAATTTGGCTGCTTTATCAGCAGAATCGGGGAACAATACTCCCCCCTTCATTTTGGGTTGATTCGCAATAATCCCCACCGATTTTCCATTGATTCTGGATAGCCCTGTAATTAATTCTGGTGCAAATTTCTTTTTAATTTCACAGAAGCTATCTTCATCAATAATTCGATTAATAAGATCATGCATGTTAAATGATGCATTTTGATTCTCAGGAATAATTTCTTCTATTGTTTTTTCAAATTGTTTGGCAGCAATCGGTTCATATGCTTCTGGTTTATATCTAAAATTCTTAGGGAAGTATGTCAAATACTTTCGTACATACGTTATAGCATCTGGTTCTGTTTTTACTAGGACATCACCAACTCCAGATACGGAACAATGCATCTTTGCTCCGCCCATTTCTTCTAAAGTTACCTTCTCACCAATAACCTTTTCTGCCATTCTTGGTGAGCCTAGATACATAGAAGCATTACCGTCCACCATGACAACGATGTCACAGAATGCAGGGATATAGGCACCTCCTGCTGCAGATGGACCGAACAATAAACAAACTTGTGGAACACGACCAGATAACTTTATCTGGTTATGAAATATTCTACCAGCCCCTCTTCGACCAGGAAACATTTCGATTTGATCCGTTATTCTTGCACCCGCAGAATCCACCAAATAAATAATTGGTAATTCTAGTGTTAATGCTGTCTCTTGAATTCGTAGTATTTTCTCTACGGTGCGCTTACCCCAAGAACCGGCTTTAACAGTTGAATCATTTGCCATAACGCACACATCTTGCCCGTTAATCTTCCCTATTCCGGTGACAACACCGTCTGATGGTAAACTATCATCCATACAATTAGCAAAAAATGCATCTTCTATATCTATTCCCTCATCTAATAGTAATTCCAAGCGATTACGAACAAATAATTTTCCTTTTTCTTCGTTTTGCTTGTGGTATTTTTCATTTCCACCTTTTTCAATCTGTTGAACTCTGTTACGTAGCTCTTCCAAATATGACATGTACAGGCCTCCCATTGGTTAGTTTCCTTGGTATACTGGAGATCGTTTTTCTCGGAAAGCTTCCAAACCTTCCAGTCTATCGTTAGTTGGAATCGTTTCTTTATAGCATAGGTGTTCTATCTCTAATGCTGTAGCAAGATTCACCTGACTTCCTTGATTGATAGCTGTTTTTGCTTGTCGCAATGCTATTGGCCCATTCTTAGCAATATCTAATGCCATTTGTATTGCTACATCATGAAGTTCCTCATTCGAAACTACCTGTTCTACCAGACCAATGGAAAATGCCTCTTGGGCAGTGATTGGTTTCGCTGTATAAATTAACTGCTTCGCCCGACCAATGCCTATTAATCTAGGAAGTCGCTGTGTGCCACCTGCGCCTGGTATGATGGCTAGGGAAGTTTCTGTTAATCCTAACTTCACATGATCCGCTGCAATCCGAATATCACAGCAAAGTGCAAGCTCTAACCCACCACCAAATGCGATACCGTTTAAAGCAGCAATTACGGGAACCTTCATGGCTTCTACTTCTGAAACCGTCTTCCCAATATTTCGAACCGCCGCAATTACTTGATCATCCGCCATGCCCCGGCGCTCCTTCAAATCCGCTCCTGCACAAAAGGCTTTTACACCGGCACCAGTCAATACGGCACAGTAAATGTTAGGGTCATGATTTACCTTTTGTATAACTTGATTTAATTCATCTAGTAAAGCTTTAGACATAGCATTTGCTGCCTGGGGCCGATTTAATGTGATGACCGCCACGTGACTGTTTACGATTTCTAATTCTACTAGTGTCATAGAATCCTCCCAAATACTATTCTTTTAGTCTATTTCTATAATAGCTAACGTATCCCCTTCATTAACAAAATCGCCTTCCGCTACCTTAATTTCCGTGATGGTACCAGCCTCTTCAGCAGCTATAGGGATTTCCATTTTCATCGATTCTAAAATGACAATATCCTGATCCTCTTCTACTGTATCGCCCACAGATACTAAAACCTTCCATACGTTACCTGCCATCATTGCTTTTATTTCTTCCATGTTTCTTCCTCCTCGTATAATGAACTAGTTTCGTTTAACTGGACTGAAATACGTTTCTATAAATTTTGTTGTCGTTTTACCAGATTGAAAGGCTTCATGTCGTGCAATATCTAATAGTATTGGGACATTCGTTTTAATGCCTCCTATCGTTGTTTTTGCTAATGTATCAATCAATAATTCTATTGCTTCCTTTCGAGTTGCCCCTTTGACAATCAACTTACTAATCATAGGGTCATAAAAAGGGGTGACCTGATAATTACTTGTCACAGCACTCTCTAAACGAATATTTTTCCCCATCGGGATATCAAAGGTTGAAATATAGCCTGGTGATGGGAAAAATGTCTTTGGGTCCTCGGCATAAATTCTTGCTTCAATTGCATGCCCTTTTATTTCTAAATCGTCTTGTGAGATGGAGAGCTTTTGACCGTTTGCTATGTGAATCTGTTGCTCTACGATATCAATTCCAGTGATTTCCTCTGTGACCGGGTGCTCCACTTGAATTCTAGTGTTCATCTCTAGAAAATAAAAATGTTCCTTCTCATCCACTAAAAATTCAATGGTACCTGCATTGGTATATCCAATTGCTTTAGCAGCCTCAATCGCAGCATTTCCCATTTTCCTTCTCGTAGTTTCGGAAAGAAAAGGAGATGGTGCCTCTTCTATTACCTTTTGATTACGGCGTTGTATCGAACATTCTCGCTCAAATAGATGAATAACATTGCCAAACTTATCAGCAAGTACTTGTATTTCAATATGTCTAGCATCATCAATCTTCTTTTCCAGGAACATGGCCCCATCGCCAAAGAAGCTTTTTGCACGTTTAGCATTATTATCAAATGCTTTTCGTAGCTCTTCATCACTGTTTACAACTTGCATCCCAATGCCCCCGCCACCTGCTGATGCCTTTAACATAATGGGATAACCAATTTGCTTTGCTAATTCTACTGCTTCCTCAGGAGTTTCTATTGCTTCCTCTGTTCCAGGGACGATAGGAACATTAGCCTGCTTCATTACCTTCCTTGCTTCAATCTTACTGCCCATCATATCCATGACCTTGCTTGAAGGACCGATAAATGTAATCCCGGCTTCCTCACATTTCTCTGCGAATCTACCATTTTCACTTAAAAAACCATAGCCTGGATGGATGGCATCTGCCCCAGATTGCGTTGCTATAGAAAGGATTTTATCCACATGTAAGTAACTTTCATTGACTCGTGATGGGCCAATTAAATAGCTCTCATCTGCCATCTTTACAAACGGCGCATTTTCATCTGCCTCCGAATAAACTGCAACGGTCTCAATTCCCATCTTTTTAGAAGTGCGAATAACTCTAGCCGCAATTTCACCACGATTAGCAATTAGTACTTTAGAAATCATCTCTTCACTCCTATCTACATCGTATTTCTCCTTAGCTAGCATCCTAGTTGTCTAGCAATAACAAGTCTTTGAACCTCCGATGTACCTTCGCCAATTTCTAGCAGCTTAGCATCACGTAAGTATCGTTCTACCTCATATTCACGCATATAACCATATCCCCCGTGTATTTGAATTGCTTGGTTCGCAGCACGGAAGGCTGTTTCTGTCGCGAATAACTTTGCATAGGCAGATTCTTTCGTAAATGGTTGATTATTATCTTTTAACCATGCGGCTTTGTAGACCATGTTTCTAGACAGCTCTACTTCCATGGCGATATCTGCGAGTTTAAATTGGATAGCTTGGAAGTTCGAGATAGATTTTCCAAATTGTTTGCGTTCTTTTGCATATTGTAATGCTTTTTCTAGTGAGGCTTGTGCTATTCCCAACCCTAAAGCAGCAATTGAAATTCTACCACCATCTAGCGTATATAAGAATTGGCTAAACCCTTTTTGTGGATCACCTAATAAGTTGGCTCTAGGAACACGGACATTATCTAACACAATTTCTGCTGTATCTGATCCACGAACGCCCATCTTATCGTAATTACTAGTTATTTTTACCCCTTCTGTATCGGTAGGGACGATAATAGCGGAAATAATATTTTTACCTTTTTCGTTTTTTCCTGTAACAGCTGTTACGATTAATGTCTTGGCATAACTTGCATTCGTAATGAAGCACTTTTCACCATTAATAATAAAATCATCACCATCAATTACTGCAGTTGTCTTCGTTCCACCTGCATCAGAACCAGCATTTGGTTCCGTTAATCCAAATGATCCTAAAGCCTTTCCTTCTGCTAATAGCTTTAAATACTCCTGCTTCTGTTCTTCTGTACCAAAGTAATAGATTGGACTAGCTCCTAAAGAGACTGCAGCAGCATAACTTAAACCAGTACTTCCACAGACACGCCCAATTTCTTCTACAGCAATTGCGTAGGATAAGGTATCCCCACCAGAACCACCGTACTCTTCTGGAAACGGAATTCCAAGTAAACCTAGCTCTCCCATCTGTTCAAAAATATCTACTGGGAATTTAGCTTCTGTATCAATTTCTATTGTTCTCGGTTTAATTACTTCTTCTGCAAAATCACGTACCATTTTCCGAATCATCGATTGTTCTTTTGTTAAATTAAAATCCATAAGTTCCCCTCCTGTTATCGTATAAGACCGACTGGTTGGTCGGTATTCAACGGAAAAATATAGCTTTCTCTAAAGCTATGATGGAAGTAGCCAAACTATTTAACCGCTTACATTTTGTTGGTTTATAATCGACCGCATAATTAATTCAACATAGATATCGCCAATCTCGTCAATTGATTTTTCACCAGACTGCTTATACCACTTATATGTCCAGTTAACAATGCCTAGAATGGCCATACCTGTAATTTCTTCTGATAAGTCTTTTCGAAATTCGTTAGCTTGTTTTCCTTCTCGAATAGTATCAATGATAATGTTCTTAAATTGATCCCGCTTCTTCTTAATCAATTCCTCATAATTCGCTTTTAAGTATACATTTTCTTGATAAAACACTGAAATATGCGGCTTATACAAGTCAAAGACTTGAACAAAGCTTTTAATAATTTGTTGCAGTTTCTTCGTTGGAGAGTCGTAGGTGTTCTTGGCTATGTATGCTTTTTCGAGCACATAAGTGATAAAAGTATCGTGGATAACAAATAACAATTCATCCTTCGATGAAAAGTGATGATAGAATCCCCCTTTGGAGGTCCCAATACTATCAACAATTTCATTAACTGTCACACCATGAAAGCCCTTTTTCTCAAATAAATGTAACGCTGCATCGACAATTTTATCTCTTAAATTCGTTACAAGCCCTCCTCTCTCTTTTCCATTTTAGCTTATCATAATTTTCGCAATATAGAAAGTTAAAAATAATCAACGTACTTCAATCGTTCCATAGTGAAACAAGGATGTCTTTCTTTTAAACTGGGTAAAACCTAACTCTTGAAACCTTTTGCTTTTCCAATGATCTTTTAATACCACTCTCTCTTTTGCTACTCTTTTTGCTTCCTCTATAATCTCGGCTGTTATGTCTGATGTAATAGCTTGTTCTCTTATGGTATTGATGCCATTCGATTCTTCAATTCCTTCTTGGAACATTGGATCAAAATATACAATATCAAACGAATTCGTTTCTGCATGTTGAAGGTAATGTAAATGATCCTCACGGACTACTTGGATACGTTGCATTGCTTGGTCTATATCTAGTTTGCCGGTTATATGTGAAGCTAGACCCTCTTTTACTAGTAAATAGAGTAGTTCGTTTCCTTCAATACCTGTGACCCGACCTGTAGATCCAACTACAAGACTTGCAATAATACTGTCTGATGCTAGTCCAAGTGTACAGTCAAGAAAGGACATCCCTTTTTTTAATTTTGCAGTTTCGATTAGTGGCTCTGTTTCCCCTTTTAGAACCCGTTTTGCTCGGATCATTGCTAAATTCGGATGAAAAAACAGTCGCGTGTCACTGTTTTTTGGTGCAATAACTAATTGCTCCTTTCCTACAATAAGCACGTCCTCCTGATAGATCATCTTCATCTCTTCAATCGATAAACCTTGTCTTTCCTTAAATGGTATATGATAAGTTTGTGCTAGATTCATTGCTCTTCGAATTAATAGGCTTGTTGCTTTTCCTGCAGTCGTAATAATCATAGCTTCTCCTTGTAAAGTTGTCTGTCTTATTTATTTCCATCTTACCTTAATTCCGCTTTTAACTGAATACATTAGTAGAGCTTTCTTAAGGATTTACCTTGATATGCTCAAGATAAAAAGACAGACTGCGAATATACAGTCTGCCTCCATTATATTACTCCATTGTCGGATCAAATGGTTTTTCGTAATTGGCTTCTCTCCATGCTTTCAGAACTTCACCTTGATTATCAGAATCAATGACAAACGAGCCATTACTATATCGATCACTATTTGGTAACTCTAATGGGAAGATTTGATGTGTTTCCCCTTTTGATGTGGTAAAGGAAATCGTATCCTGCTCATACGTAGCAAAGAACCCTACAATTCGATGTGGTTTATTCTTAAGCTCTCTCAACATCAGCAGACCACGTTTAGCTCTACTTGATTTTTCAAATTCCCGAAGCTTCATTCGTTTGCATGCGCCTCGCTGTGTAATAACGACAAGTGATGGTTCTGATAAGTCATCAAAGACTTGTCCACCAACTACAGATTCTCCGTCTTTTAGCTGAATCGCTTTAACACCTGCTGCACGCTGGCCTACAACCGGAACTTCTGATTCATGATACCAAAGTCCATAGCCTTTGTCAGACGTAATAAATACGTCAGAGTAACCTTTCGTTTGGCATACACTTACCACTTCATCATCTTTTTTCAAATTAAGCGCAACTAACGCTTTTGAATAACGCTGTGCTTCATATATTTTTAATTCACTTCGCTTAATCATACCGTTTTTCGTAAAGAATATGAGATATTCTTCCTCTTTAAATTCTCTTATAGGTAAAGCATGGACAATATATTCATCTTTATCTATTGAAACAATATTCGAGACGTGCTGACCGATATCCTTCCAACGAATATCTGGTAGCTCATGTACTGGAATATAAAGATACTTTCCTTTGTTCGTGAATAATAGAAGCTTATCGGTTGTATTTGCTTCGATCAATCCTACTAAATGGTCGTCTTCCTTGATGGCGAAATCTTCTCCATTCGATGCAGCATAGGAACGAATACTTGTACGCTTAATATAGCCCTCTTCTGTAACAGAAATAAGGACATCCTCACTTGCTACCGTCACTTCAATGTCGATTTTCAATTCTTCAATTTCCTCTTCAATGACAGTTCTGCGACGATCGGAGAATTGCTTTTTCATTTGTTTCAAGTCCATCTTAATCGTTTCTAATAATTTCGCTTCACTAGATAAAATAGACTCGTATTCAGCAATTTTCTGTTTTAATACCTCTGACTCTTCCTGTAGCTGTGTTACATCCGTATTGGTTAAACGGTAAAGCTGTAACATCACAATTGCTTCGGCTTGTTTTTCCGTAAATCCATATAAATCCATGATTCTTTTCTTCGCATCCTGCTTATCTTTTGATGCGCGAATCGTTGCAACTAGTTCATCTAAGATTGAAATCGCTTTGATTAAACCATCCACAATATGAGAACGATCCTTCGCATGCTTCAAATCGAATTTAGTTGATCTTGTAACAACTTCCTTCTGGTGGGTAATATAAGCATCTAGCATATCGGTTAAAGATAATAGCTTCGGTGTTCTATCTAGAATGGCTACCATATTAAAATGGTACGTAACCTGTAAATCGGTATTTTTATAGAGGAAATTCAAGACCCCTTCACTATTCACATCTTTTTTCAACTCAATCACTATACGTAGACCAGTACGGTCTGTTTCATCTCGAACTTCTGCAATTCCTTCTACTTTTCGATCATAACGTAGCTCATCTATTTTCTTAACTAGATTTGCTTTATTAACCTCGAATGGAATTTCATCAATTACAATTTGCTCCCGATTTCCACGAATCGGTTCAACAGATGCTTTTCCGCGAACAACTATTTTCCCTTTACCTGTTTCATACGCTTTCTTAATTTCATCGACACCCTGTATGATTCCACCAGTTGGAAAATCCGGGCCTTTAATAATCTTCATTAACTCATCAATCGTAGCATTTGGCTTATCGATACGCTTGATGACTCCATCGATTACTTCTCCAAGGTTATGTGGTGGAATATCTGTTGCATAACCAGCTGAGATGCCAGTTGAACCATTTACTAATAGGTTAGGAAACTTTGCTGGTAATACAACAGGTTCGTGATCGGTATCATCGAAGTTAGGCATGATGTCTACAGTTTCCTTGTTCATATCACGAAGAAGTTCAGAAGCAATACTAGAAAGTCTTGCCTCGGTATAACGCATAGCGGCAGGTGGGTCACCATCCATACTACCGTTATTTCCATGCATTTCAATTAGTACATTCCGCATTTTCCAGTCTTGACTTAAACGCACCATTGCATCATAAACCGAGGAATCACCATGTGGATGGTAATTACCAATAACAGTACCAACTGTCTTTGCTGACTTACGAAAATGTTTATCATGGGTATTTTTTTCACGAAACATGGCATACAGAATTCTTCGTTGAACAGGCTTTAACCCGTCTCTTGCATCTGGTATGGCACGGTCTTGAATAATATATTTACTATATCTACCAAAACGATCACCGATTACTTCTTCTAATGGAAGATCGAGAAATTTTTCTGACTGTGACAAGTCATTTCCCCCTTCTTGTTACATTTGGTCTTTATTATTCTTGGTGAATTTTATCATTTTCTAAAATATTTGGATCATCATCTAAACCGAATTCCACATTGGATTCGATCCATTTTCTTCTTGGTTCAACTTTATCACCCATTAATGTCGTCACACGACGCTCTGCTCGGGCAATATCCTCAATGGTTACACGGATTAATGTCCGTGTATCTGGATTCATAGTTGTTTCCCATAATTGGTCGGCATTCATTTCTCCAAGCCCTTTATAGCGTTGAATAATATATCCATTTTTAAACTTATTGATTGCCTCTCGCATCTCATCATCGTCCCATGCGTAGATGATCTGCTCTTTCTTACCTGATCCTTTCGATATTTTATATAAAGGTGGTAAGGCAATATATATTTTACCTGCTTCAATTAATGGTCTCATATAGCGGTAAAAGAAAGTCAATAACAATACTTGAATATGGGCACCGTCCGTATCTGCATCTGTCATGATGATGATTTTATCGTAATTGGTATCTTCAAGATTAAATTCAGGCCCAATTCCAGCTCCGATAGTATGAATAATAGTTGAGATTTCCTCGTTTTTAAATACGTCTTGGAGCTTCGCCTTTTCCGTATTGATTACTTTACCTCGTAGTGGAAGAACCGCTTGGAACTTACGATCTCTTCCTTGCTTTGCTGAACCACCCGCAGAATCACCCTCTACTAAGTATAATTCATTTTTATCCGGGTTCCTCGATTGAGCTGGAGTAAGTTTACCACTTAAGATGGTTTCCTTACGACGTTTTTTCTTACCAGACCTTGCATCATCACGGGCCTTCCTAGCCGCTTCCCGTGCTTCTTTTGCTTTTATAGCCTTTTTCACTAATAGTCCTGAAACATCTGGATTTTCCTCTAAAAAGAAATTCAGTTTTTCAGATACGACTGCATCAACTGCTGAGCGAGCTTCTGAAGTACCGAGCTTACCTTTAGTTTGGCCTTCGAACTGTAATTTTTCTTCGGGAATTCTAACTGATACGAGTGCCGTTAACCCTTCACGAATATCAGTTCCTTCCAGATTCTTATCTTTTTCTTTTAAGGCATTGGTTCTTCTTGCATAATCATTGAAACTTCTCGTAATAGCAGCCTTTGCTCCCGATTCATGGGTACCACCATCTTTCGTACGAACATGGTTAACGAAGGATAACATATTTTCTGAAAAACCGTCATTAAATTGAAAAGCAAACTCTACTTCAATTTCTTGTTGTTCCCCTTCAAAAAATACTACTTCATGTAGTGGATCCTTATCTTCATTTAAATATTTTACGAAGGACTTTAATCCATCGGGATATTCATATACGTCATTTTCTTCTGTCCGCTCATCCGATACCTCAATACGTAAGCCCTTTAATAAAAATGCAGCTTCACGTAATCGTTCAGAAATGGTGTCATAGCTGAAAACAGTAGTAGAGAAAATGGATGCATCCGGCTTAAAGTGTATTGTGGAACCAGTCTTTTTTGTCTTTCCAATCTTCTTGCTAGTTCCAATGGGAGTTCCACCATTTTCAAAGCGCTGAAAATAGACTTCTCCATCGCGGTGAGAAGTTACTTCTAACCACTCCGACAAGGCATTAACAACAGAAGCCCCAACTCCATGCAATCCACCGCTTGTCTTGTAACCACCTTGGCCAAACTTTCCGCCAGCGTGTAATACGGTAAATATAACCTCCATTGTCGATTTACCAGTACTATGCTTACCAGTAGGGATTCCTCTACCGCTATCCTCTACTGAAATACTATTATCTTTATGTATGGTTACTTTAATATTATTTCCATATCCTGCTAATGCTTCATCAACTGCGTTATCAACAATTTCAAATACTAGATGATGTAATCCTCGATGGTCGGTGCTACCAATATACATCCCTGGTCGTTTCCGAACAGCTTCAAGACCTTCCAGTACTTGAATGGAATCATCAGAATAATGTAAAGGTTTCTTGTCCAATTCCGTTAGCTCCCTTCACCAATAGTTCATTGTCATATTTAATATAGTAGAACAGGTGTTTGTTTTTGTAAAGGTCAATTACCAACACAATATTAATAAGTATACTACAACATATTTTAAAATGTATAGAAGTTCTATAATGATAGCTATTTTATCATGGTTTTTCACTATATCTTATCACTAAATAGCTTAGTCAAGGATCTGTTATTTGAAATCGGCATAAAAAAACCGAACTATTCCAATCCTTATAGAAGAATTGCCAAAGTTCGGATTACACTATGATAATTTCTTTTTGCTCCGTATCTAACTTACTTTTTAACTAATACAGCATGTGCAACTTTTATACATAGATCCATGATTACAGTAAAACCTTTTTCGGTTAAATAATCATATGCTTCTTCATTGGTAATTCCTTGTTGAGCCCAGAAAACGTTACAATCCGTTTCTTGAGCTTCTTTCGCTATTTCAGGCAAAAATTCTGGTCTTCTAAATACATTAATAATATCAATTGGTTCCTTAATTTCTGATAAGGAATCATAGGATTTTTCCCCTAATACTTCGTCAACCGTAGGGTTAACAGGAATAATGCGGTACCCTACATCTTGCATTATTTTTGAAATCTGATAGGATGTTCTTTCGGGATTATCAGATAATCCAACCACCGCAATGGTTTTAGCTGATTCTAATATTTCTCTTATGACATTATTACTAGGATTCTGCATATTTGGTAACTCCTTTCATTTCGATTATACTTATTATTAGTTTATCATGTAAGTAAAACACCTTTTGTGTTAAGATTTTATTTATCCTTCATAATTTAGTACCTAATATTAATAGTTCATGATAAACTATATATATAATTTTAAAGAAGAAAGTAGGAAGTTAAATGGAATATGTTCTATTTGCAATAATTGCGTATCTCTTAGGTTCCATTCCATCAGCACTTATTGTAGGTAAACTTGGCTATAAAATTGACATTCGCGAACATGGTAGTGGAAATCTTGGCGGGACGAATACATTTCGTGTGCTAGGAGTAAAAGCTGGGATTATTGTTACAGCAGCAGACATTTTAAAAGGTACTCTAGCTACCCTCATTCCATTATTTTTTGATGCGGATGTATATAGACTAGCGATTGGGATTTTTGCTGTATTGGGACATACTTACCCGATTTTTGCTCGTTTTAAAGGTGGTAAAGCCGTCGCAACATCAGGTGGGATTATATTAGGTGTCAATCCAATTTTATTTGGTGTAATGGTGTTGACATTTCTAGTATCATTAAAAATCTCAAAATATGTTTCACTTTCTTCTATGATTACTGGTCTAGTATCCTTTATTGTTTCTATTTTCTTTGGGGATATTGGTTTAATGATTGTGATAGCTGTTTTAACACTTTTTGTCATTTATCGACATTTAGCAAATATAAAACGGATTATAAATAAAACCGAGCCTAAAATTAAGTGGATGTAAAAGCGGTATAATTGAAATCGAATGAATACTTGCCTTATACTTTGGACAGAGACAAGTCTTGCACTAGAAAGGGAAATAGTCATGAATTCAAACAACATACCGCGTAAAACATTACCTACAAAAGAAGAAAGACATAAATTATTTGGAACTGTAGAACCTGGTCCCAAGCACAAACCAGTGGAAAAAGAAAAAATGGCTGATTTACAAAATATACAAAAAGACTTTTTATTTGAGCTTGATGAAGTTGGTATTACGAATGTGAAATACCCTATTATAATCGACAGTGCTACTGCACCACATTCACAAACAAGTGTTGCATCATTTACCTTTACATCAAGTATCCAACAATCAAGTAAAGGTACGAATATGAGTCGGTTTATGGAGCAATTAGCTGCCTATAGTGTAAATGGATTTCATGCTGATTTTTCCATGTTAAAGGAATTCACTAAAGAGCTTGCTGAACGATTAGGTCAAAAAGATGCGAAGATAACGATACAATTTCCTTGGTTTTATGAACGCAAAGGACCTAGTACAGGTATAGCGGGGTTAAATCATGCCGACTTAACGATGGAAGTTTCCTACAATCAGGATAGTGGATACATCATGAATGTTGGAATGTCTGTCCTGATTACAACACTTTGTCCTTGTTCAAAAGAAATTAGTGAATACAGTGCCCACAACCAACGTGGAAATGTAAGGATGGAGGTTTCCCTCTCCAATGATTTCACTGATTTAGAGGAGGATTGGAAGCTTGCTTTATTAGAGGCTGCTGAGAGTAATGCAAGTGCTAGATTACACCCAATTTTGAAGCGACCAGATGAAAAAATGGTAACCGAGGAAGCGTATGAAAATCCCCGATTTGTTGAGGATATGGCGAGATTAGTAGCTGCTGATTTATACGAATTACCTTATGTGACAGGATTTAAGGTATCATGTCAAAATGAAGAATCTATCCATATGCATGATGCCATTGCAACTATACGCTTCAATAAATAATATTAACTCCTTTTTAAAGAAGGTTCGTATATGAAATATCTATTTATAGGCCTTATTAAGTTTTATCGTAGTGCCATTAGTCCCTTTACACCATCTACATGTCGGTTTTATCCAAGCTGTTCCGAATATGGACTTGAGGCAATACGGAAGCATGGGGCAATAAAAGGCGGATACTTAACAATTAAACGAATAAGTAAATGCCATCCGTTTCATCCTGGTGGAGTGGACTATGTACCAGAAAAGAAGCAAAAGAAAAAGCGCTAAAATTAATGTACTTTAGCGCTTTTTATAAATCAAATTTGGTTATATGATCCCATTTACCCTCTTGGATTAATACCTCTTTTTGCCTTTGACCAAATAGGTCGAAGTGAGGGTATCTTTCATCAAGGTGGATATAGTTAGGATTCAGATGATATTGATTGCCCCACTCTATTAACTTCTCAACGTCTTTGCAACCTACTTTCGTTACACTTGTGCAACCTGGAAAACGATCATCTAACCAATAATGGGTCAAAATGGCAATTTCCCCTTTTGCCACTTTTCTTTTCCATTCTATTAATTCGTCTCTGTTCAATCCAAAAGCCATTACTGTTCCCCTTCTATACTCTGCATATATCGTTCATGCCAATTAGGAAATGCTTTTTTTAAAGAAACAGGTCTAAAGTTATCCTTTTTCACGATAACGTGTTTAGTCGTTCCTGTTACCCTTATTTCCCCTTCTTCATCAATAATTTGGTAACCATACACGGTTCTTAGTCCATCATATTTTTCTATCCATGTCTCTACAAATACGTTATCACCATAACGAACTGGTTTTTTAAAAGAAACTTGCGCATCCAAGACAGGAGAAACCACATTATTCTTTTCCATGTTTACATAGCTTAGTCCTAATTGCTCGATAAATTTGGTGCGTCCAATTTCGAACCAAACTAGGTAGTTAGCATGGTACACTACTCCCATTTGATCGGTTTCTTGATATCTTACTTCGATTGGTATTTTTACTTTATTCAATTGAAGTCCTCCCTTATTATGTATGATTAGTTTAGCATATACCCTGGTCGAAACATAAATAAAGAGGCTTCAGAATTTATCCTATTTACTAAAGGGAAAACCGAACTACTATACCATTCTGTTCGATTTCATAATAGTTCGGTTTAATACTTCAACAAAATTATAGATTGGTGGCGTATCCATGTTTAGTATAATTAGCCTCTTCAAAAGATATAACAAGGACAGCTATATATTATGAGGCTTTTACCAAGTGACTTCACAAATATTCCTATGGCTAACGATCATGCGCTTCATCTTGAATTTCAGAACGGAAGCCTTCAATTGCTTCTTCTCGACGTTTATTTTTTTCGATAATGTTCTGCTTTTCCTCACCTGAAGCAAATTGCATGGTTTCATGCGCTTCCTCGATATTTTGAATCGTGTTTTGAACCATATTTTGTAGTTTTTCTACATTATCACTGCGATCATCTGGCTTTGGTGTATGATTTTTTTCCGTCATGTTCATTCCTCCTTGTTGTATTCGATTGCCATTGGCAATGTTATTGTTTGATTTTCTGCTATAACTATTCAAGAAAACAATAAGCACAAAATGAAAAAGCTCCACCCTATGTAACAAATTTGCTACACATAGTGGAGGTCTGAAGTACTTGATACAAATAACTATGCTTCTTTTCGTTTTGATAGTAAATCTCTGGCTCTCTTTTCTAGGTTTTGCTCAATTCGGTCCAAGATTTCTTTATCATCTAGTATTTGCTGTCTATTCGCTTGAACCAATTCTTCAAATGAAAGTCGTTTTTTCAAAGAAATGGTAATCACTCCCTTTTTAATAGAAGTATTACCATTTCTGTTGGTTTGTATAATAATTTTTAGAAAAATATAATCCTTTAGTTTAAGGAATTCATCATTTCCACCATAAAATCATATGTCATCGGACCGACTTTTCGCGGTACTTGTATAACACCATCCGTACCAATAAAATAAGAAGTTGGAATCGTGTAAGCCATATAATTATCTGTCGTATCGTTATTTTTGTCAATTGCTACTGGAAATGTGTAGCCATATTCATCAATAAAATCACGAACAGCAGATTCATTACGTTCTGAACCGGTGGCATTAATAGCTATAATCGTAATATCATCTCCATATTCTTCGTACAACTGCTGCATCTCAGGCATTTCCTCTTTACAAGGCGGACACCACGTCGCCCAGAAGTTAATCAGTACTTTTTTGCCCTTTAAATCTGAGAGCTTTACTACATCCCCATTTAATAACGGTAGTTCAAATTCTGGTGCCTGATCTCCGACATTTAAGCCGTTAGTACCAGGAGATACGATGGTTACGCCTTCAACAGACGTGTCACCTGTTACATCGACTAAATTAGGACCAGATGTCTCTTTATTATTTAAATCCAATACGTTAATGACTAACGCAATACCTAGAGCTAGTAAGATTGTAATACCTACAAACTTTTTTATCATTAGTTAAACTCCCAACATTATGTATTCCATCTCTGCTATCTATGCTTATAGTATACAATCTTAGCTAAAATAATAAAGAAATAAACCTATCTGTCAAAGAGATTTCACAAATACAACTATTTCGTACGTCGTTATTTGACATATAATACATTTTATCCATGTAAAAACGAGCCCCAAAGGAGCTCGCTTTCTTGAGTATTAGGCTAGTTTATTACGTAATACCATTTGTAGGATACCACCATGACGGTAGTAATCAATTTCAACTTCACTATCGAAGCGTACTACAGCTTTGAATTCAGTTGTTTTACCATTTTCATCTGTAGCAGTAACCTTTACAAGGTCATGAGGTTTAACATCTTCACCAATTTCTAGATTGAATGTTTCTTTACCTGTTAGACCTAACTTTTCAGCATTTTGACCTTTTTCAAATTCTAATGGAAGTACTCCCATCATAACAAGGTTAGAACGGTGAATACGCTCAAAGCTTTCCGCAATAACCATCTTAATACCTAGAAGGTTAGTACCTTTCGCTGCCCAGTCACGAGAAGATCCCATACCATAATCTTTGCCAGCTAGAATAACTAAACCAGTACCTTCTTCTTGATACTTCATCGCCGCATCATAGATTGGCATGATTTCGCCTGTTGGCCAGTAGGTTGTATAACCACCTTCAGTACCTGGTGCAATCTGGTTACGAATTCGGATATTCGCAAATGTACCACGCATCATGACTTCATGGTTACCACGACGGGAACCATAAGAGTTGAAGTTTCTTGGTGAAACTTCTTTTTCTTGTAAGTAAAGTCCTGCAGGCATATCTTTAGCAATTGCTCCAGCAGGTGAAATATGATCAGTCGTTACCGAGTCACCAAATTTACCAATAACACGTAGGTTGTTTAAAGGTTTTACAGTACCTGCATTTTTGGATAACCCTTCAAAGAATGGAGGGTTTTGAATGTAAGTAGAATCTTCATCCCACTCGAATAACGGTTCATCAGTTGTATCGATTTCGTTCCACTTCTCGTTAGAATTGAATACATTCTCATACTCTTTACGGAAGATTTCTGGATTAACGACACGATTAACCTCATTCTTAATCTCTTCCATTGATGGCCAAATATCATTTAAATAAATTGGTTCACCATCTGCATCTGTACCGATAGCATCTTTAGCTAAGTCGACATCTACTGTGCCAGCAAGTGCATAAGCAACTACTAATGGTGGTGAAGCTAGGTAGTTTGCTTTTACTAATGGATGAATTCGACCTTCAAAGTTACGGTTACCAGATAATACAGATGCAACCGTTAAGTCATTGCTTGCAATTGCTTCTTCAATTTCAGGTAAAAGCGGTCCTGAGTTACCGATACATGTAGTACAACCATACCCAACTAGGCTAAATCCTAATTTATCTAGGTACGGCATTAAACCAGCATCTTCTAAGTAACGCGTTACAACTTTTGAACCTGGTGCTAGAGAAGTTTTTACATAAGCCGGTACTTCCAACCCTTTTTCAACTGCTTTCTTAGCAAGTAATCCAGCACCTAACATAACATATGGGTTAGATGTATTGGTACAAGAAGTGATTGCTGCAATTGCAATAGAACCGGTTTTCATCACGGTCTCTTTACCATTTGAAAGCTTAATGGTTACTTCTTTATCAAACTCTGATTTATCTAGTCCAAAGCCTTGGTTACCTTGTGGTGCCGTAATTGCCTTATTGAATTCTTCTTTCATTTTAGAAAGTGGAATCAAGTCTTGCGGACGTTTAGGACCAGAAAGGTTTGGTTCTAATTCTGATAAGTTAATTTCAACAACCTCAGTATATTCAGGATCCGTTACTTCAGGTGAATACCATAGGTTATTTTCTTTACAATACTTTTCAACTAATTTAATATGCTCTTCACTACGTCCAGTTAAGCGTAGGTAGTTAAGTGCTTCTTCATCTACTGGGAAGAATCCACAAGTAGCACCATATTCTGGAGCCATGTTAGAAATAGTCGCACGGTCTGCAAGCGGCATATCTTTTAGACCTGGACCAAAGTATTCTACAAATTTACCAACTACATTACGCTCACGAAGTACTTGAGTAACTTTAAGTGCTAAGTCTGTAGCAGTAGTTCCTTGTGGGAAGCTGCCAGTAAATTTAACACCAATTACTTCTGGTTGTGGGAAGTATGAAGGTTGGCCAAGCATTCCTGCTTCTGCTTCAATACCACCTACACCCCAACCTAGTACACCTAGCCCGTTAATCATAGTAGTATGTGAGTCAGTCCCTACTAATGTATCAGGAAATGCATCATACTCACCATTTCCATTTTCTACTTCATGAACTACATTGGCAATGTACTCTAAGTTTACTTGGTGAACAATCCCAGTTGCTGGTGGTACTGCACGATAGTTATCAAATGCTTTTTGAGCCCAATGTAAGAACTCATAGCGCTCCCCATTACGTTTGAATTCTAAATCCATATTTGCTTGTAATGCACTTGGAGAACCATATTGATCGACTTGAACTGAGTGGTCAATTACTAAATCAACCGGTACCTCTGGGTTAATTTGTTCAGGCTTTCCACCTAAATCTACCATCGCTTTACGTAAAGAAGCTAAGTCAACTACTGCAGGTACTCCTGTGAAGTCCTGTAGGATAACACGTGACGGTTTAAAAGGGACATCTACCCCTTTACCATCTTTTGTTCCCCATTTTACTAATCCTTTTACATGATCATCATTAATTACACGGCCATCGTATTGACGTACGAGAGATTCTAGAAGAACACGAATAGAAAATGGTAATCTATCAATTTTGCCTAAGCCAGATTCTTCTAATGCTTTAAGCTGATAGTAGTTATAAGACTTACCATTAAGTTCGAATTTCTTCTTTGCATTGAAGACACTATTCTCCCCCATTTTCATAAACCCCTTTCAAAACGGAATTCTCTAGATTTGGAACGTTTACTAAGATAACATAATTTCAACTACACATAAGCGCTTCCAAAGTCTATTAGTTTTCTTACATACTCATCTTAAATGAAAATCGAGTATAAAACAATTGTTTCATACTCGATTTACTATACAAAAATCTTATTCAAGGTGATAAGCATTACTTATACACAAGTTCGAATTAATTTCCTACTTAATTATATCAATAGCAGTAACAATGAGTCCTATTTTGGGAAAATAATCCGAAATGTACTCCCTTTAATTTCATTTTGTAAGATTTCTAACTTTGCATTATGTCTTTCCAATAATTGCTTTGTAATCATTAAACCTAGTCCAGTACCTTGCTGTTTAGTAGTGAAGAACGGTTCACCTAGCTTATGGATAACTTCTTCATCTATGCCTGGCCCTTCATCGACTATGTCAATCTTAATCTCATCAGCCATATCCTTTAGTATTACCGTAATCTTTCCAGCTTCCTCCATTGCCTCAATTGCATTCTTAATAATATTGATTAGTACTTGTTTTATCTGGGATTTATCACAATAGATAAATTGTTCATCCCCAATTATTTCTATTAATATATTTTTCAGATTTGCTTGGGGTTTAAGTAATTCCATTACATCTTTGATCATTTGTAAGATAGATTCTTGCTTCTTATTATCCGTAAGCGGTTTGGAAATAAACAACAGCTCTGATGTAATAGTTTCCATTTTTTCAATCTCATCAATCATAATCTTATAATATACATCTTTGCGATTTACCCCAGCCTGTAGTAATTGAAGAAACCCTTTAATGGATGTTAGCGGATTTCTAATTTCATGCGCAATACCAGCTGCTAGTTGACCGGCAATAGACATTTTTTCTGAACGAATCATCATTTCCTCGGTTTCTTTTTTTTCTGTAATATCTCTTGTCGTGCAAATATAGAGATGTTCCTCAGTTGTTGGATCGGTAATTTTTGCAACTTTAACTTCACACCATATGTATTTTTGATCATAATTAACGATATGTACATTAAAGGTTTGGTTTGTAAACGTGTCTTGATTAAAATCCTTCTTTATGTATGCAACATCTTCAGGAAGTATAAAATCCTGAAAAGATTTACCTACTAATTCTCTAGGTTTTAAACCGAGTATATGTTCAATCGATTTTGAAAAATATAGACCTATACCTCTACTATCCCATAAAGAGAAAAACTCATTACTATTTTGCTCTATCCAATCTGTGATAAACTCTGGTAACATATGAAGACTATCCGTTTCTGATAATACGCTTTCAAAAGGGCTGATTACCACTGCTGAATTTTGCTCTATACTGTCTTTATTTGATTCTTTCTCCATTGGATCCGCCCCTTTACTACAAAATTCTTACAATCTCACAAGCTTACTATACTATATGTTGATATTTATCCAAATATGAAAGTTGTTTAAAAAGTAAACTATAATTATAATAATATTAGCATAGATAATTATTAAAAGTAATAAGTTTATCAGAATTTTAACGCTTAGTAGTAAAATTACATAACTGCTACCTATAATTCAACTAAATTTTGATACGATAGTAAAGTAAAATGAAGGAAAAAGGTGGATATTATGTCATATTTTATAGTGTTTTGGGGATTTTTTATGATTGGATTTATGGCAATCGGTGGATACTTTATGTTCCGCAAATTCTTAAAACAGCTTCCAAAAGAAGATGGAAAATCCATGATGGATTGGGAGCTCCATTATATAGAGAAGTCGAAGCATATGTGGAATCAAGAAGAGAAAGATCTACTTGAGGAGTTGGTCTCCCCCGTCCCTGAATTATTCCGAGATGTAGCTAGGCAAAAAATTGCTAGTAAAATAGGGCAAGTGGCGCTTGAACAAGGGATGAGTAAAATTAATCAGGATGTTGTCATCGAAGGATATATTCTCGCAACACCAAAGCGAGATCATAAATTCTTACGAAAAAAATTAAAAGAAAAACAAATCGATGTATCTCCATATGAACATCTATTTAAACGATCTAAAGAGGATTATAGAACGAACTGGCAAGCTAGTTATAAGAAAAGCCAATAAGTATAGTGTGAAGTGCTAGAGAATTAGATGTCGATGAACAATACGTTTCGAATAAGAAAGGTGCCCTCAAGAAGATGAAGGCACCTTTAATTCTTTTTCTAATTGTTTATACTTATATAACATCGCTAGTCTCCAACTACCAAGCATGCCAAAAGCTAATAAGAAAAACATTCCGCTTGTTTCTCCTAATGTAATTGTTCCTCCTAATGCAATCTTTAAAATTAATCTGGCTATCAGTAAGCCAACTAATATAAATATAAAGGCTTTGGAAGGAATCAAATATATTCTATCATTTCGTATTTCAAAGTTAGAGGTTTTGATAAGAAAAATCGAGAAAACAACTCCAACAGTAAGGGCTTCTAATACTTGAATCCACTTTATCTGAAACTCTGGGAAAAGAAACATCAATGCCCCAGTACTCATAAACAAAGGTGGTAAAATAATTCTTTTTACAGAAGCGGGCTTTCTGGATGCTTTTAAGCGAACAACAATCATGACAGAAGCCATCACAAATGCTACAACTGTACTTGCTATTATCCAAAACATAGTAACACTCTTTCCCGGTGTATAGATTAGCTTGTAATGTGTGATAATACGCGATTAACCGTCTCCAACACACGGTGTTCATCGAATGGTTTTACGATAAAGTCTTTTGCCCCTAATTCTATCGCTTCTACAACCACTTTCTGATGCCCCATCGCTGAGCAAACAAGAATGGAAGCATTCGAATCAATCTTCATTATTTCTTTGATAGCTTCGATACCATTCATAATCGGCATGGTAATATCCATAATAACTAAATCAGGTTTTTCCTTTAAGAAAAGTGATATTGCTTCCTTCCCATTCTCTGCTTCCCCTACAACATCATGGTTATCCTTGGTTAGAATCGATTGAAGAGTCGTGCGCATAAATTTAGCATCATCAACTACCAAAATTCTTGCCATTTAACAAATCCCCCAATTATATAAAATCAAACTTCTGCTTTTGTATCATTTGCTATATTTATTATAATTGTTACGGTTACACCTACTACTGTTAAATACACTCCCAAGTCAAACAACATTGCAGTCGCTAGTTCCACTTCCCCAAATATAGGAAATTCAAAGTAACCAAATGTATGTGATAAAAATGGAACATCAAATAAGAATGAACCTACACCTGTTAAGAATGCAACTAACAATCCGACTGAAATCAGCGCTCGAAAATTGATTGGCAATATTTTGTTTACAAAATCAATACCATATGCCATATATAGTAATACTACAGCTGCTGCTGTAACAAGGCCACCAATAAATCCACCACCTGGAGAGTTATGACCTGCAAAAAACAAATATACAGAAAACCCTAGCAGTATAAAGGCAATAAGTGCAGTTGCAGTTTGTAAAATTAAGTTATTGGGTTTGCTCAAAAATAACACTTCCTTATGTAGAATCTATAGGTATTATAATAATATAGTTTACCGTTAAAATCCATTGAAACCTATCCAACCAGCTAAGAAAGCAGTGAGTTTCGTCATCCAATCAAAAAATAGGGCAATACCTAAAGCAATCATAATATAACCGCCGACTTTAACTAATTTATGGCTATTCCGTTTAATCCAACCTAATTTCCCAATAAAGAAGGAAAGGACAAGGAATGGGACTGAAAAACCTAAAATATATGCAATCATCATCACCATACCTTTACTAGGATCGGTTGCAGTTAATGTAAATACTACTGCTAGTATAGGTCCTGTACAAGGTGTCCACCCTAATGAGAAGGCAAACCCAATTAAGGCAGAACCTAAAAAGCCTGACGGACGGTTTTTAAAAGTTACCTTCCTATCCTTCATTAAAAACTTAAAATTTAAAATACCGACAATGACAAGTCCAAAAAATATAATTAATAAAGCACCCACTTGTCTTATTATATCCTTATAAGTCAAAAGAAATTGAGCTATAGAGGAAGTCACAAATCCAAAAATAATAAAAATACTAGAAAATCCGATTAAAAAGCATATCGTATGAATAATACTATTACGATTTAACATTTTATGGTCATCTTTTATTTCACTAACACTCATTCCTGTTATGTATGATAAAAATGCCGGGTAAAGTGGTAATACACATGGAGAAATAAAAGAAAGAAATCCAGCACCAAATGCAAGAAAAATATTTATCTCAGACATACTTAACCTCCTAATTTGCTTCTGCCATCCATTATATCAGATGGTTGACCAATTTATGCATCTGGAATTTGACAATTAGGTGGATAACCTATTGACAAAACTCTTATATGGTTAAAAGGATAATTATACTATCGCATGAAAAAACCCCTACTAGGAATAGTACGGGGTATCTTTGTGCAATGTATACTTGATTTTGTATAACATGATTGCAGTATGCTATTTATCCATTTGATTATTCATTGCACGCATCATTTGATTGATTTTCTTCTGTGAAGGCTTTTGCCCCATTTGCATCATTAACGTGCGTAGCATTTGCTCATTAATAGGTGGATTCTTTTTCAAATAGCTCATCATATACTTTCTTGCAATAAAAAATCCAAGAGCAACACCAGCAATTAAAGCTGCTATAGCAATTAATACGACCCAAATTACGTCCATCTATTCGTTTCCTCCTTCGTGTTGTCTCTTATACAGTATAGTAAAACAGTCCTAAGAATACAATACTTGATCATTATTATACGCTGTAATTGTCTTTGCAGGCGAAATCCAACCATAATCTTCATATTCGCTATTCATAATGAATAAATATGGATGAAACCGTCTCAAAGTAGGAAATAATAATGCTTCAGCATCCTGTAATGTTTCACAACGAAATTTTATATGTTTTTCTTCAATCTGTAAAGTAATAAATTCCCGTTTATTACCAAGCTCTAGCATTTCGCTACTATTAATTTTTCCAAGTGTGTTTTTAGGCTGTCTCCATAATTGTGAAGTTAAAGAATCCTTAGGGAAGTTCTCCGTAATATAATGGAATTGCATATGTAAATCATTTCTTAATTGATTCAAATGATACTCTTTGATAAAACGATATAAAATATCACTTTTATAGTAATAGTGTTTAGCAAATTCTTCTTTTATCCAATAAACAGTATATTCTTTCATTTTCTATAGCCCCTCCCCTTTTTCATCTATTATACGTTTTCTATTAAAAAAGAATGTCAAACGGTGAAATATATTATCACTAGTTTTGTCGAATGGATTAATAGATGAAAAATAGGTTGGAACTACATTTATGTTATTTTTAAATAGCCCCGAATGTTTTTCAGTCGGGGCTATTTTGCTTTTGGTTATCTTTTAACTAGAAAGAATATCTATGAACTCACTGAAGCCTCTCCTTCTGTTTGAGCCTATGCAATTCCTGAGCTTGTATCATGCACTGATTTAAAATAGATACGCTTAATACCATCTAGATCTAGCATGATTCCATTACATAACGATATCTTTTACATGCTTTACTACATTTTCAACGGTAAATCCGTATTCTTCGATTAACTTTTCTCCACTTGCGGATGCGCCAAAGGTAGAAATGCCAATAATTTTCCCTTCTTGCCCAATGTAACGTTCCCAGCCAAGTGGAGAACCCATTTCCATTGCAATTCGTTTGGTAACAGATTTAGGTAGAACTTTTTCTTTATAATTTTCTTCTTGGCGTTCAAAACGATCCCATGATGCAAGGCTAACCACTCGTACATCTATATTGTCTTCACGAAGTACTTTTTGTGCTTCCACTGCTAATTGAACTTCGGAACCGGAAGCAATTAAGATCGCATCAGGGATTGCTTTATTGGAATCACGTAAAATATATCCACCACGTTTTACACCTTCATATGCCTGTTCCTTTGTACCCTCTAATGTCGGTAAGTTCTGTCGTGTTAATACGAGAAGGGTTGGTTGATCTGTCGATTCCACCGCAAGTCTCCAAGCAGCATTGGTTTCATTTCCATCTGCCGGTCGAATTACGGAAAGGTTCGGCATGCTTCGGAACGCTGATAAATGTTCAATTGGTTCATGTGTTGGACCGTCCTCACCAACAGCAATCGAGTCGTGTGTAAATACGTATGTAACAGGTGTATTCATAATAGCAGATAAGCGTATTGCTGGACGTAAGTAATCACTGAAGACAAAGAACGTACCGCCATACACCTTCACCCCGCCGTGAAGTGCCATACCATTCAGTGCAGCACCCATTGCATGTTCACGAACACCGAACCATATATTTCTACCATTATAATTCTCTCTAGTAAAGTCCTCTTCTCCGGTAATGGTGGTTTTATTAGAGCCAGCTAGGTCAGCACTACCACCAAGGAAATACGGAATGGCTTTAGCAATACCATTTAATACTTCGCCTGAAGAAGCTCGCGTTGCAAGAGACTTTCCTACTTCATATACTGGAAGGTTATCAGCCCATCCTTGCGGTAATTCACCTGCAATGGCCATCTCTAGTTCCTTAGCCTCTTGTGGATATTTATCTCGATAAGTGGCAAAAAGCATATTCCATTCTGCTTCTAGTTTCTCGCCTTTTATTTGTATCTTCTCTTTAAAATCAGCATATACCTCTTCCGGAACACGGAATTCTTCATGCTGCCACTGATAGAATTCTTTCGTTAACAAGACCTCATCCTCACCTAATGGGGCACCATGTGAAGCAGAAGAAGCTGATTTATTAGGAGATCCATAACCAATAACGGTTTTCACTTCAATTAGCGTAGGTTGTTCGATATTTTCTCTCGCGTCTTTTAATGCCATGCGAATCGTTTCTACATTATTTCCATCCTCAACCCGAATAACCTGCCAACCATAGGATTTAAAACGTTCTTCCGTATTATCCGAGAAAGAGCGGTTTAATTCTCCATCTAGCGAAATATCATTAGAATCGTATAAAACAATCAATTTACCGAGCCTTAGATGGCCAGCCAGGGAAGCCGCTTCATGCGAAATTCCTTCCATTAAATCACCATCACCAACTAAGCAATAGGTATAATGGTCTATAATGTTCATATCACTTTTATTATACTTAGCAGCTAAATACACCTCAGCCATCGCCATCCCAACAGACATTGCAATACCTTGGCCTAAAGGACCTGTAGTTGCTTCTACACCATCGGTATGATGAACTTCTGGATGGCCTGGCGTCCTAGAACCCCACTGGCGAAACTCCTTTAAATCTTCTATTGTTACGTCATAGCCCGATAAATGTAACAGACTGTACAGTAGCATTGATCCATGTCCAGCAGATAATACAAACCGGTCGCGGTTAAACCATTTAGAATTTTTAGGATTGTGATTCATTATGTCTGCCCATAACGTATACGCCATTGGAGAAGCACCCATTGGTAATCCAGGATGTCCTGAATTAGCTTTTTCTATGGCATCAATGGATAGGGTGCGAATTGCATTAATGGACATTTGCTCTATATTAGTAGACATACGTAATACTCCTTTCGGTCAGAAGAATAGTAATACTTGTTTTCTGTAAAATGTAGATAGTTAACAAGTACTAGTATTCCTTATTATGATATTACTATGTCTAATGTTTTTGGTTTCTTTCCTGCATGTCACGTAACTTTTTAGGAGTCACGTCATTTCCTGCTGGATCAATTACCGTCATGGTCTTCAATTGATTCTTAAAAGAGTTGCGGACATTCCCTAAATACTCTTCTCGTAGTTTTTTTCTCTCTTTTTCTTCATCCTTTGTTAGTCCTTCTGCAGTCTTTGCCTTTTTAGCCAGTGCATTAATACGATCTAATTTTTCTTTTGAAATCATCTCATAACCTCCTAGAATAAATCTATCTTATTCATCATTATTAATATTAAAAAGCAAGAACACGACACGTTCTTGCTTTTTAATATTACCTGTTCAACTTATCTGAATCAATTATTTGATATTCTTGGTATCTTCTATGGACAGTAGCCTTTGAGATAGAATATCCCAATCCAGTTAACGTCTTTGCAATTTCACTGAAGGTAAGGCCATTATTTCGTAATCGAATGATTTCCTCGATTGGTACTTCCTTTCTCTCCCTACCTGGAGCTAAATGCTGATTAGCAAGATTCTTAGCTGGATTATAGCCATTCTCTATCGCTTTTTTCATACCTCGTTTTATTTTTACATTGTGAATTTTGCGTTGGTATTCCTCCACTATACCGACAATCTGTAATACCATAGAATCTGATTCGGATAATTCTAGCTTTCCATCGTGAATCGCAGTGTAGATGGAAATATTCAACTTCGCTAATTGATGAAACAATGCTATTTTTGTATTTCCTCGACCTAATCTTGTTTCATCTTGAATAAGGAGAGCATCTGCTTGTCCACGTTCAAACGTTTCAAGCATGTCAAATATTCCATCTCGTTCTACTTCATATCCACTCGCTTGCTCCTCTATACATTTTACAACATGGAATTGATACCGATTTGCCAATTGGCATAATTCTTCCTTCTGTCTAGCTAATGACGTTTCCTGAACTTTTTTATCTGTACTTACTCTGCAGTATATAATGACATTCAATTTATTAACTCCTATTATGCACTAATTAATGATACGTATAAGAAACCTAATGTTACAGCAAAAGCAACAATATAAAATAAATCTGTCTTGTTTACTTTACCAAACATTTTTTCATCATCCCTTCTCGATTATATCACAAGAACCTTTGTTCGTATTTTTATTATATCAGAACATATGATCTTGTCAATGATTTTTCGAACGAATGTTTGCATTATATGCCATACGATGGTAAACTAGCATTAATAAATAATATGTGCGAGGTGTTTAATAGATGACAAAATTATCAACTAGACAACAAGCTATACTTGAATACATAAAAGAACAAGTCAAATTAAAAGGTTATCCACCATCTGTTAGAGAAATTGCTGAAGCAGTGGGCCTTGCCTCAAGCTCAACTGTTCACGGGCACCTCTCTAGATTAGAAAGCAAAGGTTTTATTCGCCGAGATCCTACTAAACCCCGAGCAATAGAAATACTAGATTTGGATGAAGAAAGTAATATACCTAGGGAAGAAGCTCGCTATGCACCCGTTATTGGTAAAGTAACAGCTGGTATACCTATTACTGCTGTAGAAAATATTGAAGAATTTGTGCCAGTCCCTAGCTCAACTGCAGGTCCTGATGAAAATCTATTTGTCCTAGTAATTGATGGTGAGAGTATGATTGAGGCTGGTATTTTAGACGGTGATATGGTAATAGTGAAACAACAGAGTACAGCACAAAATGGAGATATTGTTGTAGCAATGACGGAAGATGATGAAGCAACCGTAAAGCGATTTTTCAAAGAAAAAGATTATATTCGCTTACAGCCTGAAAACGCAACAATGGAACCATTAATATATAAGAATGTATCGATTCTTGGTAAAGTAGTTGGGCTTTATCGTCATATTCATTAACGATATATCGAAATACAAAAACGCATTTGCTCTTCTCTTAGCAAATGCGTTTTTAATAGGATCGGAAAGCTAGTGTAAATTCTATCAAAATAAACCGGTGAGCTAGGAGGATTCTCCTATACTCACCGGTTTTCTTTTCTATTAGTAGTTAGTTAAATATTGATCTCTTTCCCATGGATGTACGCTTGTGCGGAACATATCCCATTCGATTTCTTTTGCTTCAATATAATGTTCAAATAGATGCTCCCCTAATGCTTCTACAATAACTTCATCATTTTTAAGTTCTTGTAATGCATCAATTAGCGATGATGGTAAATCTTTAATTCCAACTTCATCACGTTCTTCTTTTGTCATAACATAAATATTACGATCAACCGCAGGTGGTGGTGTCATATTGTTACGGATTCCATCAAGTCCCGCTGCTAATAAAACAGATAATGCCATATATGGATTAGCTGCTGGATCAACACTTCTTGCCTCAACACGTGTACTTAAACCACGAGAGTTTGGAATACGCATAAGACAGCTTCTGTTTGCTGCAGACCATGCAACATAGCTTGGTGCTTCATAGCCAGGTACTAGACGCTTATATGAGTTAACTGTTGGATTGGTTATCGCTGTAAATCCAGTAGCGTGCTTTACAATACCTGCAATAAATTGATAGGCTGTGTCACTTAATTCTAAATCTCCACTCGGGTTGTAGAATGCATTTTCTCCACCTTTAAATAGGGACATGTTAGTATGCATTCCAGAACCGTTTACTCCAAATAATGGCTTAGGCATAAACGTTGCGTGAAGATTATGTTTTCTAGCAATTGTCTTAACAACTAGCTTAAACGTTTGAATATCATCCGCATGTTTTAATGCATCAGAATATTTAAAGTCAATTTCATGTTGTCCAGGGGCAACCTCATGGTGAGATGCTTCAATCTCAAAGCCCATTTCTTCTAGTTCTAATACAATATCACGACGGCAATTTTCCCCTAAATCAGTAGGCGCTAAATCAAAATATCCACCATGGTCGTTTAGTTCTAAAGAAGGATCTCCCTTTTCATCTAATTTAAATAGGAAGAATTCCGGTTCAGTTCCAATATTGAAAGCATCAAAGCCAAGCTCTTCCATTTTCTTCAAATTACGTTTTAAGTTATAACGTGGGCACCCTTCAAATGGTGTACCATCAGGACGATAGATATCACAAATAAAACGGGCAACTTTTCCTTTTTCTGAAGTCCAAGGGAACACGACAAATGTATCTAAATCTGGATATAAATACATGTCAGATTCTTCAATACGCACAAATCCCTCAATAGATGAGCCATCAAACATCATTTTGTTATCAAGTGCTTTCTCTAATTGACTTAATGGGATTTCCACATTTTTAATTGTTCCTAGCATGTCTGTAAATTGAAGTCGAATAAATTTAACATTTTCTTCTTTGATTTTTCTTTCAATCTCTTCTCTCGAGTAACCCATAAATTTCTCTCCTCCTAAATTATAATCAGTATATTTTATAGGAATTCACTTCCCCTATACCTACCTATTCACAAAAAATCTAGCAAGTTCCCCTTGTCGTAGATTAGCTTTACCAAATCGATTCGCTTCGGTAATTTCTTGTCTTAAAATCGCTCGAAGCTCCTTATCTGTTAGAACAGATTTCTTCTCTTTTGGTAATGCTTTTTCCTTTTCTTCTGTTTTTTCTACATTAGAATCTTCATCAGTTAGTAATAATTTAATCCCTGCAAGGTTTAGACCTTTATCTAGATAATTCTTAATTTCTAGTAGACGATCTACATCATTGAATGAGAATAGTCGCTGATTCCCTTTTGTTCGCTCTGGATGAATTAAATCATTTTCTTCATAGTAGCGAATTTGCCTTGCGGTTAACTCGGTAAGCTTCATTACAATACCGATTCCAAACAAAGGCATGGAGCGTCGATCCTTATCATTCATGACTATGACCTCCCTTATCTACAAAATTATTATAATAAATGTCAGTTATTCTGTCAACCAGATGTTAGGAAACTTAACATATACCATGTATGTTAAGTTCAACCGTTATTTCTTATCTATAATAGCTTGTACAGCTTCCATTAACGCAATCTTTACATGAGCATACGTAAGTCCACCTTGTACGAACGCCGTATAAGGTTTTCGAATCGGGCCATCTGCTGACAATTCTATACTTGAGCCTTGAATAAATGTTCCAGCCGCCATAATGACATCATCCTCATATCCTGGCATTTCACTAGGATATGGTGTTACAAATGAATTGACAGGCGAGTTTTGCTGGATTGCTTGGCAAAAGGCTATCATTTGTTCTGCTGTTTCGAACGTTACGGACTGAATTAAATCGGTTCTCTTTTCTTGGTAATGTGGTGTTGTAATAAATCCTAGCAATTCCAATAATCTGGAAGTAAAGACTGCTCCCTTTAATGCCTCTCCTACCACATGTGGTGATAAAAAGAATCCCTGATACATTTCCTGTAGTAAATGGAAAGTAGCCCCTAATTCCTTCCCAAGACCTGGAGCAGTTAAACGATATGCGCACAACGTCACTAAATCTTCTCTTCCTACAATATAGCCCCCAGCTCGTACAATTCCACCACCTGGATTCTTAATTAATGAACCCGCCATGATGTCTGCTCCAACATGTAGAGGTTCTTTCTCTTCCACAAATTCACCATAACAATTATCTACAAACACAATTACATCATCACGAATCTCCTTGACAAAACGAACCATTTCTTCTATCTCTTCTATCGTAAAAGAAGGACGATCGGCGTAGCCCTTAGAGCGTTGGATAGCAACCACTTTCGTACGATCATGGATTACTTCTTTTATTCTAGGGAAATTGATATGACCCTCTTCTGTTAATGGTACCTCGTTGTATGTAATCTGGAAATCCTTTAATGATCCTGTCTTCTCCCCTGTAATGCCAATCACTGTTTCCAATGTATCATAGGGCTTTCCAGTAATATAGACTAATTCATCACCTGGTCTAAGTAACCCATACAACACCGTTGTAATGGCATGCGTTCCCGATACCAATTGTGGTCTAACGATTGCAGACTCTCCACCAAATACATCGGCATAGACTGATTCTAGCGTATCTCGTCCAATATCATCATAACCATAGCCACTTGTAGAATTAAAGTGGCTATCACTAACTTTATTCCTTCTAAAAGCATCCAAAACTCGTTTTTGATTTATTTCTACTGTTTTATTAATCTCTCGGTGTATTTCTGCGATATCATTTTCTGCTTGTTCTACGAATTTCTCTAACATGTTACGTATTTTTCTCCTTTACTATTCCATTAAGCGGATGCTCTGCACGAATAAATCCACTTAAACTATATGATTCTGTTTCTTCATCAAAGTTTTTCTCCAAAAGAATTGTCTCATGCTCAAAGCGATTTAGCAAATCACCCTTTTCCACTTCTACTAAAACGCGATAAGAATTCCATTCAGTCGTTAATACTTCCTCTATCTTTTTTACTAATCGATGTAAATCCCTGCTTTCTAGTGCACTAAGGACAATATAAGGGCGATTTCTTGGAATAAAATCATCTTTTAGTAAGTCATTTTTATTATAAACAGTCAGCATAGGTATCGTACTACATTCTAGCTCATCCAATAATTTGAGCACTGTTTCTTGGTGTTGCTCATTGTCCGGATGTGAACTATCGACAACATGGAGAATGAAATCTGCCTCACTGACCTCTTCCAAGGTGGAGCGAAAAGCTGCGATTAAAGTGGTTGGGAGCTGTTGAATAAAACCTACCGTATCGGTTAATAGCACATTCAAACCAGACGGTAATTGCACCTTTCGAGTAAGTGGGTCTAGTGTTGCAAATAATTTATCTTCTTCTAAAGAATCGCTGTTTGTCAACCGATTAAAAAGGGTTGACTTTCCAGCATTGGTATACCCAACAATGGCAATTTGAAACACTTCATTTTGTTTTCTACGTTTCCGATATTGATCACGCTGTTTCACTACTTGCTTCAAACGTCTTTTAATATCATCAATACGTCTTCTAATATGTCTTTGGTCTGTCTCTAACTTTGTTTCACCGGGTCCTCTTGTGCCGATACCAGCTCCCAAACGAGATAATTGGACACCTTGACCACGTAATCTCGGTAATAAGTATTGCAACTGTGCCAATTCGACTTGAAGTTTACCTTCTTTCGTTTTTGCTCTTGCTGCAAAAATATCTAATATTAGCTGGCTTCTATCAATTACCCTTCTATCAAAGTAATCACTTAAATTCCGTGACTGACCTGCAGATAATTCATCATTCGAAATAACTAAATCAACATTTAGTTCCTCTATCCTTTGCTTTATTTCCTCCATTTTACCTTCACCAATGTAAAAAGCAGGATGAATTCGTTCCCTATTCTGCGTAATAACATCTACTACGTGACCACCTGCTGTATCGACAAGTGACACAAGTTCTTCTAGAGAAGACGCAAAATAATCATCCTGCAGCTGCGGCTTTTTTACAGCGATTACTACCACTTTTTCTTCAGGCATTGTGCTCATACTCTCCTTAAATTACTATTATGATTCGTTTACTCTTGTAAATGACACTTATTACCAAATCGATTGAATGTCTTCTAGCTTTAAATCATTCCCTGTAAGTAAGATAAGCTCATCTGGCGAAATGTCATCTTTATATAATAAACGTACAGCTTGCATACGAATGGCGTGTTCTACTACATTACGAATAAAACGAGCATTGGAAAAGTTACGATTAGGATCGTTCCTTTGTTTATAGAGGAAATTTCTTAACTTCCATTCCGCATCCTTGGATAATTGATATTCTCTTTCCGATGCCATTTGTCTTGTTATATCCATTAATTGATCCACATCATAGTCAGGAAACTCAAGAATAAATGGAAAACGAGATTTTAGCCCCGGATTTAATGTTAGAAATCGTTCCATTTCATCAGGGTATCCAGCAAGGATGAGGACAAAGTCACCCCCATTATCTTCCATATGTTTTACGAGTGTGTCAATTGCTTCCTTACCGAAATCTCTTTCACCACCACGGGCTAATGAGTACGCTTCATCGATGAACAGTACTCCTCCAAGTGCTTTTTGAATAAGAGCACGGGTTTTTTGAGCTGTTTGACCAATATATTCCCCAACTAAATCCGCTCTCTCCGCTTCAATAAAATGACCCTTTGACAGTAAATTCATATCAAAATAGATGTTAGCTAATTTTCTCGCGACTGTAGTTTTACCGGTACCTGGATTCCCTTTAAAAAGCATATGCAATACTTGCTTTGTATTGGAAAGCCCCATTTGACTTCGCTTTTCATTTATGATGATCGTGGCATAAATTTCTTTTATTTTACGTTTTAAATCCGTTAATCCAACAAATGACGAAAGTTCTTGATCAATATGCGCAAAAGGGTCTTTGCCTACATATTCCTCATGATTATTGTTATCTATCTTAGTAACTTTATTATCTTGTAAAACAATATTAATTTTACCATTTTTGTGATGAATCTTTTGCGTAGCCAACTTTATCACTCCTTAGTCATGTTATTATACGTTTAGAAGGATAAAGTTGTGACAAATGCCTATAAGACCATAACCCATAGAGCAGAATAAAGGTCTGACCTAGACAATACAACAGATGAGAAAGTTGCAATGTCAAGGACAGACCTATTGTGCTCCACACTTTATTTGAAGGATACACCCTGTTTATTCTTTATCAAGATTGACATTTTTAGCTGGTGCAAAAGTGGAAATTGCATGTTTAAAAATTAGCTGCTGCTTTCCTTCTGATTCTAACAATACGGTAAAATTATCAAACGCTTTGACGATTCCTCTTAACTGAAAACCATTCGTTAAAAATACAGTAACGGAAATATGCTCTTTTCTTAATTGATTTAAATATTGGTCTTGAATGTTTACTGATTGCGCCACCTAAGTTTCCTCCTCTTTTCTATCTATACTATTATATTTCTACTTAACTTTTAAGAAATCCTGCTAAATCATGTAAAATCTCATTAACTTTTTCACTTACGGTTAATGGTGTAACATGATACCAATGAACATCCATTTTGTTTTTAAACCAAGTATATTGTCTTTTAGCATACCTTCTTGAATTACGCTTTAGTAATTCAACGGAGGTCTCTAATGACGCCTCTCCCTTAATATATGGTATCAATTCTTTATACCCGATTGCCTTCATAGATGAAGCATTCTCATATCCACAATTAATCAATTGTCGAACTTCTTCTAACAATCCCGCACGAATCATCTCATCTATCCGCAGATTAATTCGTTCATATAACAAGGAACGCTCCATTTCCAAGCCGATTAACATCGAATCATAGGGCATTTCTTCTTGTTGTTGTGATTGATATGCAGTCATTGTTAGCCCCGTTTTCTCATATACTTCTAATGCCCGAATAACTCTTCGATAATTATTGGGATGTATTTTTTCTGCTTGTGTTGGATCAATTTGTTTTAAACGATCATACAATGGCTCTATTCCATACTTGTTCATTTCAGCTTCAAGTGATTTCGTTAAAGCATCATCTCGCTTTTCTTTAGAAAAGTGGTAATCATATAGCACGGATTGTATGTAAAGACCACTTCCACCAACGATAATTGGAATGTGGTTTCGTTCTGATATTTCCTTTATGTATTTTTGAACATAGTATTGAAAATCCGCAACCGAAAAACTTTCGTGAGGGTCTTTTATATTAATCATATGGTGCGGAATCCCTTGCATTTCCTCTTTCTTAATCTTTGCTGTACCAATATCCATGCCTCTATATACTTGCATGGAATCGCCACTAATAATTTCCCCATTAAACTTTTTGGCAACTTCTATGCTTAAGTTTGTCTTCCCTACTGCAGTAGGACCAACAATAGCTATAACCTTTTGTTTCATTCTTCTTCCCCTAATAATTCATTCTATTATTTATATGCGCGATATACGGATAGCATCCAAACATATTTTTCATAGCTTCCTACTAGCGTAATTAATAAGTCTTTTGTAGGCTCGTCATTTCTTTCGTCTGCAAGCTTAAAACCGACTTCTTTAATCTCTGCAATGAGTTGTTTGTAATCGTCATGTAGTTGATCAAGTATTTCATCTTCTTTATCATCTGCGTTTGCTTCTACTAACGTCGCTTCTTTTAAGTATTTTGACATTGTCGCTAATGGTTTACCATCAATCATCAGTATTCTCTCTGCTACTTCATCAAGGTCTTCTGCGAATTTGGCATACATTTCTTCAAACAATGCATGTAGTTGAAAAAAATGCCTTCCTTGAACAAACCAATGATAACGATGTAGTTTTACATACATAACAAATTGATTCGATAGTAATTGATTTAAAAAATTTATCAGCTTTTGATTTTCCATCTGCACTCCACCTCTTTTGCTACTAGAAAAAGCAGTACCATTTTAAAACAGGGCATATCATCCCTTATTCTTAGGCTTTTATTACTAGCATTATCGAAGTGCAGATGAAATATACCTATTACATCACACGTTTAAACATTTTTTCTAACTCATACGTAGAAAAATGAATAATGATCGGCCGACCATGTGGGCATGTAAATGGATCAGTCGTTTTTCTTAAATCTTCCAGCAAGCGAAACATGTCATCATGGTTTAAGTGATGATTCGCTTTGATGGAACGTTTGCATGACATTAAAATGGCCGCCTCTTCCCGTATCGACTCAACATTAATTCGTTCATCATGCATAATTTGATCTATCATTTCACGAATGACTTCTTCTTCAAATCCCTTTGGAAACCAGTTTGGATAGGATCGAATAATATACGTTTGATTACCAAAATCTTCGAAGAATAGCCCAACACTTTCTAATTCATCCCGGTAATGGTCGATAAAGATAGACTCCTGCTTCGAAAACTCGAATGTTAATGGAATTAGCAATTCTTGAACCTCATTGGTCGTTTTTCCTAACTTTTTCTTAAAGAATTCATATTTAATCCGTTCCTGTGCAGCATGCTGATCAATCATATAAAATCCATTCTCATTTTGAGCAAGAATATAGGTGCCGTGTAGTTGGCCAATTGGATACATGGTTGGAACTCGGTCTTCAGAAGGAATGCCTTCTTCTTGTACTACAGGAGTCGGTGTAATTACTTCTTCCGGCTCAGAACCAAATCGTTCTTCTTTTTCTTGAACATGATGGTGCTTTCCATCTTGATCTACTATAATATCTTGTTTTACTTCTGGTTGGTACGCTGGATAATTATCCAATTTATTCGTAGGTTCTATCGTTTCCTTTAAAATTGTAGCAGACCGATCAAAATCCATTGTATGTTGAATGGATGGTCTAG
Organism: Ornithinibacillus liuyingii; assembly: GCF_055550225.1. Classification (NCBI taxonomy): domain Bacteria; kingdom Bacillati; phylum Bacillota; class Bacilli; order Caryophanales; family Bacillaceae; genus Ornithinibacillus; species Ornithinibacillus liuyingii. The sequence continues at coordinate 474,036 of NZ_JBPWOS010000001.1, read as the reverse complement.
GCTTTACCACCGGTTTTTGTTCAATCTCTGGAATTAGTCTAGTTTGTCTAAATGTATCTTGTATCAATTGCTCAACTAGTGTAAACAATTCTTTATCTTTACTAAAACGGGCCTCCAATTTTGTTGGATGGACATTAACATCAACTAAATAAGGATCCATTTCGATTGCTAGAACTGCAATCGGCGACCGCCCTATAGGTAGCAGCGTATGGTATCCACGAATTATCGCTTGATTTAACGGTATACTTTTAATATAACGACCATTTAATAGAATAGAAATGTAATTTCGTGATGCACGAGTGATTTCTGGCTTAGCTATAAACCCACTAATCTTGAAATCTAAAGTCTCGCCTTTAATAGGTAACATCTTCCTCGCGACACCCATTCCATATATTTGCGCGATAACTTGTAGTAAATCTCCAGTACCAGGCGTTTTAAATAAAGATTTCCCGTTATGTGTTGCCTCAAACCGAACTTCTGGATGGGATAATGCTAGCCTATTTAATAGATCTGTAATATGACCAAGCTCCGTGTGAATAGTCTTCATATATTTTAAACGTGCAGGTGTATTATAGAATAGGTCTGACACTGTTATCTCAGTACCTTTTCTAGCATCACTTTTCCCCCGCTCCGTTACGATGCCACCTTCAAGGGATAAGTACGTTCCAGCAGCATCCCCTTGAGAAGTTCTAATCGTTAATCTACTTACAGACGCGATACTCGCTAACGCCTCCCCACGAAATCCAAGCGTATGAACATGGAATAAGTCGGATTCATTTCTTATTTTACTAGTTGCATGGCGAAGAAACGCCCGTTCCACATCCTCTTCAACCATCCCTTCACCATCGTCTGTAATTTTAATTTGCTCTAAGCCTGCTTCATGTAATTCTATTTTCACCCAGGTACTACCAGCATCAATACTATTTTCAACTAATTCTTTGACAACAGAGGCGGGTCTTTCCACAACCTCTCCTGCTGCTATTTTATTCGCTAGAGAATCTGGCATTTGAAATATTTTCATTAGAAAGAACCCTTTCTATTAATTACTACTTTGATATCATGTTTTGTTTCACTAATTTTTGCAAGCGATGTAATTCGTTCATGGCCTCTAACGGAGTCATATCAAATAAATCGATTTGATTTATTGCATCTACTAGTTTCCTATCTTCCAGAGGAGGTGTAATCTTCTCCTTCACTGGTTTTACTTCCTCCTCAAATAAGGAAAGCTGATTGGACTCCTGGATATTCTCCTTCACTTCATGATTTTCCAATTGCTCTAAAATAACACTCGCCCGTCCGATTAATTTATCTGGTAGGTTTGCAAGTTTAGCTACATGAATTCCATAGCTTTTGTCTGCTGCCCCTTCTTTTATTTGGTGTAAAAAGACGACATTTCCCTCATATTCTTCCGCACGAACATGAATATTACGTAATCTAGGTAGATTTTCTTCTAGTGCCGTTAGTTCATGATAATGGGTAGAAAATAAAGTCTTGGCATGAATATGATCATGTATATATTCTACAATGGCTTGGGCAAGAGCCATACCATCATACGTACTAGTGCCTCGTCCAATTTCATCTAACAGGATTAGACTCCGATCTGTTGCATGCTCAATGGCATGATTGGCCTCCAACATTTCGACCATGAAAGTACTTTGTCCGGATACAAGGTCATCGGCAGCACCAATCCGAGTAAAGATTTGGTCAAAAATCATCAGCTCCGCTTCATCACATGGTACGAAACAACCAATTTGCCCCATAATAGCGATTAATGCTAGCTGTCTCATATACGTGCTTTTACCAGACATATTCGGACCTGTGATTAATAGAATACTTTTCTCATCATCTAACACGATGTCATTCGGGACAAATGTTCCATCATTCATCACCTGTTCAATCACAGGATGTCTACCATTTTTCACTTGAAGCTTATTTTCCGAAAACGTAGGACGATGATAATTATTTACTTCACTGACTGTCGCAAAAGCTTGTAAAACATCAATTTTACTTACAACATCTGCCAAAAATTGAATTCTAGGAATTTGCGCTTTAATTTGCTCCCGTATTTCTGTAAATAATGTGTATTCTAATTCAACACTTTTTTCTTCTGCTTCTAAAATCAACTGCTCTTTTTCTTTTAATTCAGGGGTGATAAATCTTTCTGCATTCGTTAACGTTTGCTTTCGCTCATATTTTCCTTCAGGTAACAGGTGTAAGTTAGCCTTCGTTACTTCAATATAATAACCAAACACCCGATTATACCCAATCTTTAATGATTTAATATTAGTTTCTTGCTTTTCTTTTTGCTCAAGTTCTGCAATCCATTTCTTTCCATTTCTAGATGCATCTCGATAGGTGTCGAGCTGCTCGTTGTAACCATTCTTGATAATGGACCCTTCTTTAATGGAAATAGGTGGATCTTCCATGATACTTTGTTCTAGCAAGTTAACTAAGTCCTCTGGATATTCTAGCAGTGTTGCTAAACCTCTAATTTCCTTATTGTCAATGGTTGAAAGTAGTCCTTTTATCTCCGGAATCCGTTTTAACGACTTTTTTAATTGTATAAGATCTCTTGCATTCACATTACCAAATGCAATCCTTCCAGCTAATCGCTCTAAATCATATACAGATTTCAAACTATCTCGAAGTGCATCTCTCTCCATAAATGACTGATAAAATCCTTCTACCGCTTCTAAGCGTTTCTCTATCTGTATGCGGTCTAGTAGTGGACGTTCTAGCCATTTTTTTAACATACGCGAACCCATTGCAGTGACTGTCTTATCTAACACCCACAATAGACTACCGTGTCTTCCTTTTCGAAGTATTGTTTCCGTCAGTTCCAGATTTCGTTTCGAATACATGTCCAAAGAAAGGAAGTGATCAAGCTCTAGTACTTCTGCCTGCTTTAGATGATCTAGTGACCTTTTTTGTGTATGTTGGACGTAATTTAATATCCTACTAAAAGCTTTCACTAATCTTTCGTCGTTTAGATTCTCACAAATGTCACGATACTCTCCATTGAATGTAACCTCATCCTGATAGGATAATGTTACGTGTAACCGATCTGTTAATTGCTTTTGTAATTCCTCAGGGAGTTCAGAAGAAATAACAATCTCTTTAATCGGTTGATTATAAAACTCATGAATGACACGGTCAAAACCAGAAGCAATCTGGGCAATGCGGCTCTCACCAGTGGAAAGATCACAGTATACAATAACAAATGATCCATCATGAAAATGGGATAAACTGGCGATATAATTATTGTTCCGTTCATTTAACATGGCACTTTCCATTACAGTACCTGGTGTGATCAGTTGTACCACTTCACGTTTCACAACACCTTTGGCCGTCTTGGGATCCTCCACCTGCTCACAAATGGCTACTTTATACCCTTTTTCAACTAGATTCTTTATATAGTTTTCCGCAGCATGGTATGGTACGCCACACATTGGAATAGGATCTTCTTTTCCTGCATCACGTTTCGTTAACGTGATTTCTAATTCTCTAGATGCCTGAATCGCATCATCAAAAAACATTTCGTAAAAATCGCCTAAGCGGAAAAATAGAAATGCATCTTTATATTCTGCTTTTATCTTTAAATATTGTTCCATCATCGGTGTATATTTTGCCATTACAAAATCCTCCAAAAGCCTACATATTATTCTATTATTATAGCATAAAATGAAAAGAAGGACTTATAGCTCAATTTACCAAAAAAAAACTTACGAGGAACATCCCCGTAAGTTGATTAATCTTTACTTCTACTACTTGAACTACTTTCTAGAAAGTCTGGATTTAAATCACTCAATTCATCTTCGGTAAGTGCGTAATCCCAGCTTTCCTCTTCATCTTGATGTTTGTGAGCTTTAGGTTTTACCTTAACAAATACTTTTGTTTCGCCTAGCACTTGAACCAAAAATTCTCTTTCAATATCTACAAGAATTTTATTTCCTTGGTTTGAAATTCTGCACTCCAAGCAATTAGGTTGTTGTAATACTTTACAAATCACATCATAATCATCGTTAATGCAATTCTCATCTAAAACACCTAGAGGAATATAGTCACAGTATGTTACTCGCTCTGTAACTACCTCCGTTTTTGTATTATCATTATAGGAATACCAAATATTAATCTCATAGCTTCCGTTAACTTCAATGGTATCCTCTGATTTTTTCTTTGCATTATATAGATGATTTATTACCCAGCATCCAAGGATACTTGTAGGTCTATGTGATGGCGAAACGGAATGAGTTGCCTGTGTGAATTTTTTACCCTTACCGATAACCGCTTTTGTAATTATTTCTCGGTAGTCTTTATCTAGAAAACTCATAATGACGTAAACCTCCTCTTTTTTCATAGTCATTTTATGCAAGACAAATACCTAAAGTGCATAATGAATGAAGAAAGAGTGAAAAGGAATTTCGTAAAATAGGCGATAACCGTTTCACAGCAGGTCTTTTAGGGTTTAGAATGGGAAAGCAAAAGAGCCTTTATAGCAGGCTCTTTAATTCTCATTATTTCCAAGTTATATAGATGGTCACTATTATGTTTTTTCAACTACTTAATCATGATTTCCTTTTTAGTGCGATTTTACAAAGTATTGGTAATGTGAAAAAGTGGCTGAAAATAAACTAAAAGACTTAAAAATAAATACTCTTGTATCCCAGCCACTTCCATTATTCTTTACGATTTACATGCTTATTTCTTTAAAACCGACCTCTTAATGGTCACAACCTACACTATTTTTTTCTCCTGTAGCTGTTTTCCCTGATAATGGATCTCCACCAGTTGATTCAATTACTTTATTCGTTACTTCGCGTGCGATCGTTTTAGACACGAGCTGCAATACGTCATTGACAACGATTTGAGTTTCTTTAAATTCCTGTACAATTGGAATTTCGTCAATTTCTGCTTGTAGACGATCTATCTCTTCCTCTATACGTTTTAGCGCCTCTCTTTTTTCATAGGCTTGGAAGTTAACTGCTTGCTTCTGTAACGTCTTAATTTTTTGGATCAATTTTTGGACCTTTTTATTTTCATTGATCTTTGCTTCCACTTGCTTAAACCGATCAATTTCTTCTGTATTAGCAAGCATATCGGCTAATTTTTTTGCTTCTTCTAATATTTGTGTACGAGTATATTCAGCCATTTATTTCACCTCTACTGTATTTTCAACCATAACACCGTTCAATGACCATGTCTTTGCTTCAGTTATTTTTACCTCTACAATTTTACCAATTGCAGACTTTGGTCCTTTGAAGTTAACTAGTTTGTTCTTCTCTGTATATCCAGCCAGAACATCAGGATCTTTTTTACTTTCGCCTTCTACCAGTACTTTGACAACTTTATTCTCATACGACTTCATGGAAGCAGCAGATTGCTTGTTGACAAGTTCATTTAAACGATAAAGACGTTTCTTCTTCACTTCTTCTGGCACATCATCTTTCTTTTTAGCTGCAGGTGTACCTTCACGAGGAGAGTAGATAAACGTATACGCAGCCTCGAACCCTACTTCTTCTACAAGTGACATCGTTTCCTCAAATTGTTCTTCCGTTTCATTCGGGAATCCTACTATAATATCTGTTGTTAATGTTACATTCGGAATAGCTTCACGGATTTTGCGAACTAACTCAAGGTAATCTTCACGTGTATATTTACGATTCATTCGTTTTAAAACTTCATTACTACCAGATTGTACTGGTAGGTGAATGTGGTCAAGTAAGTTTCCACCTTTTGCTAGAACTTCAATCAGGTGATCATCAAAGTCTCTAGGATGGGATGTTGTAAAACGAACACGTGGTATATCAATTTTATGGATATCATCCATTAAATCACCGAATCGATACTCGATATCCTCAAAATCCTTACCATAAGCATTAACATTTTGGCCAAGCAACGTAATCTCTTGATACCCTTGAGCAGCTAATTGACGGATTTCCTGTATAATATCTTCTGGTCTACGGCTTCTTTCCTTACCTCTTGTCATTGGAACTATACAGTAAGTACAGAATTTATCACAGCCATACATAATATTTACCCATGCTTTAATCTTCCCATTTCGGACCTTTGGAAGGTTTTCAATAATGTCCCCTTCTTTAGACCATACTTCAACCACTTGGGCCTTTCCAAACATTGCTTCTTTTAATAAATGTGGTAAACGATGGATATTATGTGTACCGAATACTAAGTCAATATGCTGATGTTTCTTCATGATACGATCAACGACAGATTCTTCTTGAGACATACAACCACAAACACCTAGGATTAGGTCCGGCTTCTCAACTTTTAGTGGCTTTAAGTGTCCAATTTCACCAAATACCTTATTCTCCGCGTTTTCACGTATAGCACAGGTATTGAGTAAGATGAGATCTGCTTCACTTGTTTCTGTGGTAGACTCATATCCCATTTCTGTAAGAATACCTGCCATGACTTCCGTATCATGTTCATTCATTTGACAACCATATGTACGGATGAGAAACTTCTTCCCTTTTCCGATTTCCTGCATATCTTCTGGAATACTAAAGTCATAATGAAATTGTACTTCTTCTCTACGACGCTTTCTAGCTTTCTTTAAATCAGGTGGTTGATAACTAGTTTGAAAATATTTGGCAATTAAATCATCACTAGACATTTTCTTTAAACGTTCCATATTATCTTGCTCTGAATTAAATTCAGTAGATTGAACTGGATTTATTTGTGCTTGTTCTAGTCGTTGTTTTTCATTCATCAGACGATCTCCTTTCTAATGGTCAGGAAAAAATATGTATCATTACTCATTATTACAGTATAAAGCCTTTCCATGAATTTAACAATAATTGTGAGAAAACGACACAATTAATTTTAATCTATTCTTCACTTGTAATAGTGGAGGCTGGTGCTCAATATAAACCGGAAGTAGCTACCGATGGCCTACAGTAGACTGCTCATATTTAACTAGCTACTTTCTTACAACGGGATAAAATACTTGGTCAATATTATTCCCCGAGCAAAAATAAAAGTGCTACGCATATTAGCGTAACACTATGTATTCAGTAGGCTATCTTGGTTCAACAATTAATTTAATTGCTGTTCTTTCCTCGTTGTCGATCATAATGTCTGTAAAGGCAGGAATGCAAATTAAATCCACTCCACTAGGGGCCACAAATCCTCTAGCGATTGCAACTGCTTTGACGGCCTGGTTAAGTGCTCCAGCGCCTATAGCTTGAATTTCTGCTGTGCCACGTTCGCGTAATACATTCGCAAGTGCTCCCGCTACTGAATTTGGGTTTGATTTAGCTGAGACCTTTAATATTTCCAATACTAGTACCTCCTTCATTTCCTATTATAGTTCCTACTGCTACTATATTCTCTTAACCGTTAGCTTATAACCTTATTATGCATCAACAATTCGAAAAATTCAAATATCCCCACTACTTGAAGACCTATGAAAAGAAAGGATGATCTTCATTAATCATGATTCTCTCAATTTTAGTTGCTTTTCCGCTTTCCTCATTAATAGATACTAAGACCCCATTTAATTGATTCCGCCCATTGGTATCTGGTTCAAATCGAACAGGTAAACTGGTTAAAAACCTTTTCAGTACCGCCTCCCGTTCAACTCCTAATATCCCATCATAAGGTCCAGTCATCCCTACATCTGTAATATATGCCGTACCACCTGGTAAAATGCGATTATCTGCTGTTTGTGTATGTGTATGCGTACCAACTACTGCACTTACACGGCCATCCACATACCAACCCATCGCTTGTTTTTCACTAGTAGCTTCGGCATGAAAGTCTAAAAAGATTAGATTAGTTCTCTTCTTAGCATCCGCAATTAATTCATCTGCTTTTGTAAATGGATCGTCTATTGCTGGTAAAAATGTGCGCCCTTGTAAGTTCATAACTGCTATTTCAATTCCATTTATGTTGATAAAGGTTAACCCCTTTCCTGGGGTTCCTTCTGGAAAATTAGCAGGTCTAATTAAATTCTTCGCATCATCTATAAATTCAAAGATGTCCTTCTTATCCCAAGTATGATTCCCCATTGTAATCACTTGTGCACCAAGTCCCATAAATTGTTTATAAATTTTCTCGGTAATTCCCTTGCCTGAAGCAGCGTTTTCTCCATTTATAATAATAGCATGCGGTTTATATTTGTCTTTTAATCTAGGTAAATATTCTTGTACCATATCTCTTCCAGGAGACCCAAAAACATCTCCAATAAATAAAATCTTCATCTTATTAATCATCCTTATCATTTCAATATGTTATTAGTTTTTCATATCCTTTACCTAATGTCAAAGTAATCCAATGAAAAAAAGGACATATAAAAAGTGGGGGCTATTATCCCCCACTTACTTCGTTACCTGTTATTTAGCATATTCTACTGCTCTCGTTTCACGAATTACAGTCACTTTAATATGACCTGGATAATCAAGCTCACTTTCAATACGTTTACGAATATCTCTTGCAATACGTGCAGAATCTATATCATCTATTTCATCCGGCTTCACCATGATTCGAATCTCTCTTCCGGCTTGGATGGCAAATGATTTTTCAACACCTGCGAACGACTCAGAAATTTCTTCTAACTTCTCTAGACGTTTAATATAATTTTCCAATGTTTCACTTCTAGCACCTGGTCGTGCAGCAGATAAAGCATCAGCAGCTGCTACTAGTACTGAAATGATAGAAGTAGGTTCTTCATCACCATGGTGAGAAGCAATCGCATTGATTACAACTTCGTGTTCTTTGTATTTCGTTGCAAGCTCTTTACCAATTTCAACGTGGCTTCCTTCCACTTCATGATCAATTGCTTTCCCAATATCATGAAGTAATCCAGCTCTTCTTGCCAATCTTACATCTTCACCTAATTCAGCAGCAAGTAAACCTGATAAATATGCAACTTCTGTTGAATGTTTCAATACGTTTTGACCATAGCTTGTACGATATTTTAGGCGACCGAGAATTTTAATTAGATCAGGATGTAGACCATGTACACCAACCTCAAATGTTGTTTCTTCCCCAACTTCCCGTATATACTCATCCACTTCACGACGAGCTTTATCCACCATTTCTTCAATTCTCGCTGGGTGAATTCTACCGTCTTGTACGAGTTTTTCTAACGCTATACGAGCAGTTTCTCTACGAATCGGGTCAAAACCAGATAGAATGACTGCTTCTGGTGTATCATCAATGATTAAATCGATTCCTGTTAACGTTTCTAATGTACGAATGTTTCGACCTTCACGACCAATAATACGACCTTTCATTTCATCATTAGGAAGATTCACAACAGATACAGTAGTCTCAGCAACGTGGTCTGCAGCACAGCGTTGTAATGCTAAAGATAAGATGCTTTTTGCTTTCTTATCTGCTTCTTCTTTGGCACGATTCTCAGATTCTTTAACCATAATTGCTGATTCATGTGCTAATTCCTTTTCAAGTCGCTCTAAAATGATGCTTCTTGCCTGATCAGTAGTATATCCAGAAATGCGCTCAAGCTCCGTTTGCTGCTCATGTAACATTGCTTCCACTTTGCTTTCCATTTCTTCAATTTGTTGTTGTTTTTCTGTAAGCGATTGTTCACGTTTTTCAAGCATCAACTCACGCTTATCCAATGTTTCACTTTTTCTATCCAGATTTTCTTCTCTTTGCATCAGGCGATTTTCTTGCTTTTGTACTTCAGAACGACGTTCACGTAATTCTTGCTCTGTCTGCTGACGAAGTTTATGATTCTCATCCTTCGCCTCAAGAAGCGCCTCTTTTTTAGCGGCATCTGCATTTCGATGTGCTTCTTCAACTATTTGCTTTGCTAAATTTTCCGCACTGGAAATTTTAGCTTCTGCTATAGATTTACGAATCAGATAACCAACAAACAAACCGACTATAAGGAATAATAAGGCAAGCAAAATGGAGATGAGTAGATTTAAATCTTCCACGTTTTCACCTCCTCTTGCTATAAAATTGTTTCGGTTCATTCATTTAAATTGTCGGCATGTACCATATTCAATGAATAATTTAAAATCGTATAATAAAAATATAAAATTATACAATTTAATTTTATCTGTCCAGAAAAATAATGTCAAGGAATCGACAAAAATAAAATGAATATGTTTTCCATTAATTAGTATACAAAAAAAGGTCTATTCACCCAACATAATACGCATTAAAGAATAGCATATATGTTAAAGGTGAAAGACCCTTTTACAATTTCAGTCAACAAATTGCTTAAACATCAAGTGTTTCTTGTTCTGGCTCGCCTTCTTCACGTTCCACTTCACCATCTAGTTGATAGTGATCACGAATAGCCTGATGAATTTCATCCATAATATCTTGATTTTCCTTTAAGAATACTTTAGCATTCTCTCTACCTTGCCCTAACCTTTCACCTTGGTAAGCATACCAAGCCCCACTTTTCTGAACAACATCTAAATCGGAACCGATATCAAGTATTTCACCTTCTATGGAAATACCCTCACCATACATAATATCGACTTCTGCTGTTTTAAATGGTGGTGCTACTTTGTTTTTAACTACTTTTATTTTCGCTCTATTACCAATCATATCATTACCTTGTTTCAATGTTTCCGCACGGCGCACTTCTAATCTAACAGATGAATAGAATTTCAAGGCACGTCCACCAGGAGTAGTTTCTGGATTACCAAACATAACACCGATTTTCTCACGGACTTGGTTAATGAAAATGGCAGTGGTTTTCGACTTATTGATCGCACCAGAAAGTTTTCTTAAAGCTTGTGACATCAGTCTAGCTTGTAGTCCCATATGGGAATCTCCCATTTCTCCCTCAATTTCTGCTTTCGGAACTAATGCAGCTACTGAGTCCACTACTAGAATATCTACTGCTCCACTACGCACTAATGCTTCCGCTATTTCTAGTGCTTGCTCACCTGTATCCGGTTGAGATAGTAATAATTCATCTATATTAACACCTAGTGCTCTTGCATATGTTGGATCAAGTGCATGCTCCGCATCAATAAATGCAGCTTGTCCACCTTCTTTTTGTGCCTCAGCAATCGCATGTAATGCGACGGTTGTCTTACCAGAAGATTCTGGTCCATAAATTTCAATAATTCTTCCTTTCGGATATCCACCTATACCTAGTGCTATATCCAATGCTAGGGAGCCACTAGAGGTGGTCGCTAGTTTCTGACCTGCTTGTTCTCCTAATTTCATAACGGAACCTTTACCGAACTGCTTTTCTATTTGCTTTAAAGCCATGTCTAAGGCCTGTTTTCTATCACTCAACGAAACTACCTCCTTAAATTAACTATATCTATCATACATTGTTTTTATCATTTTGCCAAGCAAAAAACGAATAAATGTTCCCCTTTTTTTAAGGTATTTTCCTTTTAAAAATCGATTACAGGCATTTCCATAGACCTATAATCGATTTTTCTTGAAATATTAATCGAATAAATTCTGTTTTAATAGATTAAATAAAAGTTCAAAACCTTTCATAACAGCACGATGGCGTATACTAGCTCTATCCCCTATCAATTCAAATTTCTCGACAAGGTGAACTTTATCTTGAACAAACACAGAAACATAAACCGTCCCCACTGGTTTCCCTTCGACAACATCTGGACCAGCAATCCCGGTAAAACTAATGCCAATACTAGAATGTAGCTTTTGAGCTACATTCTTAGACATTTCCAATGCACATTCTCTACTAACCGTACCATAAGATGTAAGAATTTCCTCTGAAACCCCTAATACATCTCGCTTTACCGATTCGTCATAGCAAACAATCGAACCTTTGCAGACTTCTGAGGCACCAGGTACGGAGATGATTTTCTCGATAAACTTCCCACCGGTTAGACTTTCTGCTGAGGCAAGGGTTAGTTTTAGCTCTTTTAAATTATTGATAATAGATTGTTCAATCGTTTCATCATTCATTCCGACATAGAATGGATGAACCTTAGCTAAAACGTTTGCCTTTGTTTCTTCCAACATAACGATAGCTTCATCTTCACTGGCTGCTTTAGCTGTTAATCGTAGTACAATGCCATTACTTTGTGCTAATGGTGCAATGGTTGGGTTTTGTTGCTGCTCCATTAACTCTTTTAGTTCATGTTCAAGTTTCGATTCTCCAATTCCTATAAATCTTAGAACATACGATTTAATGATTTCCGTTAGATTCAATTCTTTTCTTAAAATGGGTAAAACCTCATCTACCATAATAGCTTTCATCTCACGAGGAACACCTGGCAAGAAAATCCAAATCGTATCATTGTAGTGAACGAGCATACCTGGTGCCATTCCAACTGGATTATGAAAAACTAGAGAATCCTTAAATACCCTTGCTTGTTTACGGTTATTTGGGGTCATTTGACTATTCTGTTTAGCAAAAACAGCCTCTATCTTCTCCATGGAAGCAGGATGTTCTACCATTGTTAAACCGCTCATTAATTGAAATGCTTCTCGGGTTAAATCATCATCTGTAGGACCAAGCCCTCCCGTAACAATAACTACATCAGATCGGTCGTTAGCCAAAGCAAACGTATCTTTAACTCTGGTCAAATTATCTCCGACAACACCATGATAATAAACGTTTATTCCTTGGAGAGCGAGTTGTTCCGAAATCCATTGTGCGTTTGTATTAGCTATTTGGCCTAACAAAAGTTCTGTACCAACAGCAATAATTTCCGTTTTAATCTGCTTCATTATTTAGAATCCCTCATTACATGAATATTTTTGGCAAAATAGTCGTAACCAGAAAGTACGGTAAAGAATAATGCCACATAAAGCATGATTGTAGCAAAAGGAAAACCAACAAAAGAGAATGGGAAATTATGTAATAAAAGTGCTGCTATAGCAATCATTTGCGTAGCGGTTTTTAATTTCCCCATTTTCCCTGCCGCAAGGACAATCCCTTCACCAGCAGCAACTAATCGAAGTCCTGTTACAGCGAACTCTCTACTAATAATAATAATCACTACCCATGCAGGTGCCGCTCCAATTTCAACTAATAAGATTAAAGCGGCAGAAACTAATAATTTATCTGCTAAAGGATCTAGAAATTTCCCTAAATTGGTAACAAGATTATGTTTTCTAGCATAATGACCATCAATCCAGTCCGTTGCAGAAGCAATAATGAAAAGTAAAGCAGCGATAAAATGGGATACTGGTAAAGTATTATCACCAATAGACCACTCTCCCCAATTTAAGGGAAGGATCAGTAACAGAATAAAAATAGGAATTAATAAAATTCTAGATAGGGTAATTCGATTTGGTATATTCATCTTTCATACTCCTTCATAATAAAGGGACAAAACCCCTCTTTTAGCATATTGCTACTAGAAGGGTTTTTATCCTATTCATTTGATTCAACTACGTTTAACCATAAACGTTGATGGTCTGCTCCTCTTAATGTTGGATCAACAGGATATTCTAACTCAACACCATTTATTTTAACAGTTAAACCTGGTGTATTACCAATGTTCAATAAGATACGTGTTTCACCAGTTAAATCCAATTCAACCGGTTCATTAGCTGTTACAATTGCTCCATAGAATTTTTGTCCATCTGCATTATCTACATCAAGCCATACATCTTGGGTAGCAATAAACTCTAGAATTAATTCTTCACCAACATTGGTCAATTCAAGCTCCGATTGTGGTCTTGGTACTTGCCCTTCTTCAGTAACAACTATGCTAAGCTCTGGATCTTCTTCATTTTCTTCTGTATTATCACCAGCATCAGGAGGATCCTCGTTAGACTCTTCTTCTGTTTCGTTTTCACCATTCTCATCTACATTACCGGTATTCGGATTACTATTTTCGGACCGGTAAAACTCACCTTCATTTTGTTCGATTGGTGCCTCTTCATCTTTTGCATCATTCTTCGTTGTAAACCACCAAGCTAAAAAGAGAATACCAATGACTAATATAACAACAGTTAAAGTAGGAATAAATGAGAATATAGCACTACTTTTCGTTGGCATATTATCCTTTCTCGACCGTTGAATCCTTGTGTATTGCGTGGTAGTATCCTCCTCAGGGGAAGGAATATCTTCCTTATATTCCTCCATCAGTTCATTGGGATCTAGTCCAACCGCAATTGCATATTCCTTAATAAATGCCTTTGCATAAAACTTTCCTGGTAAAACAGAGAAATTTTCTTCTTCTATTGCAACAAGATATCTTTTCTGTATTTTTGTTGTATCCTGAAGCTCTTCAAATGAAATGTCATTTGCAATTCTTGCTTCTTTTAATCTCGCACCTATTCCCATATTAACACCATCCATTTAATAATCGAACATTGAAAAACCATTATCCTGATTAAATTGCGTATTTTCCACTACTTCATATGTAATTTCCTCATCCTCGTCACTCCGTAGTTCTATAATGTAATCAAAATCATCAATATTATACTCTGTAGATTGTACAAATATATCCGGATGCTCCACTACTTTAATTGCCGGAAGCTGCATTATTTCACGGATTAATTGCCAATGCTTTTCACTTGCCTTTCGGTGTGAAACAATACCATCAATAATATAAATATTATCACTACTATATTCTCCAGCTATTAGTTCATTACGTACTGTTTGTTTAATCAGCGTACTGGATACGAATAACCATCGTTTATTTGCACATACACTAGCAGCAACAATGGACTCCGTTTTCCCAACTCGAGGCATTCCTCTAATCCCAATTAATTTATGACCTTCTTGTTTATATAATTCAGCCATAAAATCAACTAAGATTCCAAGTTCATCACGAACAAAACGAACCGTCTTACGGTCATCTGCATCCCGATGTATGTATTTGCCATGTCTCACTGCTAAACGATCACGTAATTTTGATTTACGTAGCTTGGTCACTTGAATCGTGTCCATCGTTTGTAAGATTAGTCGTAAACGAGTAATCTGTTCGTTATTATCAGCAAGCAGCAACATACCTCTTCGACCGTTTTCGACACCGTTAATGGTTACAATAAAAATCGAAAGCATCCCTAGCAAAGAAGATATCTCCCCTAATAAACCAGGGCGATTAATTTGAATTTCATATTCTAAATACCATTCTGTTTTTGCCACTCAAAACTCTCCATTTCCCAAATTAACCCCAAAGTACCTATACCTTTATAATATATGATTTTGACTATTGTTTAAAGCTATTAATTCAAATTATCCTTAAAGATTTATATTTTTGAATATAAAAGAAGCTACGAATGATACGTAGCTTCTTTTATAGCAGTTGTTCACTTATTGATTAGCTTGATTTTGGACTAATTTTACCATGGAATTGGCGATTGCTTGCTGTTCTTCTTTGGAAGCTGCATTCCATAGTTCACGAAGCACCGCTTCCTCACTATTTTTTGCATCAACACTTTTGGCAAGATAATCTCCAACCTCATAAGCCACTTGTGAAATGGTGTCTTGAGACATCCCTTGTGACTGAGCTTGTTCTAATCTATTAGCTAAAAATTGCTTCCATGAGTCAAAGTTGTCAAGTACAGACATGTTCATTCCTCCTTCTCATAATACATCATGCATAGTATTTGATTTTTTCTATTGATTATGCATGATTTGCTAGGAAGAAAGAAAATATTTAGTCCCATCCACCACTAATACGCAATATTTCTCCATGTATATATGCACCTTGTTGACTTAGCAAAAAAGTAACCGCATTGGCTACATCTTCAGGCTTCCCTGGACGATTAAGAGGAATTTCTTCCATTAATTGCGCCTTTTCTTCCTGAGATAATGGATTCATCTTTGTATCGATAAAACCCGGACTAATTGCATTGACTGTAATTCCACTTGGTCCAACTTCCTTTGCTAAAGCCTTTACGAATGCATTTTGTGCTCCTTTAACAGTCGAATAAACCACTTCATAACTTGCGCCAATTTCCCCCCAAATAGAGGAAATCATAATGATTTTCCCAGATTTTCTTCTTATCATATCAGGTAGGATACTTTTCACTATAGCTAATGGCGCTTTTACATGAATGGATAACATGTCATCCATCACTTTTTCCGGCGTATCTTGTAATAGGCCGTAATATGCGATTCCACTTGAGAAAATTACTGCATCAATTGGATAAGCAATGTTTCCAATTAAACGGTTAATGCCTTGTTCATTTGTCAAATCAGCTTGAATACAGTCTAACAACTGATGATCTGGAATCTCTTTTATCAACTGTTCGAGTGAGTGATAATTTTGATGATAATGAAGGATGAGAGAATAACCTTCTTTCCCTAATTGAAGTGCTATTTGACTCCCAATCTCTCCACTTGCTCCAATAATTAATACGTTCCCCATTTCTTCTCCTTACTCTGCTACAATTTTGCAAACACCTAATCGCTCTTCTGTAATCCATTGTTTTAAAAATTTATTTGCATCCTCTACGGATAAGCTTTGTATCATAGGAATTAATTCGAAGTAATCCACACCAACAGTATGATAATGAATGTACTTACTTGCGATATTTTCAAGTGAATTCATAGAACGTAATAATTGACCAATTTTCTTTCGCTTCATTCGTTCGAAGTCATCCTCATGTATTTCATGTGTTGTAGTCGAAAGTAACAATTCTTTCAGCTTCGAAACAAATTGGTCTGGGTTATCTGAGTTTCCACCAAGAATAGAATAACCAAAGCTTTTTTCTAAATTCGTTTCAAAATAGAAGCTCGAATCGATGATTTTTTCTTGATATAGTTCTTCATAGAACTGCCCGCTCTTCGAAAAATAATACGTTAGTATCATATCCTGCAGAATGTCTTTCTTTACAAATTCTTCCCCTTTAAGTTCTTCTGTTGATTCTTTGATACCAACCGTACACTTAGCGACTGAAACCGGCATTACGATGTTGTTTTCCTTTTTAGCCACTTCAATAGGTTCTTTCGGATAATCGCGTTGAATCTCTTCCAGTTTTTCAAAGCTCTTTGAACGTTGATTATCTTCAATCAACTGCATCATATCATCCGGATCAAATTTACCCGCAATAAAAAGTGTCATGTTTTCCGGATGATAAAACGTGTTATAACATGTATATAAGTCATCCTTCGTAATTTCATTTATGGATTCGACTGTACCCGCTATATCGATATTGACAGGAGTTTCTTGAAATAAGCTTTTCAATGTTCCCATGAACGATTGCCAATCAGGCTGATCGTCATACATTTTGATTTCCTGTCCGATAATCCCCTTTTCTTTTTCAACTGATTCTTCAGAGAAATAAGGGTCTTGTACAAAGTCCAGTAATATTTTTACATTTTCTTCCACATTTGCCGTTGCAGAAAATAAATAAGCCGTTTTGGTAAACGATGTATAGGCATTTGCGGATGCTCCATTTTTTCCAAAATCAGCAAATACATCCCGGTCCTTCTTCTCAAACAATTTGTGCTCTAAAAAGTGGGCAATACCATCCGGAACCGTAATTTGTTCGCTTTCGCCAATTGGTACAAATGTCCGATCAATGGATCCATAATTGGTCGAGAATATGGCATAGGTTTTAGACATTTGTGGCCTTGGTAATAAAAATACTGATAATCCATTATCTAACTTGCGGTGATATAATGTTTCCTCAATATGCGTATACTGTTTCTTATCCATTATTTGATCCCCCTTCACTAGTCAGTAAGTAGACGGTATCTTCTACAATATGCTTACCTACTTCCACAACATCCTCCACTTTTACCTCTTTAATCTTTTCGATGAGTTGATCTGGCTGTAAGGTAGTACCTGCGATTACCTGCTGATACAGCATTTCTATAATTCCTTGGGGATGATCTAATGTTTCTAATAATTGATTGATTATTAAATCCTTTGTTTCTTTCAGTTCATCTTCTGTAATATCGCCATTTTTCATAGCTGTCATTTGCTTTTCCATAATTTCTCTTGCTTTTTCATAATCCTGAGGAGCGATCCCACTGAATACTAACAATAAGCCTTTATGACTCTCTAACCTTGACGATGCATAATACGCCAGACTATTCTTCTCCCGGACATTTATAAACAATTTAGAGCTTGGAAAAGCACCTAATATTCCATTAAAAACTTGAAGAGCAGGATACTTTTCATCTTGGAAACGGATATTTGTACGATAACCGATATGAAGCTTTGCTTGTTGTACATGTTGTTTATCAATTACTTCCTTTGGATCCTTTGAAGTAACTTTCGGTTCTTCCTCTACTACCTTATTGGAAGTACCTTCACTTTTTCTTTCAAAATTTACTCCGATTAGCTCTTGGATTTTATCTTCCTTCACATCACCAAGCACATAGATATCGATTTGGTCTTCTTTTAATAGCTTCTCATAATATTGATATAAATCAGTTGCTGATATATCATCTAAATCTTCTTCGTAACCACTAACATGTAATTGATATGCTTCCCCATCACACATTTCATCAATTAATCTCATATTGGCATATTTCATTTTATCATCAATAACCGACTTTATTTTTTGTCTGAGGGTTTCTTTTTCCCGATTGATAATATCTTCATGAAAGGAATCATTCCTAACATTCGGATGAAAGATGACTTCATTAAGCAGCCTAACCGCCTCTTCTATAATATTCGACTCATTCGGGATGAATTTTTCATTGGCAACTTCTAATCGAAAACTGAGGATATGATGATTACCTTTTTTCCCACCATCAATAGACAATACAGCCCCGTAAAGATTATCTAATGCGATTTGCAATTCCTTTCGGCTTGGATATTCTTTAGGACCTTGCTGCAACACATAAGGTAACAATGCCCTTTTCGTAATGGTTTCACGATTTAATGGAGCCTTAAATTTTATAACGATGTTTACCGTTTTGAATTTATCATTTGGTATCAAATGTAAATTTAAACCATTCAGATTCTTCACATCTTCTTGAATCATAACCATATCTCTTCCTCCAATTTTATACATTCAAAACAAGCTAATCTTTAGTTTGTACCTTTTTTCATAATCAATGAATGTTTTATTAATAACCATAGTTTACCATTTATAAAGAAAACAACCAAAAAAAAAAAACTGACCTGAATTAATACCTTCAAGTCAGTTTTAATATAGATTATCTACTTCCCTTAATGTAAGGAACTCCACTTGCCTTCGGTGCTTCAGCACGACCGATAAATCCTGCTAAGGCAAGAATAGTCAACACATATGGAGCGATTAATAAGTAAATTTGAGGAATATCTCCAAGTACAGGAATTCCAGAACTTACGATACTCAAGCTTTGTGCGAATCCAAAGAATAACGCAGCTCCCATAGCTCCTAGTGGATGCCACTTTCCAAAGATAACCGCAGCAAGTGCCATAAATCCTTGTCCGACAATGGTAGAATGGGAGAAATTAGAAACAATCGTCAGTGCAAATACAGATCCCCCTAAACCACCTAGCGCTCCAGATATAATAACTGCGATATAGCGCATTCTAGATACATTTATACCGTTCGTATCTGCCGCCATTGGGTGCTCACCCACCGCTCGTAAACGTAATCCGAAGGTAGTTTTATATAGTACATACCATGCTATAAAGGCAAAGATAATGGCGATGTAAGACGTTATATAAACCCCGTCAAAAAAGATAGGACCGATAATTGGGATTTTTGACAAGAATGGTATTGTAGTGGAATTAAATGGTTCTGCTACCATATCGGTTTGACCCTTTCCATACCAAATCTTTGTCAAATATATACCTAACCCAAGTGCCAACATATTGATTGCGACACCACTAACAGTCTGATCCGCATAAAATGACACAGATGCAACGGCATGGATTATAGAGAAAATAGCCCCTGCGATCATAGCAGCAACTAAAGAAATCCACGGTGTCCAAGCACCAAATACATCAGCAAATGTAAGATTAAAGACAATTCCAGTAAACGCACCGATAACCATTAAACCTTCAAGCCCAATATTGACGACTCCAGAACGTTCACTAAAAACTCCTCCCAATGCAGTAAAAATAAGGGGAGCGGAAAAGAACAGTACAGTAGGTATTATGGAATCTAATATATGAAGCATTTATTTCCCCTCCTTTTTAACACGCTGTAATGCCCAACGAATGATATAACTAGAAGCGACAAAGAATATAATGATAGCGATGATAATATCCACTAGTTCTGTCGGGACACCAGCACTAGGCATTTCTCCAGCACCCTCTTTTAACACTCCAAAAAGAATGGCTGCTAAAACTACGCCTAAAGGATTGTTTGCACCTAATAAGGCAACCGCAATTCCATCGAAACCAAGGTTCGTAAATCCTGAAATGACGGATACATTACCATACGTTCCTAATCCTTCCATCACACCAGCTAATCCAGCAAACGCTCCTGAGATAACCATGGACAGAATAATATTTTTATTAACGTTCATACCAGCATATTTGGATGCATGTTTATTAAAACCAACAGCCTTTAATTCATAACCAAGTGTAGTACGTTCAATGATAAACCACATAATGATAGCAGCAAATAATGCTATTAGGAATCCATAGTGCATACGCGAGTAAAATGTTAGGCTTTGCAACCATTCCGACCCTAAGGAGGCTGTGGATGCTATTCTATCTGTTGTGGTACTATTTTCAGTTAATACAGAGCGTACAATTTCATTTGAAACAAACATAGCGATGTAATTCATCATAATCGTTACAATTACTTCATGCACACCGATTTTCGCTTTTAACAGACCAGGTATAAATCCCCATAGTCCACCAGCTATCGCTCCGGCTAGAACAGCTAATGGTAAATGAATAACCATTGGTGCATCAATTGATAAACCAACCCAAACCGCAGCTAACCAGCCAACGATAACTTGTCCTTCTGCACCAATATTAAACAATCCAGTACGGAACGCAAATGCAATAGCAAGCCCTGTTAAGATTAAAGGAGTTATTCTTCTAATGGTCTCACCAATTGTAAACGCGTCATAAAAGGCACCATTCCAAAGGGCTTTATAACCATCTATTGGGTTGTGTCCAGAAGCAATCATAATAATTGCTCCAACAATTAATCCTAGAAGTACAGATATTATCGGAACAATAATACCAAATAGTTTTTTATTTGATGTCACTTGAATCACCTGCCCCATTTATTGTACTACCTGCCATTAACAGGCCTAATTCCTGTTCATTTGTCTCTTCAGGCTTTAGATTAGCGACAATTTTCCCATCAAACATTACTGCAATTCGATCACTAACATTCATGATCTCGTCTAATTCAAAGGATACTAGTAAAATTGCCTTTCCTTTATCACGTTCTTCTATTAACTTATTATGAATAAATTCGATTGCTCCAACATCTAATCCACGTGTTGGTTGAGCCGCAATTAATAAATCAGGAGAGCGGTCAATCTCTCTGCCAATTATCGCCTTTTGCTGATTTCCACCTGATAATGCACGGGCAGGAGTGTACTCACTCGGGGTACGCACATCATATTCATCAATAATTTCTTTTGCCTTCTTGTATATCGCTTTATAATTTAAAACTGAGGCTTTTGAATACGGCTTTTGATAATACGTTTGCAGTACAATATTAGCGCCAATTGGATAATCTAAGACTAAACCATATTTATGTCTATCTTGTGGGATATGCCCTAACCCACTTTTCGTAACATTCCTCGGGCTAAGATTCGTAATGTCTTTTTCTTTTAATTGAATTTTTCCAGAACGAGACTTTCGCAGTCCTGTAATTGCTTCAATTAATTCTGTCTGACCATTACCATCAACACCAGCAATTCCAACAATTTCACCGGCACGTACTTCTAAGTCCAGGCCTTTTACTAAATCTACTTTTCTCACATCCTGAACACATAAATCCTTAATATGAAGAACGACCCCTTTTGGATTAGCTGGTTGCTTCTCTGTCTTAAAGTTAACTTCTCTCCCAACCATTAGCGATGCAAGTTCATCTGGGTTAGTATCCTTGACTTCTACTGTGCCGATACCCTTCCCTTTTCGAATTACTGTACAACGATCACATACTTCCATGATTTCTTTTAATTTATGGGTAATAAGTATAATAGATTTCCCTTCTTTAACTAAGGAACGCATAATTTCAATTAGTTCTTTTATCTCTTGAGGAGTTAACACTGCAGTTGGTTCATCAAATATCAGCACCTCTGCACCACGATATAACGTTTTTAAAATTTCCACGCGTTGCTGCATCCCAACGGAGATATCACTAATCTTTGCGGAAGGATCTACCTTTAATCCATAACGATCTGATATTTCTTGTATTTCTCTTTCCGCTTTCTTGAGATTAATGCTACCAAATTTTCCTTTAGGTTCACTACCAAGGATGATATTTTGTGTAACAGTAAATGGTTCAACTAGCATAAAATGTTGGTGTACCATCCCAATACCTAAATTATTGGCGATATTTGGGTTTGTTATTTTGACTGTTTCACCCTTCACTCGAATTTCTCCAGCTTCTGGCTGATATAACCCAAATAAAACGTTCATTAAAGTAGATTTCCCTGCACCATTTTCACCTAATAATGCATGAATCTCACCTTTTTTTAATTGGACTGTAATGTTATCATTAGCTACTATCCCCGGAAATTCTTTTCGGATATTTAACATTTCAATCACATATTCCACTAATGTCACCCCTCTTAAATCTCTATTCTATTGCTATTATTTTTATAAAATATGATTTTATTGTAGAAAAAATAGGACATCTACCTTTCTGGTAAATCTTCCACCGAATCACTCATTCTGAGAACTTAAAACTTCAGACTACTAATTAGAAACTAGTACTAAAATTGTCTGAGTCCCATAGTAATCATTCTTCAGTAAAGTGTTCGTTTTTCTTATGCAATTGAAAAGGTTGCTACACTTTCCTATGCGAATAAAATCACCAAATGAAAAAGATGCTTCGCATCTTCTTCATTTGAGGATCTTAGGTTTGTATAAAGATTGAGGTGTCCAAAAGGACCCATTACCCAAGAGGGATTTGGTTCTTTCAGACAGCCTCAGGTGTTTCTTAAAGACTTTCTTCGAATGCTTTTAATTCATCACGAGTTGCTGGAACTGTTACTTCCCCGTTAAGGATTTTATCTTTCCATTCGTTCACTGTGTTAATAATGTCTTCAGTCATCGCGTCAGAGTTAGTAGTAGCAAAGCCAATTCCATCTTCTTCGATACCAAATTCTAATTGCTCTCCACCAGGAAACTCACCATTAAGAGACATCGTAGAAACAGATTCTACAGCAACATCTACACGTTTAATCATAGATGTTAATGTTACGTTTTGATCACCAACTTGTCCTTCTTCATGTTGGTCACGGTCTACACCGATTACCCAAATTTCACGATCTGGATCATTTTGTTTAATATCTTTTGCTTGGTTAAACACACCATTCCCTGTTCCACCAGAAGCATGATAAATTACATCGACATCATTGTCATACATGTTTGCTGCGATTAGCTTACCTTTTGCAGGATCACCGAAGCTCTCTGCATATTGCACTTCTACTTCAATATCAGGGTTTACAGATTTTGCACCTGCGACAAAACCAGCTTCGAACTTATTAATTAGTGGAGAATCTAGTCCTCCTACAAAACCTAATTTATTCGTTTTTGTTTTAAGCGCAGCTGCGACACCTACTAAGAACGAACCTTGGTGTTCTTTAAATGTAATACTAGCAACGTTTGGAAGATCAACTACTTCGTCTACCATACCGAAGTGAACATCTTTATTTTGTTCAGCGATTGTTGTTAAATCTTCTTTCAGTTCAAAACCAATTCCATAAATTAAGTCATAGTGATTACGGATAAGACGAGTTAAATTAGGAACGTAGTCTTCTTTTGCATTAGATTGTTCATAAGAATAACCTTCCCCTTCCGTTAAACCATTTTGTTCACCGAAAGATACTAAACCTTCCCATGCTGATTGGTTGAATGATTTATCATCTACGCCACCTAAATCAGTAACCATACCGACTTTAAAATCTCCCGCGTTTTCTGTTCCTTCTTTACTATCCGTATCTCCATTTGATTCATTATTACTATTGTTGCTATTGTCGCTACTGTTGTCATTGTCTCCACCACAAGCAGCTAATACTAATCCTAATCCAAGGATAAGCACTAATAGAAAGCTTAATTTCTTCATAGAAAATACCCCCATTATCATTTTTAAAATAAGTATTTATTCGTTTACTACTAAGCCTTTATTCCTATATTCCGAAAATCACCCCCTAAAAGTGATAGACATATTAAACCCGCTTCCTTAAAACGTGAAAACTAAATACATCAGACCGAAAATAATTTAAAGAATACAGAATTGGCTTATCATCTTCTGTATAATGCATTTGCTTTAGTAGTAAAAGTGATTGATCAAACTCACAATGTAATATATTGTAAATCTTTTCATGATAGCTAACTGGCTCGATATAAGTAATGGCATAGCTTATTCGTTTTCCAGAATGCTCTTCCATAAGCTTAAACAATGAATCGTCTTTATGTGCTACTTCAGTAGGAAGTAATTCCTCTGGTACCTTATCTATACAAAACACTACTGGCTTTCCATCGGCAGTTCGAATTCTTTCCATTTTTACTAGTTTAGTAAGTTCATATGGTTTAAATTTAATTCTCTCTTCCTCAGTAGGCTCAATGAGTTCAGTAGAATAATATTGCGAGCCCGGTTTCTTGCCTGCTTGCTCAATCATGGACGTAACACTACTAAGCTGCTCGATGCCAGAAGATACAATTGGCTTTTGATTGACAAATGTGCCTACTCCATGTCTTCTCGTCACAATATTATCCTCTTCTAATATTCGCAGTGCCTCGCGCAATGTTGCTCTTGAAACACCAAGCGATTTAGATAATTCAAATTCGGATGGTAATTTTTGATTTTCTTTATAATGTCCCGTTTGAATATCTTGTTTAATTTTATCAATTACCTGTAAGTATAAATGCCTAGAATCTGATTTTATGGACATAAGGTCCCCCCTAGTATTTGCTCAAAAACAGTAAGGTGTTTAATTTCCGACAAATACTGACAACTCATACCTTGAATAATATATCATTATTTTAAAAACAAATAAATAGTTTTAACTAAAATTACGAAGAATATTTCATTTAGTACATACTAATAGCCTATTCACTATCCTGAAGCGATTTCAATGTATCGAAAACTCATAATAATGGTGCAATTACACTTCCAAAAAAGGCTAGATGACATCCGTTAACGATGTCACCTAGCCATAATTTTACCCAAATAAAGGGTTTATGAAGTTTTTTCTTCTGTTTGCGTTACAAGGACTGCTCTCGGTTTACTTCCCTCATACGGTCCAACAATTCCTCTTGCTTCCATAGCATCAATTAGTCTTGCTGCTCTCGTATAGCCAATTCTAAAACGTCTTTGTAGCATCGATACACTAGCACTCTGCATTTCTGTAACGAGTTGTACTGCTTCATCAAATAGTTCATCATCCACTTCTTCTACTACATCATTCGTATCCTCTGGAATCATCTCTTCTTGATAACTAGCTTTTTGTTGTTCAATACAGTGGTCAACGATTCGTTCCACCTCATCGTCTGAAAGAAATGCTCCTTGAACACGAATAGGCTTTGAGGATCCAACTGGAAGGAACAGCATATCACCGCGTCCTAAAAGCTTTTCTGCACCACCAGAATCAAGAATAGTACGAGAATCCGTTGAAGAAGATACACTAAATGCAATACGTGACGGTATATTAGCCTTAATAACCCCAGTAATAACATCTACTGATGGCCGTTGTGTTGCGATGATTAAATGAATACCTGCAGCCCGAGCCATCTGAGCAAGCCTCGTAATAGAATCCTCTACATCACTGGAGGCAACCATCATCAGATCTGCTAACTCATCGACAATAACGACGATATACGGGAGGTTCGGCTGTTGTTCCGTCTCATCAACTGTTCGATTATATTTCCGAACATATTCATTATAGCCTTCAATATTTCTCGTACCTGTATCTGAAAATAGTTCATAACGTCTTTCCATTTCAGAAACTACTTTCTTCAATGCTCTTGATGCCTTCTTTGGATCAGTAACAACAGGAGCTAATAAATGTGGGATACCATTATAAACATTTAATTCCACTTTTTTCGGATCAATCATCATCATTTTCACTTCATGTGGTTTAGCACGCATTAATATCGTCGTAATAATCCCATTTACACAGACACTTTTACCACTACCAGTAGCACCAGCTATTAATAAGTGTGGCATTTTATTTAGTTCAGCTAAAACTGCATCTCCAGAAATATCTTTCCCTAATCCCACTAATAGTTTGGAGGCTTGGTTTGTTGTAATCGTATCTAGCACCTCGCGTAAAGAGACCATTGCAATTTCTTGATTTGGAACTTCAATCCCTACCGCAGACTTTCCTGGAATGGGAGCTTCAATTCGGATATCCTTTGCTGCCAGTGCTAATGCCAAATCGTCATGTAGACTAACGATTTTACTCACCTTTACCCCTGCCTCTGGATATACTTCATACTTCGTTACAGCAGGACCAACATTAACTTTTGTCACTCTAGCCTTTACACCAAAACTATGAAAGGTTCTCTCTAGCTTCCTAACAACGGATTGAATTTGTGCCTTATCATGATATTGCGAATTCTGAGCAGGTTCTGTTAATAGACTTGGCGAGGGTAAAATGTATTCCGGATTTTCCGCTTCTGTCATTGGCATGACTTCCACATCGTCATCCGCCTCATCTTCTATTTCCATATCCTTACTATCTCGTTGATTTTCCTTCGAATTAGGTGCTTGTTCAACCTGCTGCTCATCAAAAGCATAGGTAACGGTAGGATAAGCCTCCTCTTTCGTCTCGATTATTGGTTCCGTTGGGACATAGTCCTCTTCTATTAGCTCGTCTACCTTATCATCTGATTTTCCTGCTTTACTATTTTTCAATTTATCTAGTAATTTCTTCATGTTAGATTTGCTTTGTGAAACTAGTTTTGCAACAAAATCTCCCAATGAAAATTCTGTGAGAAAGATGATACCAATTAATATCGAAAAGATAGCTACGATTTTTGCTCCTACAGATGAAAATAAATAATAGCAAAATGCAAAAAGTATTGCCCCAATCATCCCGCCACCAACTTGACCAGCTGAGGCATTACCCGCTACATAATCAAAAAAGGTTGTCCATGTCACTTTTAAGATAGATGTATTACTGGATGAAGCAAGTAAATTCTCATAGGATTGAATATGTGTGTATAACAAAGTTCCTAGTAAAATAATATAGATTCCAATCCATTTCCTGTTCCAAAAATTAGGATAACGTCTCTTAATCATAATATATAGGCCAATACCTAATAAAAATAAAGATGCAGTAAAATACCATACTCCTAAAAAGAATCGAAAAATATGCTCTAAGCCACTTGGAATAGCACCACCACTAATCGCAGTAGCACCACTACCGAATATTGCTAAGAATACAAATAAAAGTCCAAGTAATTCAAACTGAACTTGTTTCTTTAATGTGCTTTTTTTCCTCTTTCTCCCTTTTTTCTTTACCATATACTCACCTCTTACAACTCGCTGCTGATATGAAAACAAACCCCTGCCGTGTTAGGCAAGGGTATTTATCATGTTGATTAACTATAGTATATCATAGACAACCTAATTAAACGATTCCCTTTTATGATAGAATCGTACCTGGTGTAAATTTTTGATTCAAATAATCTTGTGGATCAGTGGACAATAGTTGCACAATCTGGTATTCACCATGATCATTCTTTTCTACAAAACATGTTTTCCCCTCATATGTAATACATTGTCTATTACTGTATACATTTTCAGGTGTTGGGAATATCTCCGATTCTGAAAGTGGCGTATATAAAATCATTGAATAACCCCCTGTTCTTGATTTCCTTTTGTTTGATTGATAAGCTCTGTTACTTTTTTCATTGCTTCTTTCACACCGCCAACTTCATCAATTAAACCATATTCCACCGCATCTGTACCGACCACATTTGTTCCAATATCACGTGTTAAATTACCTTTAGCAAACATCAAATCTTTGAATTTCTCTTCTTTAATATTGGAATGATGAACGACAAAGTTAATTACTCTTTCCTGCATTTTATCTAAGTATTCAAATGTTTGGGGAACTCCAATAACAAGTCCTGTAAGACGTACGGGATGGATAGTCATCGTTGCAGTTGGCACAATAAAAGAATAATTAGTCGAAACAGCAATTGGTACACCGATGGAATGACCGCCACCTAATACAATAGAAACGGTTGGTTTAGACAATGACGCAATCATTTCAGATAAAGCAAGTCCAGCCTCAACATCTCCACCTACTGTATTTAATAAAATAATGACACCCTCAATTTTAGGATTTTGTTCAATCGCGATTAATTGTGGTAGTAAATGTTCATATTTCGTTGTTTTATTTTGTGGTGGAAGCTGTATGTGACCTTCGATTTGACCGATAATGGATAACACATGGATATTTGAATCTGGTGCTTGTGGGACATTCGTTTGACCTAGCGCTTGAATTTTTTGTACTAAGGAAGATGGGTTAGATTGTTCTTCTTGTCCCTCTTTCTTTTCTGTATCTTTTTCCATAAATAAACACTCCTTTCCAAAATTCACTATAAACATAGTATGGGCGTTTCCCTTCAAATACATTCCTATAGAAAAAAGGATTCCCGGTTAAGGAATCCTTTTTAAAGTAAATCTGTTATAATTTACTCTCCTGTAGAGCACAATTTCAATTGAACCAATCTTATTTAATGGAGATTTTCTAATAATGACTTTACTCTATTTTCTTCTTCTGCTGTCAGTGGCACTAGTGGTAGGCGAACACCGCCTGTTTGTATGCCTTTCATTTTAAGTGCTGCTTTTACTGGTGTTGGTGATGGTGCTTCAAATAATCCATTCATTACTGGTAGGAGCTTACGATGCAGTTTTGCTGCTTTTTTTGTGTCTCCTTGTTCGAATGCTCTAATCATTTCTTGCATTTCATTACCAATTACGTGAGATGCAACAGAGACAATACCATCTCCCCCAATGGAAAGCAACGGTAAAGTTAAACCGTCATCCCCGCTATATAAGGTAAAATCATCACTCGTATTTTCAATAATTTCAGCAGCTTGATCTAAGTCTCCACTTGCCTCTTTAACCGAAACGATATTGTCGATTTTGCTTAACTCAATAATCGTTTCAGCAGACATTTTCACTACAGAGCGCCCTGGGATATTATATAACATTATTGGTAAAGTCGTTTCTTCCGC
The DNA here is from genome assembly GCF_055550225.1 of Ornithinibacillus liuyingii. Taxonomy (NCBI): domain Bacteria; kingdom Bacillati; phylum Bacillota; class Bacilli; order Caryophanales; family Bacillaceae; genus Ornithinibacillus; species Ornithinibacillus liuyingii. The sequence goes on along the minus strand of NZ_JBPWOS010000001.1, from coordinate 444,847 downwards.
TATAACTTTAAAATGCGTATAAAGTCCTTGTTGATTTGGTTTATTATAATAAGGAGCCACTAACATGATGGCATCGACACCGCATTTTTCCGCCTCTATTGTTAGCTCTATTGAACTTTGTGTGTTGTTTCCACCTGTTCCAGCTATGACAGGGATACGCTTATCGACAATTTTTACGACATGTGAAAATAGCTCTAATTTTTCTTTCTTTGTGAGTGTTGGGGATTCTCCAGTTGTTCCTGCAACGACTAAGCCTTCTGTTCCGTTGTCTATTAAATAATTTACTAATTTTGTTGTTTCGTCATAGTTGATTTCCCCGTCTTGATTAAAAGGGGTAACCATTGCCGTTAAAATCTTACCAAAATTCATATATACTCACCTTTCTATAATAAAGTCATGTAAAATTGTCGGCCCTTTTGCTAATTCGAATTCATCATGTAATGCATTTACTGCTTTATATACATCTTTGCTAGGAATTAATACCCAAATCGTTGTATGACTATCTGCGGATTGTAATATTTGCACACCATGATTAGTTAAAGCTTGCACGATTCTAGAGGCAACACCTGGAACACCGTTCATTCCAGCACCAACTACTGAAACTTTTGTACAATCCTGTATGACAGTTGGATTAAAGCCTTTTTCTTTCAACTTATTAATAGCCTTTTTACTTTGTAAATCTGGAACAGTATACACGACACCAGTAGGAGAAATATTGATAAAATCAATCGATATCCCCGCATCCGCCATAACTTTAAACACTTCAGATTGTAGTCTATATGCTTCCTTCTCTTTTGTTTGAACTTTAATCTGGGTAATGTTAGCTAAATGGGCGATTCCAGTAACTAATCGGTCTGATACATCGACTGCTTTATTTTTACTCGTTATATTGGTTACCAATGTTCCTCCGTCCTCCTCATAAGTGGAACGAACTAACATTGGGATTTTTTCTCTCATAGCAATTTCTACTGCTCTCGGGTGAATAACTTTAGCACCTTGATAAGCTAAATTACAAATTTCCTGATATGTTACCACATCAAGAGCACGGGCATTTTTAACTACTCGCGGATCGGCTGTCATAATGCCATTAACATCTGTAAATATTTCTATTCGTTCTGCATGTAATGCTACACCTAAAGCGGCAGCTGTTGTATCGCTCCCTCCACGCCCTAATGTTGTGAGTTCGCCAACTTCATTCTTACCTTGAAAACCTGCAACAACCACTACATCATGTGTCTTTAACTCATTGTAAATACGAATTGGATTCACTTCTTTTATTTTCGCTTGATTATAACCTGAATTCGTCATGATGCCTGCTTGCGCCCCGGTCAGCGCAATTGCTTTAATCGATTTTTTCCGAAGCTCATTCGATAAAACAACCGAAGAAATAATCTCACCACAAGCCATTAGCATATCCAGCTCACGATCTGAGATTGCATGCTCTGGATAATGAACTAAATTTAATAATGAATCCGTAGCATAGGCCTCTGGACTTCTTCCCATTGCAGATACGACTACTACAAGCTTATTATCATTCAGTAGTGCATGTTCTATATGATGAATAACATGTTGTCTAGTTCGTTCATTTTGTACAGAAGTTCCACCAAATTTCTGAACTAATATCTGCACGTTTCAAACACCTCTACCTAACTATTTTAATAAGAACCCCTTTTCAATCATACGTTCAGCAATTTGAACGGTATTCCATGCAGCTCCTTTAAGCAGATTATCAGAAACGATCCATAAGTGGAATCCTTTATCATCATCTAAGTCCTTCCTTACACGACCAACAAATACTTCTTTTTCTCCAGCAGCACTTTGGGGTGTTGGATAGACTTGGTTAGTTGGATCGTCCTGTAAAACAATCCCATCCGCATTGTCTAATACCTTCCAAAGATCCTCCGTTCGTAACCCTTCTTTCTCTACCTCAATATATACACTTTCAGCATGAGAGGTGAAAAATGGTAGGCGAACACAAGTTGCTGTAACTTTCAGTTCAGGTGCATGCAATATTTTTCTCGTTTCATTAATCATCTTCATCTCTTCAAACGTATAACCATTATCCTGGAATACATCGATTTGAGGCAGTGCATTAAAGGCAATTGGGTAATGGTTACGATCGCCATTTACTGGTAATATTTTTGGTGTAACCTCTTCATTATTCAAAAATCCCTCTGTTTGTCTTCTTAGTTCATCTACAGCCTGGTTTCCTGCTCCAGAAACAGCTTGGTAGGTAGATACGATAACTTTCTTCAAACCAAAAGCTTCTTTTAACGGCTTTAAAGCCGCTACCATTTGGATTGTCGAACAATTCGGATTGGCAATAATACCTTTATGCAATGCCAAATCCTCCTCATTTACTTCTGGTACAACTAGTGGTACTTCCTCATCCATCCGATAGGCACTTGTATTATCAACTACTACAGCACCACGTTTCACTGCTTCTGGTGCAAACTGCTTAGACACTGATCCACCAGCTGAAAATAAAGCAATATCTATATCGTTAAAACTTTCGTTCGTTGTTTCTTCTACCGTATATTCTTGCTCTTTGAACATAATCTTTGTTCCTTGAGAACGCTTTGAGGAGAGAAGCTTTAGTTCATTAATTGGAAAATTTCTTTCCTCTAGTAATTTCACTATGTTTTGACCAACAGCCCCTGTTGCTCCAACTACTGCTACATTATAAGTTTCTTTTGTCATGATGATAACCCCTTCCCCCAGAAGAATAAAAATTATTAAATACTATCTGAATCTTAACTATACATTCTATCACAATTTATTCCGAAAATGGTACTAATATCGGTTGTAATTGCTTACCTTCCAAAGCTAAAGAAACTGTATCAGATAATAACTCCATGTTAGCAACTAGTGAATTAGGCTTTTTGTATGGATCGTCTTGGCCATAGGGAACAAAATAAATATACTTACTTGCCATTAAACGCATTAAATTAACACCATTTAGACCTAAAGCATCATTCGTAGATATTCCTAGTACGACTGGAGCTCCGTTTCGCATGGTCGCTTTTGCAGCCATAAGTGGCGGAGAATCGGTTTGCGCATTGGCAAACTTACTCATAGAATTACCGGTTAAAGGAGCAATTACCATACAATCAAGTGGATTTTGAGGACCGAGTGGCTCCGCTTCTGGCATCGTAGAAATTACTTTCTTCCCAGTAATGGATTCGATTCGTTCAATATGATCCTTTGCTTTACCAAATTTCGTATCAACATTCATTACCGTATAAGTAACAACTGGAACAACCTCCGCTCCTAATTCCACTAGTCGTTCCATAGGACCAAATACTGCCTCATATGTGCAATGTGAACCTGTCACACCAAACCCAATTCTTTTCCCTTTTAAATCCATCATAATAACTCCTTTTCCTTTGTTAATATTTGAATGATGACATCTGCTAGTATTTTACCAGCAGTCTTAGGGGCTACTATACTAGGCAAACTTCTTGCTAGCATTGCTTCAATACCTCGTTGCTTTGCATAATCAAAATCTGTACCACCAGGCTTTGAAGCTAAGTCTATAATGACTGCGCTTGCTGGCAAATTTTGAATGGCATCCTTGTTTATTACCTTAGCTGGTATCGTATTAATCAAAAGATCACATTCACTAGTATAAGAAGACAATTTATTTAAGGCGATTGGGGTTAGACCCATTTCTGTAATTCTCGCTAAATCCGTTGAATTTCTAGTTGCTACCGAAACTTTTGCACCAAGCGCTGCAAATTTATTGGCAACCGTATTCCCTACCCTACCAAAGCCAGCAACAATTACTCTAGATGAATGAATGGTATAGTCCGTATTCTCAATAGCCATCATGATTGCACCTTCAGCTGTTGGGATTGAATTGTAAATTGCCACATCGTCCCGGTCCAGTAGAGGGATTAATGTTTTATTGGAATGCCCCACTAATTCTGTCAAATGATTGGTAGTTATTCCGGTGAAAATAACCGCACTCTCTTTCAGTCGATCAAGCCACTCCTTTGTAATATAGATATCTTGATCAGAAAAGACCGTCTCTACCTTGCCCCCTTCATCTGCACCGGTAATAGGTAATATAATAATATCTATATTTTCAACATCTAACTCATTAAAATCTTTTTGATTTAATCCTGTAAATCCTTGTTCTAATTTGTCGTAGCCTACTAGAACTAACTCTATATTTTCAATAGCTTGCAGTTGTCTAATTAGCTCTAAATATCTAGCATCTCCACCTATAACAGCTATGAATTGTTTCATTACCTAGAACACCCTCCAACCTCAAAATAAAAAGTCATCGATAAAAGCCAATATCTCCATATCAAGTTAAAGCATTTTTCTTTATAGCTTATGATTTTATAGGCGGATAGTGAATGCTAGTTATGAAAAGGGACAAAAAAAGGCTAGTATCTCTGTATCGATACTAGCCGTCATAACGCTATTCTGCTTCAATCATAATCATATCCTCGCCAATCTTTTTTATCGAATTCCAATGAATTTTAGCAACTTCTCCTTCTTTCTTTAGACCGAACCATTTATAGTTAGGCAAAATAAACGAATGAATTTGCCCCGTATGTTCATCGATTTCCAAATCTGTCTGTCCTAATATTCCTAATCGTTTACCGTTAGTAATATTCACTATTTCCTTATTACTTATATCATTGTAGCGCACGGATTCAGCCCTCCAATTCCTCCCGTTTTTATAAGTATATGCTAAAAAAACTAGCCCTATGTTACATTCATATTCTATTCTATTCATAATACGTAAAAATTTCACCATAAGTGTGAGATTCTTCATATTATTCTATATAATATAACTAGCAAATAATGGAGGGAATGAAAAGTGTGATAACACATGATTATCGAAAAAAGTACAGGGAAACTTATCTACCAAAAACAGAACAGATTACAATTCAACAACAACCAGAATTAACCTGTGTATCGCAACGAATGATTATATCCTATAATATGGATTGGAACGGGAGACCAGAGCCGATTGACGAAAAATGGCTAGCTTTTCACTATACCTCTAAAAAGAAAAATAGTGGGCAAAGTCACCCGTTGATGACCTTACCCAATAATCCTAGTACGTTTTAAAACTTATACACAAATGAATTTGTATTGGTTAACCAATTTTCGGAGCAATGAGTGCAGTAGATGGTGCTTTACTACCAAAGGTCAACTCGATAACCTGTTTAATCGACTCATGACTAACCGAATCAATCTCTTGAATCATTTCATCCAGTGTTCGATGACGGTTTAGCAACAACTCATTCTTCCCATTTCTGCTCATTCGACTATTAGTGCTTTCCAAACTCAACATTAAGCTTCCCTTTAATTGCTCTTTACTATTTCTTAATTCCTTATCTGTTAAACCTTTTTCCATTAAGTTATCAACCGTTTGTTCAATCGTATCTTTTAACAAAGGTAATTGTTCTTTCCCAGTTCCTGCATAAATAGTAAGTAACCCATGATCTAAAAACGATGAGTGATAAGAAAATACAGAGTATGCAAGTCCACGTTTTTCTCTTACTTCCTGGAATAGTCTGGAGCTCATACTTCCTCCAAGAACATTGTTAAGAATAATAAGACTATACACATCTTCTGAATCAACCGGTAAACCATTATAACCAATACATAAATGAGCTTGTTCTGTATCTTTATGCCTTTCAATCGTATCACTTAAGAAGGTTGGTTTAGTAACCATGGACCGTTTCGCATTTGAGCTATAGTTTCCGAAATAACTTTCAACTGTAGAAATAAACGATACATCAACGTTACCCGCTACGGAAATAACGACATTTTCTGGTGTATAATGACTAGATATGTACTCTCTTAATGTATCTGGAGTAAAGGTTTTCAAGTGTTCTTCGATTCCAAGTATTGGATAGCCTAATGGATGTTGGCCATACGATGCTCTAGCCAGTAAATCATGCACTATATCATCCGGGGTATCCTCATACATTTTGATTTCTTCATAAACAACTTTCTTCTCGCGTTCCATTTCGTCTGAATCAAACGATGAATTAAAGAACATATCTGCTAAAATTTCTAAAGCATGCTCCTTATGTGTATCCAATACTTTAGCATAAAAACATGTATATTCTTTTGATGTAAAAGCATTCACTTGACCACCTATGGAGTCAAAAGCTTCCGCTATGTCTGTTGCTGTACGTGTCTTTGTCCCTTTAAAGAACATATGCTCCAGAAAATGCGAAATTCCATTATTTATTTCATTTTCATTCCTTGAACCAGTTAACACCCACACACCAATCGTAACTGATCTTACGGAAGGTATTTTTTCTAGTACAATTCGTAGTCCATTTTTGCTAGTATGTTTTTCTATCAAGTTCGTTCCTCCTGTAACCAAGCTATCGTGTTTCTGATAATAATTTATCGATTGAACCTATTTTGTAATCCCTCGCCTTAATCTCTGTAATTAAGGAAGGTAATCCCTTCGCAACCGAGGCTGTTGGATGCATTAAAATCGTTGCACCAGGATGAAGTTTTCCAATTACACGATTCATCATAACATCTACTGTTGGATTCTTCCAATCAATCGTATCCACACTCCAAAGGATCGTATTCATATGTAATTCATCAGCAACTTTTACTACCTCGTCTGAATAGCTACCACTTGGTGGGGCAAACCATTTTGGATCTTCGCCTGTAATAGCATGGAGTACTTCATTTGTATCTTTGATTTGCTTTTCTATTTCAGCTCTCCCTAATCTTGCCATATCAGGATGGTTATAGGCATGATTACCAATAGTATGCCCTTGTTCCTTAATCATTTTCACGTATTCTACATTCTCTTTAGCCCATTTTCCTTCTATGAAAAAGGTGGCTTTAACCTTTTGTTCCTTTAAGGTGTTTAATATGTCCGGAATGTACTCTGTTCCCCATGAAACGTTAATTAGAAAAGAAACCATCTGCTTATCAGGATGTCCACGGTATATTGGGGCTGGCCCTAAATCGTTTAACGAAACCTTTGGTGGTATTGGTTGATAAACTAGTAAATCTTCATCAAATTCTCCAGCTTTTTTCATGCGTTCGTATGATGCAGCGATATCCACTTGACGACCATTTCTGCCTGGTATTTTCTTCCACACTCTATCTATATAGGCATCTTCCGGCTCCTCATTATATCGCTCACTTTTCTCCTCAATTTCTTGATATAGTGGATCTTCTCCTTTTGCTACTTCTACTGGAGAGAAAGTGGCCTGACTTTCCACTTGAAACGGATTATGTTCTATATTAAACGATACCATTACGATTATGACAAAAACAATGACATGTATATAATTTCGATAGTTATACATTAACATCACTCCTCCCTTTCATATATATGAAGGAGGAGGACAAGATATGAAATCTAGACATGAAAAAAGAAACTGGATTTCCAGCTTCTCTTCTTTGTCTTTATAATGTTGATTTTTCAGCTTTCTCTTTTTGTTCCTTTAATACAGCTTTACGAGAAAGATTTACTCTTCCTTGCTGATCAATTTCTTTTACTTTTACCATAATTTGGTCACCAATTTTCACTACATCTTCCACTTTGTTCGTTCTTTCCTCAGCCAATTCGGAGATGTGTACTAATCCATCTTTGCCTTTAAAGATTTCTACAAATGCTCCAAATTTTTCAATGCGTTTCACGGTCCCTAAATAAACTTGACCTATTTCCACTTCTCGAACGATATCTTCAATAATCTGTTTAGCTTTTTCATTCATAGCTGAATCAGTAGAAGAAATAAACACACTACCATCCTGCTCAATATCAATTTTTACACCAGTTTCCTCAATGATTTTATTGATTTGTTTCCCACTTGGACCAATAACATCACGGATTTTGTCTGGATTAATAGACATCGTTAAAATCTTAGGAGCATATTGTGATAATTCGTTCTTAGGTTCACTGATTGTTTGCATCATCGAATCTAAGATCTGCATACGACCTTTCTTCGCTTGTGTTAATGCTTCTTCTAGAATTTCTTTCGATAAACCATCGATTTTAATATCCATTTGAAGCGCTGTAACACCCTTTTCCGTTCCAGCAACCTTGAAATCCATATCTCCTAGCGCATCTTCCATCCCTTGGATATCGGTAAGAATCGTATAATCATCACCTGATTTAACAAGGCCCATTGCAATACCGGCAACTGGGGCTTTAATCGGAACACCAGCATCCATCATTGCCAACGTACTTGCGCAAATACTAGCCTGTGAAGTTGAACCATTGGATTCTAATACTTCTGATACTAAGCGAATCGTATATGGAAAGTCTTTTTCGGATGGAACAACTTTTTCAAGTGCCCTTTCACCTAATGCACCATGGCCAATTTCACGACGACCAGGCCCACGCATTGGTCCTGTTTCCCCTACACTGTATTGTGGGAAGTTATAATGATGCATGAATCGTTTAGACTCTTCTAGATCTAACCCATCTAAGATTTGAACATCTCCTAGAGCACCTAGAGTACATACACTTAAAGCTTGGGTCTGTCCACGAGTAAATAATCCTGAACCATGTGCACGTGGTAGGACACTAACACGTGATGATAATGGACGAATTTGATCTACTTTACGGCCATCTGGACGAATTTTCTCTTTTGTAATTAAGCGACGTACTTCTTCTTTCACCATTTTATCTAAAATAGCGCTAACTTGTGAGATAACATCCGCTTCTTCTTCTTCGTATCGTGCCAATACCTCTTTTTTCACTTCACTAATAGCATCTTCTCTAGCATGCTTTTCTTTCACCTGAATAGCAGCAAGTAACTTATCCTTTGCTTCTGATTCAACTTTCTCTAGTAGAGCACTATCATATTCAAATAATATTACTTCAGACTTTTCTGGTTGGATAGCTTGTACAATTTCTTCTTGGAAAGCAACTAAACGTTTAATTTCCTCATGCCCAAACATAATGGCTTCCAACATGACTTCTTCTGGTACTTCATTTGCACCTGCTTCCACCATATTGATAGCATCCTTTGTACCAGCGACTGTTAATTCAATATCACTCTTCGCCTCTTGTTCAATTGTCGGGTTAATAATGAATTCCCCATCCACACGTCCAACATGAACCCCTGCAATCGGCTGTTCAAATGGGATATTGGAAATGGAAAGTGCAATAGAAGACCCAATCATCGCAGCAATTTCCGTAGAGCAATCTTGATCTACACTCATGACAGTACTAATTACTTGTACTTCATTACGATATCCATCTGGAAATAGCGGACGAATCGGTCTGTCAATCAATCTTGATGCTAATATTGCTTTCTCACTAGGTCTACCTTCTCTTTTAATAAAGCCACCTGGGATTTTACCTACTGCATATAGTCGTTCTTCATAATTAACTGTTAACGGGAAGAATGGTAAATCCTTCGGTTCTTTCGATGCGGTTGCAACGGCGAGTACTGATGAATCACCATATTGCACCATACAAGCACCATTTGCTTGCTTTGCTAATTCTCCGATTTCAACAACGAACGGTTTACCGGCGATTTCTGTGGAGAATACTTGTTTATCTTCTGCCATTATTTATAGTACTCCTTTCATAAAAACACTTCTATTCTTATATTTTATACTTAATAAACAGGAATGTAAATTTCGTCTATGTATGAACGTAGAAAAAAAAGCAGGATTACTCCTGCTTTTTACATTATCTACGTAAGCCAAGCTTTTTAATTAGTTCACGATAACGTGTAACGTCTTTATTACGTAAGTAGTTTAGTAAGTTACGACGCTTACCAACCATTTTTAAAAGACCACGACGTGAATGATGATCTTTTTTATGAATTCTTAAGTGATCATTTAATGTATTGATTTCCTCAGTTAGTACAGCAATTTGTACTTCTGGAGAACCAGTATCATTTTCATGCACTTTGTATTCATTAATGATTTCATTCTTACGTTCTTTTGTAATAGCCATGTTAGGCCACCTCCTAATTTCATTGATATCCCCTGTCCCCTAGCAAACGTCGGAGTTTCGATTTGCCAAGCGAAGGTTTTAACTGTTATAGCTTACAACTTTTTGAGCAAAAAAGCAAGGGATTAATAGAAACAATCCTATCTTTTACTTAAATTTGTTTAGATAAATAGGTTCGGATTAATTGTTCATCCTGTTTCATTTGCTCTATTAATTCTTCTACTTGATTAAATTTTTCCTCATTACGAAAGAACTTATACCACTCAATGACAATTTCTTTACCATATAAATCATCGTGAAAATCTAAAATGTTCACTTCAAGTGAGAGGTCAGTACGATTTTCTGTAAAAGTAGGGTTTATTCCAAGACTAGCCATCCCATTAAATCGTGTTCCGTTAATCATCACACCTACCGCATAAATTCCCGGCTTCGGTAGTAATGCCTCTTCGGAATAGTTTATATTAGCAGTTGGAAAACCAATTTCCCTTCCGCGTTTATCCCCTTCAATTACGGTACCACTCGTTACAAGTGGTCTTCCTAACAATTCCGTTACTTTCTCTACTTCACCATCTGCTAATAAACTTCTAACCCTTGTAGAACTTACCTTTTCATTATCGATGGAAACTTGATCAATGATTGTATAACCAAACTTACCGCGAGAATACATCTCAATATTATCCATATTCCCTTTTCCTTTATGGCCATATGTAAAATCAAATCCAGCAACTACATGTTTAATATGTAATCCGATAATAAAATGATCGATAAATTCTTGCGGTGATAACGATGATAATTGTTTATTAAAAGTCACGATATATAATCGATCAACCCCAAGGCGCTCTAAAACCTCTTGTTTTTCATTAAGCGGGGTAATGTACTTTACATCATGGTTATTTTTCAAAACAACAGAAGGATGTGGATAGAACGTAATGACTGCACTTTCCATATGTTTCTCTTCTGCTTTAGATACTGCTTGTCTAATTACTGTTTGGTGACCTTTATGGATACCATCAAAGAACCCTAAAGCAACAACCGTCTCTGGCAATTCATCTGCTGTCATCGAATGGGGATAGGTTAATTCAATTGTTTTCATGTTTTCACCTGCACTTCCGTTATTCGTTAAATACACGAATTGGCTTAATCTCATCTTCCTTTTCAGGATGTATCGTGTAGATTGCTAATAATTCTTCACCATACATTACTTTAAAAGGATTCGTTTGCAACACTTGATCTGGTCTTCTGAGTTTCTGGCCATTCAATACTTTTCGCTTTACATTATCATCTACATAATACGTATCTAGATGGGTTAAACCTCTAGTAATTGGTAAAAGTAGTTCTTGTCCTTTTCCTACTAAGCATGCATTTTCGATGGTATCAAAATCTACTGTGTCACATTTTTTAATATCACCGGTTTCTTCCCGTACTAGCTGCGACATATGTGCTGGATAGCCAAGTTTTTTTCCTATGTCGACACATAAGGTCCGGATATACGTCCCTTTCGAACATGTCACTTGGAAACGAATGACTTCATCATCAGTTGGAAGATAAGTGATTTCATGTATCGTCACCTTTCTTACAGGACGCTCCACCTCTTGATTAGCACGTGCATACTCATATAATTTCTTCCCTCCAACCTTTACAGCTGAATACATCGGAGGAACTTGTAAGATTTCTCCCTTAAAAGATTGTAACACGTTTTTAATTTCCTGTTTAGAAGGAAATTGTTCTACGCTTACTTTTTCGATTATTTTTCCATGTGCATCTTCTGTTTCCGTTGCCATACCTAACGTAAGCTCTGCTACGTATACTTTTGTTGTATCGGTAAGAAATTGGACGATTTTAGTTGCTTGACCTATACATATTGGTAAGACACCTTCTACCTCCGGGTCAAGTGTTCCCGTATGACCAACTTTTTTTGTTTTAAATAATTTCCTGACTTTCATCACACAATCATGTGAGGTGAAACCTTTTGGCTTCCAAAGTGGTAAAATGCCATCCATTCCATTATAACCCCCAAAGGTCTATACTTTAAGCTATTTCAAATTTTCTTATGTAAAAAAGGGAATGAGACAATGGGTTTATGCTAAAATCCAAGCATTGTATCGCTTCGCTGAAACGCTACTTAAACCTCACTTTCCCCAAATCTCTAACCCTTTTCCGAATAAAAATCTGACCCAAAAGAGCCAGATTTTTTATCCGAGACATATTAACTTATTGCTTATTTATATCACGTAATATCGTTTCAATACGATTTCCGTATTCAAGTGCTTCATCAAATTCAAAGGTAATTTCAGGTGTTTTTCTTAAACGAATTCGATTCCCAATTTCTGAGCGGATAAATCCTTTCGCCTTTGCAAGGCCAAGTAATGTATCCTGTTTCTTAGCATCATCACCAAGAACAGAAATATATACAGTTGCTTGCTGCAAGTCACCTGTTACTTCAACATCAGTCACTGTTACAAAACCAACACGGGGATCTTTAATTTTTCTAGTTAAGATTTCACCAAGTTCTTTTTTCATTTGCTCTGCAACTCGATTAGCTCGTAAATTACTCATAGTAATCACCTCTTTACTTAAACACATGTATTCCCGATTGCTTATACGACTTCCATCGTAGTAATCGTTCTTTCCAATTCGGAATACGTATCGATAACTCGAAGTACTTCCTGCATTATTTGCTCACCATGATTACGCTCATTGGTTATCGTAACAACACCAAGCTTTGTTCGTTGCCATAGATCATGATAATCAAGCTCTGTTACTGCGACATTGAAATCATTCCGCAACTTAGCCAGTATCCTTTTGATAACTGAACGTTTATCCTTTAATGAGTGACCATCATACATCATGCATTCTACTTCAAGATAGAAGATCATTTTCGCTCAATTTCCTCCATGACAAATGCCTCAATAATGTCGCCTTCTTTAATGTCGTTATAATTTTTGATCGTTATACCACACTCATAGTTTTGTGCGACTTCTTTCACATCATCTTTAAAGCGTTTCAATGTATCGATTTCACCTTCGAATATAACGACACCATTACGGATTAAACGAATACCAGCATCACGTGTAAGTTTTCCATCCGTTACATAACCACCGGCAATTGTTCCAACTTTAGAAACTTTGAATGTTTCACGTACTTCTGCTTGCCCGATAACTTTTTCTTCAAATTCAGGATCAAGTAACCCTTTCATTGCTGATTCAATTTCTTCAATAACTTTATAAATAATTCGGTGAAGACGAATATCCACTTTTTCATTCTCAGCAGTGCTCTTAGCATTTGCATCTGGACGAACATTAAAGCCGATTACAATGGCATTAGAAGCAGAGGCTAAAATAATATCTGATTCTGTAATAGCACCTACACCCGTATGGATAATCTTAATTTTAACACCTTCTACTTCAATCTTTTGAAGTGAAGAAGCTAGTGCCTCAACAGACCCTTGAACATCCGCCTTAATAATAACATTGATTTCTTTCATTTCACCTTGCTTAATTTGCTCAAAAAGGTCATCCAAGCTAACCTTATTTGTTTCAGAGCGATTTTCTTGGATTTGTTTTTGTTGACGAGCTTCACCGATTTGACGGGCGGTTTTTTCGTCATCAAATACAAGGAATTGGTCTCCTGCTTGTGGTACATCATTTAATCCCGTAATCTCTACCGGAGTAGATGGACCTGCTTCTTTTACACGTTGACCAAGATCGTTGACCATTGCACGGACACGACCAAATGTATTACCTACAACGATCGGATCACCTACGTGTAATGTTCCATTTTGTACTAATAGTGTTGCTACTGAACCTCGACCTTTATCAAGCTGTGCTTCAATTACTGTACCAGTTGCATTACGTGTAGGGTTCGCTTTTAGTTCTTCAACTTCTGATACAAGGATAATCATTTCTAGAAGATCGTCAATGCCTTCCCCTTTAAGCGCTGATAGTGGAACGAAAATTGTATCCCCGCCCCAATCTTCAGGAACTAATTCATATTCTGTTAATTCCTGCATAACGCGGTCTGGGTTTGCTGCTTCTTTATCCATTTTGTTCACAGCAATAATAATCGGAACTTCTGCTGCCTTAGCATGGTTAATAGCTTCAACTGTTTGTGGCATGACACCATCATCTGCAGCCACTACGATAATCGCGATATCTGTTACTTGCGCTCCACGTGAACGCATACTTGTGAATGCAGCATGTCCTGGTGTATCAAGGAAAGTGATTTTTTTGCCATCTTTTTTAATTTGGTAAGCACCAATATGCTGTGTAATACCACCAGCTTCTCCAGCAGTAACCTTCGTATTACGAATAGAGTCAAGTAATGTTGTTTTACCATGGTCAACGTGACCCATTATCGTCACAACTGCAGGTCTCTCTACTAAAGCAGATTCATCATCTTCTTCCATGTATTTATCTAGGTCCGTATCTTCTAAAATAATTTCTTTTTCTACCTCAACATCATACTCTGCGCAGATTAACTCGATAGCATCGTCATCAAGGTCTTGGTTTTTTGTTGCCATTACACCAAGGAACATTAGCTTCTTGATTATTTCCGAAGCTTCCTTATTTAGCTTATCGGCTAGCTCACTAACCGTAAGTGTTCCAGAATACTTAATTTCTTTCGGTGTTTCCTTAACAGCAGGCTGCTCTACAAACTGCTTATTCTGCTGTTTGTTCTTTTTATTCTTTGGTCCTTTATTCTGCTGTTTATTATGGTTAGGTTTTGATTTATTATGGTTCATTTGTTTTTTATTATGTTGTTCTTGTTTGTTACTATTCGGTTTTGAATTCAAATTAGTCCCTTTTTCTTTCTTCGTTTCCTGGTCATTTGACTTCTTCTCAGGACTTGATTGTTTTTCTGAAGGATTACTTTGATTTTTCGAGAACTTTTGATCTAGTTTTGCAATCGTGTCACTTTCAATCGTAGACATGTGATTGGAAACTTCAATATTATTCTCTTTTAAAAAGTTTATAACATCCTTGCTTGTAACATTTTGCTGTTTTGCATATTCATATACACGCATTTTACGCATACGTTCACCCCCGAATTTATTTACCCGAGTAGAGATTCTAGTTTATTTGCAAAACCGTCATCTAATATTGCAATAGCTACTCTATGGGATTTTCCGATAGCATTTGATAATGTTTCTCGATCATCGGATACAATCACATATGGAACGCCATATGTGTGACATTTATCTGTCAGTTTTTTACGTGTTTGGGGACCTACATCATTTGCTATAAGTACTAATTTCGCTCTAGTTTTTTGTATGTCTTTAACAATCGTTTCTTCCCCTGTAGAACATTTACCGGCTCGAAATGCTATCCCAATAATATTTAAATAATTACTTTTCATGATTATCACTAATAGATGCTCTTAGTTCTTCATAGATGGATTCATCTATTTGTACATTTAAATGCTTACTAAGTACACCTGTCTTCTCTGCCTTATTAATTACTTCTAGGTCTTTTGTTAAATAGGCTCCTCTACCATTTTTCTTTCCGGTAGCATCTACAAAGACCTCTCCATCTTTATTCCGAACAACACGGATTAACTCTTTTTTTGGCTTCATTTCATTTGTTACTACACATTTACGCTCTGGAGTTTTTCGTTTTGCTACCATATATTTCTCTCCCCTATTCGAATAAATCCTCTTCGACAGCTGCGTAATCTGTATCGTTTTGCTCTGTTAACAGGCCTTCTTCACGAGCTTCTGTTTCACTCTTAATATCAATCTTCCAACCGGTTAGCTTAGCTGCAAGCCTTGCGTTTTGACCGCGTTTTCCAATTGCAAGTGATAACTGATAGTCAGGTACAATGACAGTAGTAGATTTTTCTTCTTCATTGACTAGTACTTCAATGACTTTAGAAGGGCTTAGTGCATTTGAAACATACACTACTGGATCTTCTGACCATTCTACTATATCAATTTTTTCCCCTTTTAATTCATTCACAATCGTTTGTACACGTTGCCCTTTTTGACCAACACAAGAACCAACCGGATCAATCTCCGGGTCCTCTGCAAATACTGCGATTTTAGAACGATCTCCCGCTTCCCTAGCCACAGATTTGATTTCAACAATTCCATCATAAATTTCAGGAACTTCCATTTCAAATAAGCGTTTCAGTAAACCTGGATGTGACCTAGAAATAAATATTTGCGGTCCTTTACTAGTGTTTTCAACTTTTGTTACGAACACTTTTAAGCGATCATGAACCTGGTATTCTTCCGTTGGCATTTGTTCAGACTCTGGTAATTTCGCTTCAATTTTACCTAAATTCACATATACGAATCTAGGGTCAATGCGTTGAATAATACCAGTCATTACATCTTCTTCACGGTCTGAGTACTCACTGAAGATAACCCCTCGTTCAGCCTCACGAACACGTTGTGTAACTACTTGCTTAGCAGCTTGTGCAGCAATTCTACCAAAATCCTTTGGCGTCACTTCAACTTCTATAATATCTTCAATTTCGTAATTAGGATTAATTTTCTTAGCTTCCTCTAACGAAATTTCTTGTTGGTTATCCAATACTTCCTCTACAACTGTTTTTCGTGAAAACACACGCATTGTACCAGATTTTTCATCTAATTCAACACGAACATTTGTAGCGGACTTGAAATTCTTTTTATAAGCAGATATTAAAGCAGCTTCTAAAGCTTCAATTAAGATCTCCTTATCAATACCTTTTTCTTTACCTAAATTTTCAATTGCATCAAACAATTGACTACTCATTTTCTTCTTTCCCCCTTATAATGTAACTGCGAGTCTCGCTTTTGCAATTTTCTCAAATGGTATCTCTACTTGATGCTTACGTGTTTTCACTTTGTATTCAATAGTAGCAACATTGTTTGAGAAATTTACTAAAATACCTTCGTATGCCTTTTCACCATTAATTGGTTCAAATAACTTTACATAAACATTTTTGTTTATGCTTTTAGCAAAGTCTTCCACAGTTTTGATGGGGCGTTCCACTCCTGGTGAAGATACCTCTAGGAAATACGCTTCCTGTATAGGGTCAACATCATCTAGCTTTTCACTCAATTGCTCGGACACTTCGCCACATTCGGTGATGTCTATTCCGCCTTCTTTATCAATAAAGACTCTTAAAAACCAATTTTTTCCTTCTTTTACATATTCGATATCGACTAACTCTAGATTCTTTTCTTCTAGAATTGGCCTAACTAGTTCTTCTGTTGTTTTGACAACCTGAGAGCTCAAGTCTAACCCTCCTCCTTTTAACTCTAGCTGTACTTACTATATCTTATTATTGACTAACTGCCTATTTTTCATTTAAAAAGATAAACCAATATAAAACCCTTGCCAATAGGCAAGGGAATGTTACACAACGTAGGCAGATTACGAAGAAAGAGTGGGAATGCCCACTCTTTTGTCCGATACTATCGATACTTACTACTAAAATATACCATAAGTAATATGGCTATGCAAGAAAATAACGAAGAAATAGCCCTTACATTTCTTTATTTGGAAAATAAATCAACTAGGGATTCCCTACTATGATTAGTATCGATTTTTAAATAATCTTGTAAAGCTTTTTGAAGGGAAGCCTTTGTAGTTGCTTTACCACCGAATTCTACATCTAGTTTAATCATATTGCGAACAATCTCTGGCCTTAAACCAGTGATGACTAATTTACTTCCCATCATACCTACACCATCTAACAATTTTAGGAATAACCGAATTGCTTCGTTGTCCATTTCGGCTATGCCAGATAGATCCATAATCAGTGTTTGAATTCTCATTCGACCAACTTCAAATAAGACTTTTTCCTCGATTACATTTGCCCGATTCGTATCAATCGTGCCGATCAGTGGAAGAATACTAACGTCTGGGGTTATCGGAATTATTGGCACAGAAAGATTGTTTACTAATTTTTGCTGTTTCTCAATTAACTCATCTTTATACTTGGAATAGCTAATAAAAAAGCTATTGGTGAATGAGTCGACCAGCTCATTATATATACTCGTTTCTGTATAGAAGTTTTCGCTATTCTTTACCTTATGACCGTTAAGGGTATCAAAATGGTATAAAAACTCCCAGAACGTTTTACGGATTGCTCGAATCCACTCCAATTTGAAGCTGAGTGTCATGGCATGCTTAGCCCAAACTATGCCTTCTTTTTTCGCAAACTCCTCTACTTCATCAAGCTTACCATCCACGATTAAAAGTACAAGTTGATGTGCATTATCCAGTAGATTTATATTACCAATTACATGTATCTCATTAATCTTATCCCGTACATTAACAGCAACACTAAGTAACCTTTCTTCAAATGAAGGCCGATTTAAAACTAGAAAATCATGAAGATCTTCACTTTTAATCAAATTAGGCACTAGACACACTTCCTTCTATATTTGAAATTATTATATCTGGATACAAACGTTATTTTCAAGAAAAATTATAGGTGAAACTTTCGACAGCTATGGTAGATGACATAGAAAAAAAGAGAGGTAGCACCCCAATGTATATACCACATTAAGTCACCTCTCAAACCTAAACTATTGTTAGAATAATGAAAGCTGATTTTTCTCTTCCATGCCTTCTAAACAACCATGATTATCTAAATATTCTAGTATTGTTTTAGAAATTTTACTTCTTTCTCGCAAATCTTCCTTGGATAAGAATTCTCCCTCTTCTCTTGCTTTTACAATGTTGATAGCTGCGTTCGTTCCTAGTCCTTCCACTGCATTGAATGGTGGGATTAACGTGTTACCTTCTACAACAAATTCACTAGCCTTCGATTTATATAGATCCACTTTTTGGAAAGAAAATCCGCGCTCACACATTTCAAGGGCAACTTCTAAAACCGTTAATAAACTCTTCTCTTTAGGTGGAGCATCATTTCCTTTTGCATTAATCCCTTCTATACGTTTACGAATAGCCTCCGATCCTTTAACCATTGTGTCCAAGTCAAAGTCACTTGCACGAACAGTAAAGTAAGCAGCATAGAAGAAAATTGGATAATGTACTTTGAAATAAGCAATACGGACTGCCATTAAGACATAAGCGGCTGCATGGGCTTTAGGGAACATATATTTAATCTTCTTACAAGATTCAACATACCAATCTGGTACATTATGCTTCTTCATTTCCACAATCCACTCATCCTGCAAGCCTTTCCCTTTACGTACGGATTCCATTATCTTAAAGGCAAGTGATGCTTCCAGCCCTTTATGCATTAAATACACCATAATATCATCACGACATCCAATAACCTCTGGTAATTGACATATACCATCGTTTATTAATTCTTGGGCATTCCCCAACCATACATCCGTACCGTGCGATAGTCCAGAAATAATAACTAATTCAGCGAAGGTTTTTGGTTTTGTATCTTCTAACATCTGACGAACAAACTTTGTTCCAAATTCTGGTACACCTAATGTACCTGTCTTACTATTTATTTGTTCTGGCTTAACACCTAACGATTCCGTGCTTGAAAATATTTTCATGACCTCTTTGTCATCCGTTGGAATCGTTTTAGGATCTATTCCACTTAAATCCTGAAGCATACGAATGACGGTCGGATCATCGTGTCCTAGTATATCAAGCTTCAACAAATTATCATGAATCGAATGGAAGTCAAAGTGTGTGGTTTTCCATTCACTTTTACGATCATCTGCAGGGAATTGAATCGGTGTAAAATCATAGATTTCCATATAGTCTGGTACTACAATGATACCACCTGGATGCTGACCAGTGGTACGCTTTACACCAGTACAACCTTTCACTAATCGATCAACTTCTGCATTTTTAAAGACTAGGTTCTTATCAGATGCATAGCCTTTTACATAACCATACGCAGTCTTTTCCGCGATTGTACCAATTGTACCCGCACGATACACATAATCCTCACCAAATAATACCTTGGTATAGTTATGAGCTTTTGGTTGGTATTCACCAGAGAAGTTTAAATCAATATCAGGTACTTTATCTCCTTTAAAGCCTAGGAATGTTTCAAATGGTATATCCTGCCCATCCTTATTAAGCGATGTTCCACAATTTGGACAAGCTTTATCAGGTAAATCAAATCCACTAGCATACGAACCATCTGTAATAAATTCATTATAATGGCAATCTGGACATACATAATGAGGTGGTAAAGGATTAACCTCTGTGATTTCCGTCATCGTCGCTACAAAAGATGACCCAACTGATCCCCTTGAACCTACCAGATATCCATCATCTAGCGATTTTTTTACTAGTTTATGAGAAATCAGATAGATAACAGCGAAGCCATTACTAATAATACTATCTAACTCTTTCTCTAAACGATCTGTCACGATTTTCGGAATGTCATCACCATAAATAAACTTTGCTCGTGAATAGCATAAGTTTCTAATTTCTTCATCGGCACCTTCTATTTTCGGTGTATATAAGTCATCTTTCACCGGTGAAATTTCTTCTATTTCATCTGCAAGTGCTTGTGTATTTTGAACGACAATTTCTTCTGCCTTCTCTTTTCCTAGGAAGCTAAAACATTCCATCATCTCATTAGTTGTTCGAAACGGCGTATCAGGTAATGTAATACGATTTAAAGGATTACCCGCTTGTGATGCGATTAAAATTTGCCGATACATTTTCTCATGATCATCAACATAATGAACATTACCACTGGCAATTACTTTTTTATTCATTCGCTCTCCTAGCGCCACAAGCTTTTTAATGATATCTAAAATTTGCGCTTCATTTTGAACAAGTTCTTTCTCTAGAAGATGGGTATAGTTACTCGGTGGCTGTACTTCAATATAATCATAAAATTCAGCGACTTTTTCCGCTTCTTCGGCTGATGTCTGCATCATCGTCTCAAACACTTCACCTTTATCACAAGCAGTACCAACTAAGATTCCCTCACGATGCTTTTGTAAAACAGAGCGTGGAATACGTGGTACCCGGTAAAAATAATCAATATGAGCATACGATACTAATTTATATAAATTCTTTAATCCTTCTTGTGTTTTGGCGATTAAGGTACAGTGGAAGGGTCTTGAGCGTTGATACGCATTCCCCTCTCCCATATGATCATTCAGTTGATTATGGTTCGTAATCTCTTTGTTTAGAACAGCTTGTACCAACTTCCATAGTAAATAACCAGTAGCCTCCGCATCATAAATAGCGCGGTGATGCTGTGTTAATTCAATGTCTAGGTGCTTACACAGCGTATTTAATCGATGGTTTTTTAATTCTGGAAATAAGAAACGAGCTAACTCTAGCGTATCAATCACCGGATTAGTTACTTTGTCATACCCAATTTTGTTATATCCTTGGTTTAAGAATCCGATATCAAAGCTTGCATTATGGGCTACGAATACTGCGTCACCACTCCAGTTGTAAAAATCTCTTAAAACGTCATTTATCTCTGGGGCATTCTTAACCATATCATCGGTAATTCCGGTCAAATCAATTGTTGTTTGAGATAGCGGGTGATGTGGATTAGCAAACGATTCAAAGCGATCGACTATCTCTCCTTGATGAATTTTTACTGCTGCAAGTTCAATTATTGTATCATATACAGCCGAAAGTCCGGTTGTCTCCACGTCAAAAACAACATAGGTTGCATTAAATAAATCGACATCACTTTCGTTATAAGCAATCGGAACACCATCATCAACCAAATTTGCCTCTACCCCGTATAACACTTTAACCCCGTGCTTCTTACCAGCACTATGCGCCTCGGGAAAGCCTTGTACTCCTCCATGGTCTGTAATCGCAATCGCCTTATGCCCCCACTTAGCTGCTTGTTCTACAAGTCTAGCTGGTGAAACGACCGCATCTAGTTGACTCATTGTTGTATGAGCATGAAATTCGACTCGCTTTTGGCCGTCCTCAGCGTTATCTTGGCGTGAAGCAACTTGTACTTCATGCATATCATTAGCCATCATGGCTAATTCGTTAGAGTACATATCCGTTTGAATACTTCCCCTTGCTTTAATCCACATTCCTTTTTTAAGCTGTTCGAACTTCGTTGCATCTTCGTCGTTTCTAGAAAACATTTTAATTTGTAAGGAATCGGTATAATCAGTGGCCTTGGCAATCAATAGGCTTCTTCCAGATCGTAATTTGCGGATCTCAACATCAAAGACATATCCCTGTACGGTAATCCGTTTTTCTTCCTCTTGGATTTCCTGCATCTCTACTACATCATCTTGGATTTTATATCCTATGACAAATGGCTGATTTTCTTCCACATTTCGATCTTTATCACGTTTTTCTTTTTCTTGTATCGTTTTTAGAATGAGTTTTTGGTCTTCAATAGACTTTTGCTCACGAAACTTCTGAATCTCTTCCATTTCCGTTTTAACATCTACTGTTAATGGGTAATAAGAGATTCCAACTTTTTGACAGAAGGCTTTAAAATTCTCATCTAAACGTTTCTTTAAAGCTGTCGCCTCTGCCTCGTTTCTAGCAGTTAACATAATCTTATTACCGTTAACTCTTGGTTTTTGATTAAAAACTAAATCTCTGTAAGCTGGAGATATATCTGGGGTTAACTGTAAAAATAATTGCCAATAATCACATAGCAATTCTTCACTACAGTGATTATCTCCTGGATAAAGGGTTAATTCTATAGCGGCAAGCTGCTGAAATGCATGCTTTAATCTTGTTAACAGCTCTTGATAGATTTTGGAAGGGAGAACCTTCTCAACTTCTATATGAAAATGCCATATTTTTTTTATCTTAAAGATTTCTAACTTGGTTAATGAACTGTCTTGAAAATACTGTTGAACATGCTCCCCAGGCATTTCAATTTGCTGAAGCAATAATTTCATTTTCTCTTTTTTTGATATGTCCATTCTTATATTCCTCCTGCCTCTTAAGCAAATCAGGATATTATGAAACGATGGAAACCCTTGTCATTAAAATGAAGACAAGGGTCCCAGTTACTCTACCTATTCTGTTTCTATACTACCTTCTTTAATCAATAGATACAACCATTTCTTAATGGTAATATTTTTAATTTACTATACCCTACCTGAATTAACGGTAAGTGGTTGAGTGTATCGCGTTGTATCAACTTATTACAAGAACAATCGTTGTATATCATTCCAGGTTACGATAATCATCAGTAGCATTAGTAGCGCAAAGCCAACAAAGTGGAATATCCCTTCTTTTTCTGGTTCCATTGGTTTTCCGCGAACAAGTTCAATTCCAACGAATAACAGCCTTCCACCATCTAGTGCTGGTAACGGAACAAGGTTAACAACACCTAAGTTAATACTTAAAATTGCCGTCCACATTAAGAAATTCATAAAACCAGTTTGTACCACTTGGTCTGTTGCATCATATATACCAACTGGTCCAGATAGCATATCAATTCCTAACTGACCTGTTATCAGCATCATTAGGTTCGTTAAGATCATTGAAGTTGTTTCATAGGTTTTTTCAGCACCATATTTAAAGGAACCCCAGAAAGTTTTTTCCATTGCCTGGGTAACACCAACCTGGCCAATTGGTTCTCCTTCTCCCTCTATAGGAGCTACTTCATTCGGAACTACCATTAAGTTAAGTGTCTCACCATCACGTAATACCGTCATTTCAAGTTCTTCACTAGGATTTGCCCGTACAATGGTTGTAAATTCTTCCCAAGTAGAAATCGATTGCTCATCAATTTGAATAATCTCGTCATTTGGTTGGAATCCCGCTTCTTCAGCAGGACTACCGGATTGAATTTGGCTTATTTTTGCCTCATCCACCGGAACACCTTGTACAACACCAAGTATAATAAAGATAACTATTGCTAAAAGAAAATTCATCATTGGACCAGCAAACAATTGCATTGCTCGTTGGCCAGGTGTTTTCGATGCAAATTGTCGGTCATATGGAGCAATTAATGTTTCTTTTTCGTCCATTACAAATAATGCCTTACGATCTACATCGAAATGTAAAAGCTCATCTTCTTCATCAATTTCATAACCTTGAATGATTAATTCATGGTCTAAATCCACTTTTTCTACTTCAATTACTCTGGCATTGGGGTGTTTCGATTTGTTGTTTACAATTATTTTATTTACTTTACCTTCATCATCAAATTCCAAACCGATATGATGACCTGGCTTTAGTTCGATGATTTCTGGATCATCTCCTGCAACCCGCACATACCCACCAATTGGAAGTAACCGAATTGTGTATAAGGTATCATTTTTCATAAAGGCAAATATTTTTGGACCGAATCCAATTGCAAACTCGCGAGCTAACATACCAGCACGCTTTGCAAAGATTAGATGTCCCAATTCATGGACGAATACTAAAAGCCCAAACATAAATATAAACGCAATTACTGTTGTCAAGCCTAACACCTTCCTTTATTGAAGTAGAAAAAAGTATCTAACCCTCACTTAGTTTCCAGTTATTAGTTGTAGGATTAAATGGAGAACAGGAAATACAAATATAGCACTATCAAACCTATCCAAAATCCCACCGTGTCCTGGCAAAATCTTCCCTGAGTCTTTAATGTCGTAATGACGCTTAAATGCTGACTCAACTAAATCTCCAATTTGACCAAAAACGGAAACCATTATCGAAATAATAATAATCGCAGTTATACTATATGGAAAGCCATAAATCAAATGAAAAATTACCCCAACTACTATCGCAAGGATAATCCCACCGACAGCCCCTTCAATTGTTTTGTTTGGGCTTATTTCTGGCCATAATTTATGCTTTCCTAAAGCCCTTCCTGCAAAATATGCCCCTGTATCAGTAGACCATATTAATAAGAAGGCAAAAAAGATATAAGCTAGTCCATCACTACCATTTCTTGTTTGGAGTAAATAGAAAAACCCCATTCCAACATAAAATACAGCTAATAAGACAAAGCCGACATCATCAAACGTAAATTTGTTTTTTAGTAATACTGTATAAGCAAGTAAGACAAAAACAAATACTACGATTATTTGTGCAGTGTTATTAAGGAAAGAAATGGTAAAGTCTACATCCGCTGCCGGGAATAATAGTAACCATAATAATATAATAGCTAGTAAACCCGGTGGGGAAAACCAATTTATTTTATGCATTTTAAGGAGTTCGTACAATCCTACCGTTGCTAATAAATATACTACAATCGTAAATGGCTCGTTACCAATTATTAAAAGTGGTATAAATAAGATTAGTGCGATAACTCCTGTCAGAATTCGTTGCTTCATATACGATACATCACCTTAAATACCTCCAAATCGCCTAGACCTATTCTGATAGTCCATAAGTGCTTCGACAAATATTTCTTCATTAAAGTCAGGCCATAATACATCAGTAAACCAAAACTCTGTATAGGCTGATTGCCAAAGGAGGAAGTTACTAAGTCTTTGTTCTCCACTTGTACGAATTAATAAATCCGGATCTGATAGATGATTAGTATATAAATATTGCGATAATCGTTCCTCATCTAATTGCTCAAGGGAAAATTTGTCTTCATCAAAATCCTTCATGATTAGTTTAATGGCGCTTAATATTTCATCTCTACTTCCATAATTCAATGCAAAGTTGAGTAATAATCCATCATTATTCTTCGTTTTTTCCTTCGCATACCTTACCGCTTCTTTCGTATAATCTGGTAAGGAATCAAAATCACCTATCGTCTCAATACGTACATTATTTTTCATTAGATCAGGTAAGTAAATATGTAAAAATTCCTTTGGTAATCGTAATAAGTATTCTACTTCCTGTTTTGGCCTTCTCCAATTTTCAGTTGAAAACGCAAATAAAGTTAGAACCTTAATGTTGTATTTAACGGCCGTTTCGACCGTTTTTTTCACGACATCCATCCCTGCTTTATGACCTGCAATTCTTGGTAGGCCCTTTCGTTTTGCCCAGCGCCCGTTTCCGTCCATAATAATCGCTACATGTTCTGGTACGTTGGTTAACTCTTCAGATTGTATAAATCTTTCTTCATTCTTCGATTTAAAAAAAGGAAGTTTCATTGGCATAGTTCCTCCGAACACTGGTGTTAATGCATATAGAAATTCTATAATATGTATGTATCATAACTAACAGATATGACTGGACATATTATTACTATATTTTAACATAAAATCGTTCACTCTTTACTATTAAACATCATCAAATGTATAAATCCCATTATAACGTTAATGAAAAGAGAATACAAAAGAGGATGGGACAAAACTATTTCTAACATAGGATAAACCGAACACGAAAGTTAGCGCATCAAACCCGCCCCGGAAATATACTTGCGGTTGGTGGGCGGCTGGTGAGCCTCCTCAGAGCTAACGCTATTCCGGGGTCTCAACCGTGCCCTTTCCTCCCACAGGAGTCTCCGTATATTTCCGGGGCTAATGTAGTGATTGTTCGTTTTTTATTACCTTTGTTTTTGTTTTGTCCCAGCCTCTTATTTATACGTTGGTAAGCTATATACTTTTAACAATTTAGCCTCTCGACATAGTATAATTTATTGTACCAACTATTAGTAATACTAAAGTTCGCTAATAAGTAGCGAACATAAGGCTTCTACTATTTCATTAGTTAAAATAATAGAATATTACAAGCTTAAACTTCCATAATTTCTTGTTCTTTTTGCTTCGCTAACTGATCAATTTCAGCTATATGCTTATTGGTTTGTTCTTGAACATCGTCCTGAGAAGCTCTTAGTTCATCCTCTGTGAGGTCGCCATTTTTTTCTGCCTTTTTCAGTGCATCATTTGTATCACGGCGAATATTCCTAACTTGCACACGATATTCTTCGGCATATTTTCCAACTACTTTCACAAGATCTTTTCTACGTTCTTCTGTAAGTGGTGGGATGTTAATACGGATCACATTTCCATCGTTGGATGGGGAAAGACCTAAATCAGCCTTTTGAATAGCCTTTTCGATATCCCCCATTGCTGTTTTATCATAAGGAGTAATAACAAGTAAACGAGCTTCAGGAGCAGATATAGTTGCTAACTGATTAAGTGGTGTGTTAGCACCATAATATTCAACAAATACACTGTCTAGAATAGCAGGATTCGCTCTACCAGCTCTTACCGTTGCAAGATTTCTAGAAAATGCTTGTACAGCCTGATTCATCTTATCTTGGCATTCATTCATAATTTGATCTGTCATGATTATTTCCCCCTTATTATCGTTCCGATTGTCTCACCTTGGACAACCTTTTTAATATTTCCTTCTTCTGTAATAGAGAATACAATTAGTGGAATATCATTTTCCATACATAATGTTGAAGCTGTGGAGTCCATGACCCCAAGGCCTTCATTTAACATTTCCATATACGAAATGTTCTCGTATTTTTTAGCATCTTTATTTAAGCGAGGATCATCTGAGTAAACACCATCTACATTATTCTTAGCCATTAAGATTACTTCTGCTTCTATTTCAGCTGCTCGTAATGCTGCTGTGGTGTCTGTTGAAAAGTAAGGATTACCAGTACCCGCAGCGAAAATGACAACACGCTTTTTCTCTAGGTGGCGAATTGCTTTTCTCCGAATATATGGTTCTGCTACTTGGCGCATTTCAATGGATGTTTGTACACGTGTCGGAATATCGATTGTTTCTAGTGCATCTTGTAATGCAAGTGAATTCATTACGGTTGCAAGCATTCCCATATAATCAGCGGTTGCTCGATCCATTCCCATTTCACTACCAACTTTACCACGCCAGATGTTGCCACCACCGACAACAATAGCAACCTCTACACCAAGACTAACAACATCTTTTACTTGTTCTGCAATAGACTGAATAATTTTAGGTTCAATGCCATATCCTTGGGTTCCACTTAAAGCTTCACCACTTAATTTAAGTACAATTCTACGGTAACGAGCTGTTGTCATAATAACCTCCACTTGAAATAGATTTAAACATAGTACCATAATCTATGTGCTCATGGTGAAATAGGGAACATTAGATGTCCCCTATTGTTTTTTATCATTATTTTTTAACTTGGCTCATTACTTCTTCTGCGAAGTTTTCAGAACGTTTTTCCATTCCTTCTCCAACTTCATAACGAACAAATGTTTTAACTGAAGCACCTTTTGCTTCTACATATTTTTTAACTTTTTGATCTGGATCTTTAACGAAGCTTTGTTCAAGTAAGCAAATTTCTTCGAAGAATTTACCTAAGCGACCTTCCACCATTTTTTCAACGATGTTTTCTGGTTTACCTTCGTTTAAAGCTTGTTGTTTTAATACTTCACGCTCATGGTTAATCACATCTTCAGATACTTCTTCACGAGAAACATATTTAGGATTTACTGCTGCAACATGCATCGCCACATCTTTAGCAACTGCTGAGTCAGTAGTTCCTTCTAATAGAGTTAGAACCCCAATACGGCCTCCCATATGAAGGTATTCACCGAATGCATCATTATCAGTTTTTGTTACAAGTTCAAAACGACGTAGAGAGATTTTTTCACCGATTTTTGCAACAGCAGAGTTGATGTAAGTTTCTACTGTTTCACCGTCACCATTTAGCTTTTGTTGTAGTGCTTCTTCAACAGTAGCAGGCTTTTGAGATAGTAAATGACTTCCTAAATCTACTAGTAGTTGTTTGAATTGTTCATTTTTGGTAACGAAGTCTGTTTCACAGTTCACTTCTAAAAGTACTGCTGTATTGCCTTCAGATGCAATGTATGTAGAACCTTCAGCTGCAATACGGTCAGCTTTTTTAGCTGCTTTAGCAATTCCTTTTTCACGTAGATAGTCAATTGCTTTCTCAATGTCACCATTTGTTTCTGTTAGTGCTTTCTTACAATCCATCATTCCAGCACCTGTTTTTTCACGTAATTCTTTTACTAATTGTGCAGTTATAGCCATTGTGAATCCTCCTTATAATTGTCTCTATTAACATTATCTTTGTTATTGTTAATATGCTTTCGGTTTATAAATTTACTTCTTTAAAAAAGGTGATAAAAGGCTTATCCTCTTATCACCTGACCTTTTCAGAAATTAAGCTTCTTCCGTTGCAACAGCTGTTTCTTCTTCTGGTTGAGCTTCTTCAGCTACTTCTAGTTCTTCACCTTGTTTTACTTCAAGGATAGCATCTGCGATTTTACCTGTTAGAAGTTTTACAGCGCGGATAGCATCATCATTTGCTGGGATCACATAATCAATTTCGTCTGGATCACAGTTCGTATCAACGATTCCGATAATTGGAATGTTTAATTTATGTGCTTCAGCAATTGCAATACGCTCTTTACGAGGGTCAATTACAAATAAAGCATCTGGAAGTTTTTTCATGTCTTTAATTCCACCAAGGAATTTAACAAGACGTTCTTTTTCTTTTAATAAACCGACAACTTCTTTTTTAGGAAGAACTTCGAACGTTCCATCTTCTTCCATTTTTTCAATTTCTACTAAACGGTTAATACGTTTACGAATTGTTTGGAAGTTTGTTAATGTACCACCTAACCAACGTTGGTTGACATAGTACATTCCAGAACGGATTGCTTCCTCTTTAACAGAATCTTGTGCTTGTTTTTTAGTACCTACGAAAAGAACAGTACCACCATTTGCAGCCAGATCCTTCACATAGTTATAAGCTTCTTCAACCTTCTTAACTGTTTTTTGAAGATCGATGATATAGATGCCGTTACGCTCAGTGAAGATATATTTCTTCATTTTTGGGTTCCAACGGCGTGTCTGATGTCCAAAATGTACACCAGCTTCTAGTAATTGCTTCATAGAAATTACTGACATTATTTTTTCCTCCTTGGTTTTTTCCTCCGTTTGCATCATTTCTGTATAAAGACCTATACGGCACCATT
Source organism: Ornithinibacillus liuyingii (assembly GCF_055550225.1). Classification (NCBI taxonomy): domain Bacteria; kingdom Bacillati; phylum Bacillota; class Bacilli; order Caryophanales; family Bacillaceae; genus Ornithinibacillus; species Ornithinibacillus liuyingii. The sequence continues at coordinate 415,190 of NZ_JBPWOS010000001.1, read as the reverse complement.
TTATACAAATCAACAAACGTGTGTGGTTATAAATAATTAGTTTGTATTTACACCAGAAATAAATATATCATACTGAATTATTGATATCAAGCTATATATTACTTTTTTCTTGAAACTTTATAATTAATTCTACTTCTGTTTTCCCACAGCCTAATTTTCGCGCTATTTCTTCGGCGCCTAATCCTTCTTTATAAAGTTGTAGAATTCTGGGATGCTGTGATACTTCTACCTCATCTTTTACAATATCGCTCCCTGGTAGACTGGTTGGTATTTCTTCATGTTCTTCCACTTTTAAAGAAGGTTCATCCTCTACATTTATAGGGGCATCTTCATTCTTGGCAGTGGGCTGGATATTGGCTAATTCCTTCTGCAAGCGTCTATTTTCTTCCTTGATTTCTTCTAGATAGTTTTCCATTAGACTTATAAATTCCGAACTATCTTTCGACTTATTCATGGATAGTTGTTTACTTAATGCATAGATAGCTACAATAGAAATAATATGTAATAAAAAGCTCACAATAAATAAAAATGATGTCATAAATCAATTAGCTCCTAATGTCGAAGTTATTCCCAAGGTAAGGGTGTTTGATTGTAGGGTCTTGCTCTGTGTTATCCTCTTGATTATGTTGCTTCTTATCCCCAGGTACAGGACCACCCTTCTGGCTATCTTTTTGTAATTGGATATCATCAAACTCTTGTACTTTTTTTCGTTTTTGATTGTCTTGTTTCACTTGGCTCTGGGCCAATGCTTCCTGAAAATGCTGATTTGATTTAAGCATTTGTTCTTGTAGTTTACCTGCATCTTGTGTTCTTGGAAGCGCAACCTGCATTTCAACAGATTTCCAACTCATCCTATATCACTTCCTTCACTATACAAACAAGCTATCAGTAAATTTTGGAACATTTGTTAAATAGAACGCATATAGATTTCATTTCGAAGAAGCTCAAATTCCACTTGTGCATGTTCCGTATTCATTACTCTAGTATATTTACCAAATGTAATGGTGGTATTACCATATAAATTTCCAGTGACAGTTAATTTAGCCTGATTCAAATCGGAGTTGCTAGCCATAGAACGTAGCTGTTCGTTTACTGAGTTTAACTGTGCTTGATTTTTATCATAGGATGCTTTTTGCCTTTTTAACGTCGCAACCAATTGGGGATTGGATTCAAGATTAGGAGTTTGGCTCAATTTATCACCAATTATAGATAATTTCTCCAGCGTATCTTCAATTTCCTTCTTTTCAGCCTCTAGTTTCTCTAACTTTTCTAATTCTTTATGACTTCTTCCAAGGACGAGGACTGTTTTGGTATTCATATGATTTCCAACATGGTTCACTTGAATCGATTCCCCTGCAGATATTTGCCCACCGATAATACTACCTCGTTCACAAACTAATTCACGGCCAACCACACAATCACTATGAAGTATAGAGTTTTCAACATATAAATTCCCCGCCGTCTGAACCATTCCTTGGTTAATATAGCCAATATGAATATTCTCACCGGCTTCCATATATCCCTTATGGAGACCTGAAAATCCTTCTGAAATGTAAACCGATCCTTTAGCTAATATAGTAGCAGCTTCAACCATGCCATATATTTTCACGTCTCCCCCAGCATGTACCCTAAAACCTGAAGGGACATTCCCTCGAATGACAATAGTTCCAGGAAAGTCCAGGTTACCCTCTTTCATCGATAAAGTATCCGTTACCTCATATACAGGATGAACTTGAATAAGGTTCCCATGCATACTTGCCTGACCAACTTCTTCAGCAAAGAAGGATTGACTTTTCTCATCAAATTGAACATTTTTACCGGGTTTCAAATTTACTGGTTTTCCAGGTTTACTAGAAACTACATTCCCATACACATCTATTCCCTCAACACCAGTAGTCGGCATCGAAATTTCTACTAGCTTGTCCCCTTTTTCTACGGAGGGGATCTGCATGACATCTCGAAAGTTCCAATTATCCGTTTTCTCAATCTCAGGATGAAAATTAATCTTGTAATCTACTTTGCCATCTATTCCGTGAATAGGTTCTTTTCCTTTTGCAATCTTTAACGGAAAATCCTCCAGCGTAATATTGGAAACCAATTGGTCTACATTCGATTGTTGAATGCCATATTTGATATTATATTCTGCAAGTAGTTTCGTAACAGACTCAGCTGTAACTTCCAATTCTTGATTTGCAAGATACTCCTCCGTATATACGAGTTCGGCTACCATACGATCTGCTGAGATGTTTATATTGAAAAATTCGCGAAGATCAATCATTACTTTATTGCTCCTTTAAATAGACATCAACCTTATAAAGCTTCTTGAAGCTTGTTTCTTAATTTAAAAATTGCCTTCTTATGAATTTGCGAGATTCTAGAAGTTGTTAAGCCAAGAACCTGCCCTATCTCGGTAAAGGTTAATCCATCTTGATAAAAAAGACTAATAATCATTTGTTCATTCTCTTTTAAACCTTTTATACTATCAGCTAAATCTTTGTATTGTTCATTCTTTACAATATGTTCATCAGGTTGAACCGATTTGTTATCAGGAATGGCATAGCCGATTCCTTCTTTATGTTCGGATTTACCATCCTTTGGTTTATCCTCGATGGAAAGCATATTAGCAAAAAGCGAATCTCGTACGTACGTTTCAACTTCTTGAACAGACATATCTAGAGCATTGGCTAATTCCATTGAAGTTGGTTCTCGTTGGTATAGCTGCTCAAGTTTTTGAGTAGCTTGTTCAATTTTTTTCGTTTTTTCCCGAATAGAACGTGGCAACCAATCTTCTTTTCTTAATCCATCTATAATGGCTCCTCGAATTCGAAAGGATGCATACGTATCAAATTTTAAATCCCTGTCAAGATCAAACTTTTTTAATGCATCATATAATCCGAATAATGCTAAGCTTTTTATATCATCTTTCATGACACTATTTGGCAAATGACTCATCGTTCTTTCTACATGGTAATGAACCAAATGCATATACTGTTGGATTAACTGATTTGCTGCATCGTCATCTTGATTATGTTTCCATTTATTCCATAAATCTTGTTCTAGAGGAGAGATTTTTGTACCCAAAGGAAATGCTCCTCCCTGTCCTAGTTTTTGTCATCCGATCTTGTACGATTAAATTACGTGTTCACCTTTGGTAATCGTCCGTATTTTTAAAAGGCCAGTCTGTGGGTCAAATTCAATTGTACGACCAAAATTCCCGCCTACATCAGAGGAAATAACAGGAATTTTATGTTCTGCTAATTTAGTCAAAACCGCCTCTACATTGCGTTTACCAATTCGCATCATGTCATTCCCCGTATTAATTTGGAACATCTGTGCACCACCAGCAATTTTCGCTTGTAATTGTGGTTTCCGGATACCTCTACTCATCAGTTCTTCAACTAAGATATCAATAGCGGTATCTGCATATTTATATCGATTTATTGTCGCTTGTTTACCGAGATTAGAATCTGGTAGCATGACATGTGCCATGCCTGCTATTTGTTTATTTTTATTAAAAATGACTACTCCTACACAGGATCCTAACCCTGACGTTCTAATAACATCAGGAGCTGTTACAATATTTAAATCCGCTATTCCTACTTTTACGACAGACTGTTTACTCATAATTCTTGAATTCCCAAAGCTTGAAAAATTTTGTTGAATGATTCTGGCGATGGAAGTAACAGCAACTGTCCATTTATACCTTTTTGTACTTTCTCCGCATCATTCATTTTCGTGTTGATGATAATAGCATAATCATAAACCTCGGATACCTGTAATAACCCAACAGTCAAAATTGCACCAGCCATATCTACACTAAAATGCGGCACAGATGGTTGCATATTAATATTTGTAAAATCAGAAAGCGCGGATAAATAAGATCCAGCTATCATATTTCCTGCTTCTTGAAGAGCAGAGACAGCTAATTCATCCTGCTCACCTTCAGGAAATAACGTAAATTCATTATTGTTGGTCATCTCCTGTACAAGCGTCTCTGCTTCCTCCATAGAGAACAATAAGTAAACCATTCCTGGTGCCTCGCCCAGTATTTGAAATAAAATACCTACGATAATTTTTTCAGCACCACCAACCATTTCCATCACTTCATCAAATGCGACAATATCAATACTTGGTACTTCCATGTCAACCTTTTTTTGTATTAGCTTTGACATGGAAGTTGCAGCATTACCTGCACCAATGTTTCCAATTTCCTTTAATGCGTCTAGCTGTAAATGGGAAAGTTGTTGATAATTCATATGATTTAACCTTCTACATTTTTTAACTCATTAATTTCCTCGTTCGTTAGAACCTTTCTAAGGTCTAGCAAGATTAATAATCGGTTTTCTAGCTTAGCTACACCTTCGATATAATCTGCATTAACAGCACCAATCACTTCTGGTGCAGGCTCAATTGTTTCGGTTGAAATATCAATTACATCATTAGCTGCGTCTACAATCAATCCTACTTCCATATCTTCTAAATTAACGATGATAATACGAGTGGATTCTGTATATTCTGCCTCTTCTATTCCTAAACGGGAACGAAGATCAACGATTGGTGTCACAACACCTCTTAAGTTAATAACACCTTTTACGAAGTGTGCCGTATTGGGCACGCGTGTAATGGTTTGAATACGCTCAATTGACCCAATTTGTTGTACAGATACTGCAAATTCTTCATCCTTTAATTGAAATACGATCACTTTCTTTTCCGTTACTGTTTCATTACTCATTTCTTTTCCCCCTCAAATTAAAATTCCTTATTTAATAATTGCGTTACTATCAATAATTAATGCCACTTCTCCATCTCCTAAAATAGTAGCTCCAGAGATGGCAAAAGTATTGCTTAATAATGATCCTAGTGATTTTAAGACGATTTCTTGCTGTCCAATGAATGAGTCAACGACTAGCGCTGCGATCTTTTCACCTTTTTTCACAAACACAATCGATGTATATTCATCTGGGGCTGCTTCTTGTTCCACACCAAAGATACCTTTTAAATCTACTAAAGGAACTACTTTTCCTCTAAAATCAATAACTTTCTTATGATGTGCTGATAAAATCTGTTCTTTTGAGATAATTGCCGTTTCAATAATAGAAGACAATGGAATGGCATACTTTTCTTTATTTAATTCAACTAACAATGCCGAGATAATGGTTAGGGTAAGTGGTAATTGAATCGAGAACACCGAACCTTTATTATATTCTGAGTCAATGGAAATACGTCCACCTAGTGACTCAATTGTATTTTTCACAACATCAAGTCCGACACCACGACCCGAAATATCAGAGATTTTATCGGCAGTTGAAAATCCACTTTCTAGGATTAATTCATAAATTTGTTGTTCGGATAAACCTTCTGCAGCGGATTCTGTCAAAATGCCATTGTTAATCGCTTTTTGTAAGACTTTATCTTTATTTATTCCAGCACCATCATCTGAGATTTCGATGAAAACATGATTTCCACTATGGTATGCTTTTAATTCAATCGTACCTTTCTCAGGCTTCCCTTTACGAATTCTTTCCTCCGGAGATTCTACCCCGTGATCAATAGCGTTTCTTAGCAAGTGAACAATTGGATCACCGATTTCATCTATTACCGTTCGATCTAACTCCGTATCTGCACCGATAATTTCGATATCAATTTGTTTATTTAAGTCTCTAGCTAGTTTACGAACCATTCTAGGGAATCTACTAAATACGGTATCAATTGGTACCATGCGCATTGTAAGAATGATGTTTTGTAGATCACTTGATATTCTCGCCATGCGTTCCACTGTTTCTTTCAGATCAGCATTTTGTAAATCTACTGAAATTTGTTCTAATCTCCCACGGTCAATAATAAGCTCTTCAAATAAATTCATTAGTACATCTAATTTATCAATGTTAACCCGAATCGTTTTATTGTTGTGGGATGCTTTTTTCGTTTCTTGCTCCTTATCTTTCTTCTCAACCTTATTTTCCGTTACAGAAGTATTTTCCTCTTCAGTTGGTGCTGGTAATACTTCACTCTCATTTGTTTCTCGATAATTGCTAACAGAAAAATCAGATATCGAAACTTCTTCTATTTCGGATACTTTTTTAATCTTTTTCGCGATTTCTTCTGTATCTTGATTACTTACTAAAATGACAGAAAATGTGTCATCAAAGTTCTCCTCTTCTAGATCATTAACAGAAGGCTCGGACTTGATTACTTCTCCTAGTTGCTCAAGGACTTCAAAAACCATGAAGACTCGTGCACCTTTTAATAAACAATCCTCGCGTAATTGAACTGTAATCTCGTAATTTTGGAATCCTCGTTCTTTTGACTCATTTAAAATAGATAACTCAAATGCATCTAAGTTTGTAAATACATTGGATATAGTCGGAGATTCAACCTCTAACTTAATCTCTTTATTCGGTTCTGAAATAGGCGTACCCTTTTCAATCATTTCTAGTTTGCTAGCAATTTCCTTTACATTTAGTGAACCAGTTCCCCCACTTGCAATATCTTCTACCATCGTATTTAAGTGATCTACCGTATCAACCAATAAATCAATCATATCAGACTGTACTTGAACACGGTCATAGCGTATTGCATCAAATGCATTTTCTAGTGTATGGGTCAACGTTGCTAAGTCATTATAACCCATTGTTGCAGACATACCTTTGAGCGTATGTGCCGCTCTGAAAATCTCTTCTATGATGGCTTTCTCGTTAGGGTCCTTCTCTAATTCTAGTAACTTCTTATAAAGCACTTCTATATGCTCATTACTTTCATCGATAAAAACATCTAAATATTGTGTAGTATCCATTTTACATCCCCCCAGATCTATTGGTTAACTTGTAAATCATTTCTCCCATTTGATGTAAGTGAACTATATAATTAACAGCATTTGTTTTAATTGCTGCTTTTGGCATTCCATAAATAATTGCTGATTCCTCTGATTCAGCTAATACAATGGCATCAGGATCGTGCATTTTTAATGTTTCAATCCCTGATGAACCATCACTCCCCATTCCTGTAAGTACTACTGCTACTTTATTCATACGAGCTATTTCAGCAGCAGATTCAAAAAGCACATCAACCGCTGGGCGGTGCCCTGCTCTCTCCTTTTCTCCTGTTAGTTCAATAGCATGGGAAGTTCCTACTCTTCTAATTTTCATATGGTAATCGCCTGGTGCTATATAAACTGTTCTTTCTTTTATTATTTCTCCATGTGTTGCTTCCTTAATATGTAGTGCAGAGAGATTATTTAATCTTTCAGCTAATGACTTCGTAAATCCAGCTGGCATATGTTGTACGATAAGTACTGGACTAGAAAAATCATTGGGTAGGTCCATTATTAACCGCTGCAGTGCCCGTGGACCACCGGTCGATGCACCTATTAATACTAGTGTCTTGGCATATAATTGTTTCGTAGCAACTAGTTTAGGTGTTTCTGTAGTCTCACGTTTTTTGGTTACATCAACCTGTGAGGCAGCAATTACTTTTGTAATAATTTCCTGCTTAATCGTAGCGATATCTAAGGATATGGAACCTGATGGCTTCGTGATGAAATCTACAGCACCACTCGTAATCGCTTGTAATGTACTATTTGTTGCATCCTTTGTTAAACTAGATAGCATAACTACCGGTAATGGATTTGTATCCATGATTTGTGTCAGGGCAGTGATGCCGTCCATAACTGGCATTTCAACATCTAGTGTTACGACATCTGGTGATAACTCCTGTATTTTCTTCAGTCCGTCTTCCCCATTCCTAGCTGTTGCAATTACGTGTATACGACTATCACTTTCTAGTATATCGGTAATCATTTTCCTCATAAATGCCGAGTCATCGATCACGATTACGCGAATGGGAGTCACTATCTTCACCTTCCTTTTATAGTTAATAGACCCTTTAGTCTTTCAACAAAAGTAGAAGATTCCTTTATACTTGTTTCTACTTTTCTATTTAAATAGCTATCTACTAGCTGCTTAATAGATTTAGCAATGGATGATTTGTCATTGCTAATGGAAAACGGAGTCTGCTGAATAACAGAAGCTGTCACTGTTTTGTCCTCGGGTAATATGCCAAGTACTTTTACATCTATTTCAAGAAACTGCTCTATTAATTTCTGAAATCGATTTACCGTTGTTTTGCCCTTCTTAAGATTATCTGAACGGTTTAGAACTAATTGTATTGGCAATGTTCTATTGTAACTTGCAATATATTTAATCATGCTATATGCATCTGTTATGGAAGTTGGTTCTGGCGTCGTAATGACAATACATTCATCTGATGCTAAAACAAAATCAATACTAGATTGAGTGGCACCCGCTCCCATATCAAATATAATATAATCAAATGATGCTAGAACATTGTTGTATTGCGCTAGAAAGTAGTTCATCTTATCCTGATCCACAGAAAAAATATCAGTCAGCCCTGCTCCTCCTGCAATAAACATTAGATCATTTGGTCCTAGTTCCATAATATCATAAATAGGTAATTGGTCCTGAAGTAAATTTACAATGGTTCTCTTTGCTTGAAGACCAAGTAATATCTCTACATTCCCCATCCCGATATCTAAATCGATTAATAGGACCTTTTTCCCCTGTTTACAAAGCTCTAATGAGAAATTTACAGAGATATTGGTTTTGCCAACGCCACCCTTTCCACTTACAAAAGAAATCGTCTTCGCTTGTATTGGTTTATTTGATGCTTCCTCTAGTTTTCTTCTTAAACCCTCTGCTTGATCATGAATCAAATAAATCACCTACTAATAAATCGCTAATGATTTCTTTTGTTGGATTCAAAATATTATCTGGAACTTCTTGGCCGTTTGTCAGATAAGCTATTCCGATATTTTCTCCTAGAGGAATGTTGAGTAAGCTTCCATATTGTCTTGTTTCATCTATTTTCGTAAAAATTAGTCCTTCCATATTGATGTGGCGGAAGTTGTAATAAATATCAGAAATATCTTTCGGTTTTGACGTTAACGATAGTACTAAATAATGGATGACGTTTTCTTGTTGCTTCAAGTTTGCGGACAATTCCTTCACATACTGTTCATCACGATAGTTTCTTCCTGCAGTATCAACTAAAATCAAATCATAGTTTTTTAACTTCTCCATTGCATTCTTATAATCTTCTACCGAATAAGCCACTTCAACAGGTGTATTTAAGATTTTGGCATACGTCTTCAATTGATCAATCGCTGCAATTCGGTATGTGTCCATGGTGATGAAAGCGACCTTCCTTTTGTCCTGAAGGATACTTTTTGCAGCTACTTTTGCTATGGTTGTCGTTTTTCCTACACCTGTTGGACCAACAAAGTGAACAATTTTCGCATTTTCAGAGATCCCTTTGAAGGAAAGTCCGTCAAGTTGGGACTCAATTTCCTTTTTTACATCATTTATAATCGTTAGAGAATCTGGCAATACTTTATTTTCTCTATGGCGTTCTACCACATTCATCACAATCGGAGTAGCTAAGTCTTCTTTTACTTCTTGATCAAGTAAATGCTGATATACTACTTGATATTCTAACGGGAATAATGAAGGATTTTGCTGACTTGATTGGTTCTCTAACATACGACGCATGTTCTTCATTTCCAAGATAAGTTCTGTCTCTACTGAATTCTTCAGCTTAGATGGACGAGTAGGGCGTACTCCTAGTTTCTCACTTGTTCGCGACTTTGAGACGATAGGATTATGATCCAGTGCCGCAACCACCTCAATCTTACTTTTCTTAAAGAGACCTAAAAATCCACCTTCTTGGATTTCCTTAGAGCTTAAAATAACCGCATCGGCTCCTAGTTCCTTCCGAATTTGCTTCATTGCCTCAGGCATTGTTGGTGCTACATATTTTTTTACTTTCATGCTACATTCACCACTCCAACACTTTGAACTTGTACAGTAGGTTCAAGCTCGTTATAGGATAATACGACAACTTGAGGTAGAAATCGGTCTAGTAATTGCTTTAAATACATTCGAATTGCTGGTGAACATAATATAACTGGATTCTCTTCTTGAAGCGCTAAATTCTCTACCTGTTCACTAATCGCTTTTATAATAGACTGCTGTGAATCAGGGTCTAATGCTAAATAGTTACCATGTTCTGTCGTTTGAATATTATCCGCAATTATTTTTTCAACCCTACCAGAGACAGTGATTACCTTTAATGAATTATCTTGATTGGCATATTGCTTAGTCAGTTGTGCAGATAATGCTTGTCTAACATATTCTCCTAGGAGTTCAGGGTCATTCGTTAACTTACTAAAGTCTGCTAATGTTTCAAAGATGATAGGCAAATTTCGTATCGATACATTTTCTCTAAGTAGTTTTGCTAAAACCTTTTGTATATCTCCAATCGATAACGGATCCGGTGTAGTCTCTTCTACTAGTATTGGATAGCTTTCTTTTAAGTGATCGACTAATTCTTTTGTTTCTTGTCTACCCAATAATGTGTGTGCTTGACGTTTTATCACTTCGGTAATATGGGTTGAAACAACAGAAGGAGGGTCTACCACGGTATAGCCAGACAATTCCGCTTCATCCTTATTTTCTTCACTAATCCACTTAGCTGGTAATCCGAAAGCAGGTTCCTGTGTTTCAATACCATCAATGACATCATTATCTATATCAGGTGTCATAGCTAAATAATGATCGAGTAAAATTTCGCCTGAAGCCACTTCATTCCCTTTTATTTTCAATCGATACTCATTCGGATTCAGTTGAATATTATCTCGTATCCGTACAACTGGAATAACAATTCCTAGTTCAATTGCTAATTGTCTACGAATCATAATTACTCTATCTAATAGGTCCCCTCCCTGTTTCGCATCAACTAAGGGTATAAGGGCATAGCCAAATTCAAACTCAATTGGATCCATATTAAGTAGATTAATGACATTTTCTTGCGTTTTCATCGCAGTTCCTTCAGCTTGATCTTCTTCCTCCTCATCTTTCACAACTGGTATTTTTTGCTTCCGCATCATCAGGTAAGCGCCTAATGCCAGAACAAGAGCTATAATCGTTGTTAAGAAAAAGTTGATTGGAGTAAGGCCTAATAAGAATATAGTACCTGCAGCTATTAGTAATAACTTAGGATATTGCAATAATTGCTCTGCAACATCACTACCTAAATTATTACCGGATGCAGAACTACGAGTCACCACGATACCTGTAGCAGTAGATATTAATAGGGCAGGTATTTGACTAACTAATCCATCCCCTACTGTTAATCGCATATACGTATCAATAGCCTCTTGAAACGTGTAACCTTTATCCATCATTCCAATCGCAATACCGAATAAAATATTGATGAGAACTATAATGATACCGGCAATGGCATCGCCTTTAACGAACTTACTTGCACCATCCATAGAACCATGAAAATCCGCTTCATTTTCTACCTTTTTCCTTCTATCTTTTGCTTCTTGTTCTGAAATAAGTCCCGCATTTAAATCTGCGTCAATACTCATTTGTTTTCCTGGCATCGCATCCAGTGAGAATCGAGCTGCAACTTCTGATACACGTTCTGACCCTTTCGTAATAACCAAAAAGTTAATAATGACAAGAATGACGAACACTACAAAACCAACTAGTGGACTGTTTCCAATAACAAACGTACCGAACGTATCCACAACACCACCAGCATCAGCATTATTTAGAATGGAACGTGTTGTAGAAACATTCAACGCTAATCTAAACAAAGTTAGTAACAGTAAAAGGGTTGGAAATACCGAGAACTGCAGTGGCTCTTGCGTGTTCATGGAAACTAATAGAACGATTAGTGCCAGAATAATATTAATTAAAATAAGTACACTGAGTAGCCATCCAGGTAGTGGAATGACTAACATGATAATGACTACTATTACAGCGATTAAAACGGAAAAATCACGGGCTTTCATGGAAGTCTCTCCTTAAGGTTTAAACTTTTTTCTCCATGCGGTATACATATGCTAATACTTCAGCAACCGCTTGATAAAATTCTTCTGGAACTACCTCACCAATCTCTACCGAGGCATAAAGCGACCTTGCTAATGGTCTATTTTCTACAGTGATCACATTATTTGCTTTGGCAATCTCACGAATTTTAAATGCAATATGATCTACTCCCTTTGCTACAACATAAGGAGCACTTGCTTTTTCTTCATCATATTTAATGGCAATTGCGTAATGCGTTGGATTTGTAATTACTACATCGGCATTAGGAATTTCACTCATCATACGACGCATCGATATCTGTCTTTGTTTTTCTTTTATCTTAGATTTTATCAAAGGGTCCCCTTCGATATTTTTATATTCATCCTTAATGTCTTGTTTCGACATTCGGATGTTCTTCTCAAAGTCATATTTTTGATAAGTATAATCAAATACCGCTAAGAACAGTAGAGCTATCGTTGCTGCAATTCCCATGATTAAGGTTGTTCTTGCAAAAAAGGCAAGTGCATTCTCTGCGTTCTTAAACGCAATCATGAGCATGTCGTCCTTAAATAGCCAAATAACAAAGAATGTGATAGAGCCTATAACAACTATTTTTAAAAATGATTTCAATAATTCCACAAGTGCACGTAATGAAAAAATACGTTTTGCACCTTGAATAGGATCAATTTTCTTTAAATCAAATTTCAATGGCTCTGTTGTAAATAAAAACCCAATTTGCATTAGATTAGACCCAACACCAGCTACCACTGCTATAATCATTACTGGTCCCACTATTTTAGCGAATTCCAACATAATTTCTTTAAACAGCTGAAAGACGTTTTTTTCGGTAAGGTCCCAATGAATAAACTCGGTAAATGTGTGTTGGAAGAGGGCAAGCATATTATCCTTCATAAAACTTCCAAATACCGCCATCATGATTAAAACAAATAGTAGTAAAAAGGCTGTATTTACATCTTGACTTTTTGCTACTCTCCCTTTCTTTCTCTCATCGTTTCGTTTTTTTGGAGTTGCTTTTTCTGTTTTTTCTCCAGCAAAAAATTGGAGATCCAATCGTAATTGCATATTAAGCACCTCCAAATAACATCATTAACCCTTGAATTACTTCAAACATATAACGAAATAGATTTTTTACTAAAACGATATAGAGACTTAAGAAAACTAGGATCGCAACAAAACTTACTAATATTTTTAAAGGTAGCCCCACTACAAATACATTCAGTTGGGGTACCGTTCTAGAAATAATTCCTAAGGCAACATCTACTAAGAATAGACAGCCAACAATAGGAACCGCTATTTGGAAAGCTATAAGAAACATACTATTAAATGCCCTTATGACAAACTCTGCAATACTCCCGTTTTCAAACGGAATAAATGCATCTATTGGGATAAACGAATAGCTATTGACAATCCCATCTATTAAAATATGGTGACCATCAACCGATAATAAGAATAATAATGCGATAATATAGAAATATTGTCCTGTTATCGGGCTTTGTGCACCTGTTTGTGGATCCATAACATTTGCAATAGCAAACCCCATTTGAAAATCTATCAATCCACCTGCAACTTGAACAGCTGAAATGATAATATAGCCAATTAGTCCTATTAGAACCCCAACAAGTGCCTCTTTTATAATCAAAAATAAATATAATTCATCGAATATAATTCCAGATGGATCAACCGTATAAAAAATGATAAATGCTAAAAATACACTAATACCAATTCTAAATTGTACTGGAATGGTTCGATAAGAAAATAAAGGCATTGTAACAAAGAACCCTAATACTCGGACTAATATAAGTAAAAAGACTGGAAAACTATTTATATTAATTAGCTCTAACATTATTTACCCTACAAACCGATTTAAATTTTGAAATAAATCTGCTGTGAATTCTACCAAGGTGGACAGCATCCAAGGACCGAAAAATAACAATCCAACTAAAACAGCTACAATTTTAGGAATAAAAGCAAGGGTCTGTTCCTGAATTTGTGTAGTTGCTTGGAATATACTAACTAGTAAACCAACAGCAAGTGCTAATATTAATAATGGACCTGTTATGAGAAGTACCGTATAAATGCCTTTTTCTGCCAGAGATAATACAAATTCACTACTCAAATCCATAACCCCTCCTTTCCCCTATTTTAAAGACGTCAGAACCCTGACAATAAAGAGTGTGTAATTAAATACCAACCATCAACCATTACGAATAAAAGTATTTTAAATGGCAATGAAATCATCACAGGTGGTAGCATCATCATCCCCATTGACATAAGAATACTGGCAACCGCCATATCAATGATAAGAAATGGGATAAAAATCATAAAGCCCATTTGAAATGCTGTTTTCAATTCACTAATCGCAAAAGCTGGTACTAATGCGGTAAGCGGAATATCTTGAATGGTTTCCGGCGCTTCAATTTCGGCATAACTCAAAAAGAGTGCCAAATCTTTCTGTCTTGTATGTTTAGCCATAAAGTTCTTAATGGGCTCACTAGCCCGGTCATATGCTTCATCCAGTGTAATTTCTTCATTAAATAATGGTTGTAACCCTTGTTGATAAACCTCGCTAAAAGTAGGTGCCATAATAAAAAATGTTAAAAATAATGCTAATCCAATTAACACTTGGTTCGGTGGCATTTGCTGTGTAGCCAGTGATGTTCTAACAAATGATAGAACAATAACAATTCTAGTAAAGCTAGTCATTAAGATTAAAATCCCCGGCGCTAAGGAAAATACCGTTAGCAGTAGGATTAACCGTATCGATGTCGAAACATTTGTAGGGTCGGAACCAGAAAACATATCGATAAATTCATTCATGGATATCTTCCTTCTCGGTATGCTTATTCACTAATTTTTTTCTATTTTCCTTCAGTTTCTCTAGCTCATTAGAGAATAGATTTTTAAAATTTGCGTTGGTATCATTCGAATTCTCATTTGTTTGCTTGTCTTTTCGTTGAAGAAGTGATAGCAAGTTTTCTGGTTTGAAATCAGACTGCTGGTTATAGCTACTTAGAATTTCTTCTTTCATCCCCTCATCTTCTATCTCTTCTAGAAGTTGAACATTCTCCCCTACACCTACAAGGTATACCTTACTTCCAACACGGATAATTTGGATTGATTTGCTAGGACCAACTGCTATTCCACCAAGATTTTCTAAAACCTTCACTTGATTGAAAAGCTTATTACGTCTATTTAAGAACTTTAAAACGAAATATATTAATGCAAGAATGAGAAACAAAGCAAAAACCAATTTAACTAAATCAAAAACTAATGAACCATTATCAGAACTAATACTTTGGTTAGGACTTAAGTTAACGGGGGATTCTTCTTCTGATTCTTGTTTATTCTGATCCTGATTTTCATCATATTGATCAATAACCATATCACCATCAGCAAAAACAGTTAAAGGGGATACTATTAGGAATAGTAATAAACCAAGCAGAATCCCCGCACCACTTTTTATACCCAATTTCCTCACCGTTTCTTAATCCAATGCTTTCTGGATTGCTTCAATTACTCGATCAGCCTGGAATGGTTTTACAATAAAATCCTTTGCTCCAGCTTGGATTGCATCAATAACCATCGCTTGTTGTCCCATAGCAGAGCACATAATAATTTTGGCAGCTGGACTTTGTTCTTTAATTTTTTTCAAAGCCGTAATACCATCCATTTCTGGCATCGTAATATCCATCGTTACTAAATCTGGATTCAGTTCGTTAAAAAGCTCAATTGCTTGAAGACCATCTTGCGCTTCCCCAACTACTTCGAAACCGTTCTTTAATAAAATATCCTTGATCATCATTCGCATAAAAGCTGCATCATCTACAATTAGAATGCGTTTACTCATGTCAAATTCCTCCTAGTATGATTATTTCAGCTTCATAAGTCGATCAGATTGACTTATGATATCCGTCACTCGAACACCAAAGTTCTCATCAATGACTACTACTTCCCCTTGAGCTATTAATTTTTCATTTACTAAAATATCTACTGGTTCCCCAGCTAATTTGTCTAGTTCAATAATAGAACCAGAGGTTAAATCTAGTATATCCTTTACAGTACGCCTAGTTCTTCCTAGCTCTACTGTTACTTTTAAAGGGATATCAAGTAACATATCTAAGTTCCTTGGCTGACTTACCATTTGGCTTTGCTGTTCAAAAGTTGAGAATTCAGCTTGTTGTATATTCGCCTGGTTTTGATTCATTGAATTACCGATTAATTGTGGCTCCGGTGTCGCTTCTCTAGTTAAAGTCGCATTGTTAGCTTGAACTGGTGTTGTTTCTTGATAATTTACTGACTCCTCTATTGCCACAGCTGATTCCGAATGGCTTTCCTGACTATTATTCAATAATTCATCAACTAATTGTTTCGCAAAAGGAACTGGCATAAGCTGCATAATGTTAGAATCTATTAAGCTACCAACTTGAAGTTGGAAAGAAACTTTTACATACACAACTGCTGTACTGTCATCTGCTGCATCTTGTAATTTTTCTTGCGATATGGACGGTGGTGAAATATCAACACGTTTAGCGAAAACAGTGGACATACTTGTTGCTGCTGCCCCCATCATTTGATTCATCGCTTCTTGTACTGCGCTTAAATGAATCTCATTTAACTCTCCAAATGGGCCTAAACCATTTCCGCCAAGCATAATATCAGATATTATGGCAGCATCTTCTTTTTTAATAATTAGTACGTTCTTTCCAGTAAAACCTTCTACATAATTTACTTGAACACTTACATGTTCAAATTGAAATGCCTCTTCTACTTGTGATTTAGGAATTATCGATACTTTTGGTGTCGTAATTTCTACCTTTTGATTTAATAGGGTTGAAAGCGTAGTAGCAGAGCTTCCAAATGAAATGTTTCCAATTTCACCCAGCGTATCAATTTCTATAGATGAGAGATAATCACTCATATCAATCGAGCTTTCAGATGCATCATTTGTTTTCTCTTCGGAGTCATCATCCGCACCAACATTTAATAGAGCATCAATTTCATCCTGGGAAAGCATTCCATCATTCATTTCCTTCAACTCCTTCCTTTATTTCTTCCAACACCTGAACAGATAATTTGTTTTTGTATTTACCAGGCTGTACGTGGAATTTAGGTTCATCATTTATTTTTAAAATTAATGGTTGATCTATTGGATGATTTAGCGCAATCACATCTTGTGAAGCTAAATCTAAAAATTGCTGAATACTCATAGTTGTTTCACCAAGAATTGCTTTCGCATCAACTGGAACCTTCTCAATATTCTTCGCCAGTTTGTCACTAGCCTCTGGATCACGTTTTTTAGTGGAGGTTTGCATCCAATATTGAACAGATAGCCTTGAAATAATAGGCTCTAAAACAATATGCGGGATACATATATTAATCATTCCACTTACTTCTCCAATAGCCGTATTTAAAGAAACAACGACTACTGTTTCATTGGGTGATACTAGCTGTAAAAACTGAGGATTAATCTCCATATCTTCTAGTTCTGGCTCTATATCAATTAAGGATGCCCATGCTTCCTTTAAACTAACTGTGGCCTTCTCAAATAACTGAGAGATTAATATCGTTTCTATTTCGGTTAGATTATCAATTTTATTGATTGAATCTCCTCTACCGCCTAGTAATCTATCTAACATCCCGTAAGCAATGTTCGGATTTACCTCCATAATAATACGTCCATCCAATGGCGATACATTATAAAGATTTAATACCGTGACTTTGGGAATTGATCGGATAAATTCCTCATATGGAATTTGGTCAACTGATGCAACGGTAATATTCACGTAGCTCCTCAGTTGTGATGAAAATAAAGTCGTTAATAACCTTGCGTAATTTTCATGAATTCTTCCGATACTACGAATTTGGTCTTTTGAAAATCGTAGCGCTCGCTTGAAATCATAGACACGAACCTTTTTTTCACTTTCTTCTTTTTTTAGTTCTTCTGCATCCATATCACCTGTTGTTAAAGCTGATAATAGTGCGTCGATTTCATTTTGCGAAAGAACTTCATCTGCCAAAGATACTCACCTCCATATAGGAGTATTTAGTCTACTGTAATATTTTATTGATTGTATAAACATCTTGTATGGTGCCTTCCGTCATGAGTTCATTTAGCTCCAGTTTAAGCGTATCCTCAACCTCGGAAAGGCCAGTTTTAAATTCTTGCTCATCCATTTTCGCTAATTCCTTAATCAGTATGTTTCTTACTTGGAATTCACGTTTGGAGAGTTCTTCTCTTGCATGCTTACCATCTGTTATGATTTGAAATTGTATACGAACAAAGCTACCATCACTAAGGTCAGTTGTAATTTCAGGTGTTTGATAAGAATATTCGACAATCTCATCGATACTTTGTTCTCCATCTTTATCTTTCTTTTCTAGTACATTGAGGACAATTACTGCTCCAACAACACCTACTAAAATAATAATAACTAATGAAATTAGCATCGTTTTAACAAGTTTACTCAATTGAATTTTTCACCTCACTTAGTGAATGTATAATACCAATCCGCTTATAGTAAGCTGTTATACGTTCTGTTACATCTTCTTCTGTCTCTTTTACGACTACTTTTTTACCATTGATTAACGTAATCGTTGTATCTGGGTAGGATTGAATTTGTTCAATCATAAAAGCATTAACTGTAAAAGATTCACCATTTAGTCGTTTCAGTTTTATCATAAATTGGAAGAAGATGTCTGTAGAGGGGATTTCCCCCCTAAGACATCATCCTACCTCCCTATTATCGTTTTAAATTAACGAGCTCTTGTAGGATTTCATCCGATGTTGTAATAATTCTAGTATTTGCTTGGAATCCACGCTGAGCTGTAATCATTTCCGTGAACTCTTCAGAAAGATCAACGTTAGACATTTCTAAAGCACCACTTACAATAGATGCACCGTCTGTTTCGGGGCTAACTAGACCAGTATATCCAGCGTTTGTGCTATTTAAAAAGAGATTGCTTCCTGCTTTTTCCAGCCCTGCCGGATTAGAGAAATTAGCAAGTACAATCTGACCTGCAACTTGAGGAATTCCCTCTTCATCAACGTAATTAATCGTTCCATCTTTTTGCACACTAAAACTTTGTGCATTTTCAGGAATCTGAATTTGACTCGTTTCCCCCTCTTCTCCAAATCCCATAAGATAATAACCTTGTGGATTAACAATATAACCATCTTGATCAAGATAGAAATTACCCGCTCTCGTGTAATAGGTTGTATCTCCATCTTGTAAAACAAACATCCCATCTCCCTCTAAAGCAAAATCTAGTGGCCTATTTGTTGTTTGACGGAAACCTTGGGTATGAATATTATCGATAGAACCTAATTGCGCCCCCAAACCAACTTGTGCTGGGTTAATCCCACCTCGAGTAGCAGTTGGACCTTGTGCACCAGATGTCATCTGACTCATCATATCCTGAAAGGTAACACGACCTTTCTTAAAGCCTGATGTGTTAACATTGGCAATGTTATTCCCAATAACATCTAATTTTGTTTGAAAATTTTTCATTCCAGAAATACCAGCATACATTGAACGTAGCATTTTCATACTCCCCTTTTTCGGTTAAATTTAAGCTGTATCAATCAGTCAACAGCTTTTGGCTTCCCATAAGGGTCCAGCCTAGTCATTTATAAGAATGGTTCCATTAATATTAGTAAATATTCGATTAGAAGCTTCATCCAAACTCATTGCTGTCACTACTGTGTTGTTTTTCGCACTAACTAATAGGGCAGTATTATTCATCACAACGAGTGAATCTGTAACACCCTTTGCCCTTGCTTCGGTAACTTTTTCATTAATGATCTTCCATTGTGTATCATTTAAATGAATATTTCTTTCTTGCAATCTATCACTAGCATGCTTGCTGACTTTTAGCTCTTGTTGTTCTTTAAGAATCGACTTGAAAGATAGCCCTTGATCACTCGTTTTACTCTTAGCTGTTATCGGAAATTGTAACGCCTGTTGACTAGGAATTTGATGAATTCGGTGATCCATAATCTTCACTTCCTTTATTCAGACCCGACCTTATCCTTTTCATTATCTACTTGCTCATTAGTTGAGTCTTCATCGGTGTTCTGTTCGGTTTCTTTTATTCCTAAAATAAAATCTGCAAACACCTTGTCCCCGTTAGCTAATTGAAGAACTGCATAACCTTCTTCTAAACCGACTGCAACAACTTCACTAGATTGAAGTGGTAGCCATTTGTCTGCCTCTTGGTCATAATTCCGGTAAGAGACTGTTTTCCCGATTAAATGACTATGCTGAACAATAGGGTTAAATTGTTGACTCTGAACTAATTGATTAATAGCAGTTGCCATATTCATTGTTTGTTCTAAAGCTGAAAATTGAGCAAGTTGTGTAATAAACTCCCGGTCATCCATTGGATTTGTTGGGTCTTGATTTTGTAATTGTGCCATTAGTATTTTTAAAAAATCATCTTTTCCAAGATTATTATCAGGAGCCTCTCTTGTCGTCGTTTGATTTTTTAAATATAGAGAAGGATCTATTGTTGGCATGCTATTCACCTACACTTCCATATTTCGAATCAATTCATCTAACCTTGCTTCAAAGTCATCTCCACTATGATTACTTTCTTGTTGGTGATCCATATCATCTGATTGGTCTTGATTTTGACCTTGCAAGGATTGTTCATCCCCCTGCTTTGTTTGTGCCTGTCCTTGACCAGCACCTACATCCTGTCGTTCAATCACGACTTGTTGAGGGGAAAACATATGCTTCAACTGACTAATGTTGGACTCCAGCATATCTTTAGCAGCTTGAGTACTTACTACAATCTTAACTGTCATTTCACCATTAATTTCAGTTAAACGAACCATCATTTCTCCAAGATTTTCAGGTCTTAGGGAAATGGAAAGCTGATTCATTCCATTTGGCATGGATAAGAATTTACTTGTTTTTAAAACCTGATGGAATTGCTCCATTAATTGTTGTTCTACTACTTGTCCACTCATGTTTTGATTAACGAAAATGACATATTGTTCTAGCTTAGGTACATACGTATGACTCGAGAAGCTAGTGTTCTGACTTGGCATCACGTTTTCTGTTCCCTGTTGATTATGTAGTGCATTTTCTAGCCATCTTACAACATCTTTTGTCGTGACTTGTGCATCGTTTTGATATTGGAGTTTATTGGAAAGCGTAGCTCGGTTTTGATATGCCACAACTAGTTCTTTCCATAATTGGTTTTCTTTTGTGCCAGTCAATTCTAACGATTTCGCTTGTTTTTCATGATTGCTTAAGTCTTTTTCTAGTGAAGTCCATTGCTTTAGCAAATCTAATAATTTTGGAGCTATCCTTTTAAACTCCTCCTCAGTAGAAACATCTGAAACTAAGCTTTCAAATTTAGTAAATACTTCGACTAACTTTTGTTGTACGACAGCAAGCACTCTCTCATCCAATCGCGCTATCTCATCGCTTACTTGTTGATCCCTATTAACTGATTCCACTTCCATTGGAATTAGAATATTAGGATGATGACCAATAAGTCGAAGACGTAGCTGTTCCAAATCAAGTGGTTCCATCACAGTCCCCGTTGATATAGTAAGATCTTGAGTTGTTGTTATTTCACTTAACTCATTATCTTCTATATTCATTTGTTCTAGTAATGCTTCTAACGTTATTATTTCTTTACCGGAAGATTTTGTCTCTAGAGATGAACCATTCTTCATCATATTTCCTTGTTGCAATAACTTAGCAAACAGTGAAGAGGTATTCGCCTGTTTGTCATTAGGAGTTGAGGTCTCCAATACATTACGTAGTGTCTGTGATACCATGTTAATCGCATTCACTTCTTTCACCTCCTTTCAAAAAAAGTGCGCTTATTGATTAATAAAAAGTTTCGTAATAGCTGCTGCTGACTCTGGCGTCATATTTCCCAAAATAGCTCCACGATCTTTATTAGACATCTCACTTAATATGGTAAAAGCCGATTCCTGATCCAGTTGTTCTAGTATGATTGCCGCTTGTTCACTACTCATTTCTTTGAAAGAGCTCGACATTTGCTTAATAGATTTACTAGAATCCTCTTCTGTTGTCTGTTTAGCAGCTTCCAAATCCCTCTGCAATTTAGTAATGGTAAGCTCTAATTGCTCTATTGAGCTTTCTAAAGCTGTTTTTTCCTGGTTCAATTGCTCAATTTTTTCATCTTTAGCAGCAATCGTTGCCTGATAGTTTTCTTCTTCCTTCTTCTCTGCAGCTTCATCATCTGTTGGAATCAAGGACGATACTACAGGGATATTACTACCTGTATTTTTCGCCCAGTCTATTACATTTACCCCAACTAGCGATAATACAATTGCTGTTAGCGTAATAGCGATAATAACAGGTATAACGATGGCAAATAAGAACCATAAGATAGGATTCATTTTTTCTTTTTCTTTAACTACTTTTTGCTCTGCCATTTCTATCACCTATTTTTGTGACTAAGATATTGTTGAATAGATATTTCATTCATAAACGATTCTTCCGCTTGTTTTAATTGTGTTAATGATTCGTTATTACGAAATTCAATAATCTTTTCAAATTTTTTCGTTTCTATATGTGCCTCAGATAGAAGCGCCTGCTTAGACTCCATGTTATGCCTTGCTCGTTGTAATTGAACTTGTAATGCTTGAATATTTTTTTCTAATCTAGTAATGTAAGCCAATTGATCCTGAATGAAATCAATATGCATATTAGAGCTTAATGATTCTTCATAAACCGCTTCAGCTGCCTCTTTTTTTTGTAGTAGCTTTAATAGTTTCGTTCCTATCTCTTCGAAAGCATCAACAGACTTATGATAAGCAAGCTGGGCATCTTTCTTTTCCTTTTCTCGTATATCCAATATTTTGGATAAGACTTGGGTCCCTGCCATGATCAATTACCTCCATTAAGCACCATTCTCAAGTTTTCAATTGTTTCTTCTAACGACAATTTTTCATACACACCTTGTTTTAAGAATGTCATGATCTTTGGATAATATAGAATAGCTTGATCGATTTCATGATCCGTACCACGTTTATAGGCACCAATCTGAATCAAATCTCTATTGTCTTCATACTTAGCAACTAGCGCCCGCGCCCTTTGTGCTAATTCTTGATGTTCAGAGGAAACAATTTGATTCATAACCCTACTAATGGATTTTAATATGTTAATCGCGGGATACTGCCCTTGTTCTGCTAGCTTACGATCCATTACAAAGTGTCCATCTAAGATACCACGAACTGTATCAGCAATTGGTTCATTCATATCATCACCATCTACTAGCACGGTATAAAAAGCAGTTATTGCTCCATTTTTGTCGGTACCAGCTCGTTCTAATAGCTTTGGTAAAATAGAGAAAACCGATGGCGTATACCCTTTGGTTGTTGGCGGTTCTCCTGTTGCCAATCCAACCTCTCTTTGAGCCATTGCTACACGGGTTACAGAGTCCATCATGAGGTTTACGTTATAACCTAATTCGCGGAAATACTCTGCTATCGCCGTTGCAGTATATGCTCCTTTAATACGCATTAAAGCTGGCTGATCGGATGTCGCAACAACTACAATCGATTTATGTAACCCTTCTTGACCAAGGTCTTTTTCAATAAATTCTCTTACCTCTCGCCCACGTTCCCCAATAAGTGCAATTACATTTATATCTGCTTTACTATTTCTAGCAATCATACCGAGTAGTGTACTTTTCCCAACACCACTACCAGCAAATAATCCTATTCGCTGACCTCTACCAACAGTTAGCATAGAATCAATGGCCTTTACACCAACTTGAATTGGTTCATTAATTGTTGGTCGAGACATTGGGTTTGGTGGTGCCTGTTCCGTTAAATAATTGGATAAACCATTTGGCAGCTCTGAACCATCTAAAGGTTTCCCTAATGAATCAATGACATTCCCTATTAAACTTCTGCCTATTTTTACAGTAAGCGGTTTTCCTGTAGACTCTACTAAACACCCTGGTCCAATCTCTGAAACTTCGTTGTAAGGCATAAGTATAATATTCTCATTATTAAATCCCACAACCTCTGCAAGTACTGGCTTTTTACCTTTGTTTAAACCCGGATGAATATAACATACTTCTCCTATATTCGCTGCAGGTCCCACAGATTCTATCATAATTCCTACTACTCGGTGAATCTTCCCGAAACGCTTATATACATCAGCTTCTTCAATCCTATTAAGGTAATTTTCTATATTCATGCTTTTTGCTCCAATAGTACTTCGTGTAAAACTTCGTAAATTTTACTTAATTGCGTATGAATACTTGCATCAATTTTCCCAAATGGATGTTCTATCACACAGCTCCCAACTTCTAATGCTTCGTTTATGTAAATAGAAAGGGTCGCTTTTGACTCTAATATTTTCTCCAACTCATTTTTTTGAGATAGGATATACTCATAATTCTCCGGATGTAAATAGATGGTTACTTCACGCTGATCTTTGATCGTGGAAATAGCATCCTTTACAATCGGTAAAAACAAATCCGGTTCCTTGTCTATTTCTTGCTTGATTATCTTTTTGGCGACATGTACGGCAAGTGTTAGAATCGTTTCTTCACTTTTTTCAACGGTTGACTGATAATCCAGTTTGGAAGCTTCGATAATGCCATTGGCTTGTTCAATAAGGTGGTGATATTGCTCAAGGCTCTCCACCTTACCTTGTTCAAAGCCAGCCTGAAATCCTTCTTGTCTTGCTTGCTCTATTAATTCCAGTTTTTCCTGTTGCCAAGCTTCTTTTGCCGACTGAATTTCTTGCTCTGTATTTGCAATTAAATCTTCTTGTTGTATTTTTATTAATTCTAATCGGTCTTGGGCCGCTTTTAACTGATCTAATTCGGATTGCAATTGTTCTTCAGAACTGATTACTATTTGTTCTGATACCTTATTTTGAATTGGAATAATTTGAATCGTTTTTTTGGAACTTGGTTGAGTATTAGACAATGATATCGTCTCCTCCACCACGGGCTATAACAATCTCACCGATATCCTCTAGCCTTCTAATAATGGCTACTATGCGTGTTTGTGCCTCTTCTACATCACGTAATCGAACAGGACCCATAAATTCCATTTCTTCTTTAAATGTCTCTGCCATACGTTGTGACATATTTTTAAAGACAATATCTTTTACTTCATCACTAGAAACCTTCAGTGCAAGGCGTAAATCTTCGTTTTCCACTTCTCTGATAACTCGCTGAATTGCACGATTATCAAGGATAACAATATCTTCGAATACAAACATACGCTTCTTAATCTCATCAGCAAGTTCAGGGTCTTGAATTTCTAACGCATCCAAAATGGTTCTTTCTGTGCTTCTATCTACTCCATTTAATACTTCCACCACAGACTGGATACCACCAGTTTGTGTATAATCCTCTGTAAAAGAAGAAGAAATATTTCGTTCTAACACTTCTTCGACTTGACTGATAATATCTGGAGAAGTAGAATCCATTGTCGCTATACGTCTTGCAATATCTGCTTGCATTTCCTGTGGCAATGCAGATAGTATTTGTCCTGCTTGCTCCGGATCTAAATAAGATAACACTAATGCAATTGTTTGTGGATGTTCATTTTGAATAAAATTTAATACCTGTTGTGGATCCGCTTTTCTTGCAAAATCAAATGGCCTCACTTGTAATGAAGAGGTTAATCGGTTGATTATATTGCTCGCCTCTTGCTCACCAAAGGCTTTTTCTAACACTGTTTTGGCATATCCGATACCGCCTTGCGAGATATAATCCTGTGCCAGTACTATTTGGTGAAATTGTTCTATTACTTCCTCTTTCATGTTCGTATCAACTTTTTTCACAGATGATATTTCAAGACTTAGTCTCTCAATCTCTTCCTCTGTTAAATATTTATACACTTGAGCGGATACATCTGGTCCGAGAGAGATTAAGAGAATTGCTGCTTTTTGTTTTCCAGTTAGTGGCGATTGTTGTCTAGCCATCTTTCATACCTCCTAATCTTCTCCTATCCATCCACGTAATAGCTTCGCAAACTCTTCTGGTTTGTCTTTGGCCATTTTTTCTAATTGTTTTCTACGTTGAATTGTTTCTGTTGCTTCTTCCACTTCAATATCTGGAACAGTATCAACAGTCTCCACCGCAATTGCTGCCTCACGATTCTCCTCGGCTATTGCGTTAGACTTTCGCTTAAATAATAGAATTATTAAGATTATAATAATTAAAAGTAATACTCCACCTACTACATACATCCAGACTGGAATCTTAAATCCAGGATCAGTTGTTGGAGTAGTCATACCACTAAATTCTTGAAACACGATTGACGTTCTAGGGTCATTCGGATTATCAGCTAGATCCTCCGTTTGAAATCCTGGATCAATCGATGTTGCGATAATCGAATTTAAAATATCATTGATACTATTTCTAACTTCGTCTTCTTGTGCTGCGTTTAATCTATTTCCTTCATAATCTAATCTGTCCACAGCAACTTGTATTCCTAAGTCGCGGACCTTATAGGGACTTTCGATAATTTCTTTTTGAATCCGGTTGAATTCATTATTAACTGTTTCCTTAATATATTCATATTCTCCATCATCACCTGCATCAGCACCTGCATATCCAGGGATGTCTCCATCGCCAGCACCTGCAACTCCTCCAACTTGATTTGCTCCAGCGCCAGAATACGTTTCACGAATCGTTTCGATACTAACTGGTAAACCTTCCATATTCTCAGGATCTGTTGGTTCAACAATCTCTTCCACTCTGTTTTCCTGAGTGAAATCAATATCAGCAGTTACAGAAACGATGACATTGTCCATTCCAACCATCGTACCAAGCATTTGTTGTAATCTTCTTTGAATATCTCTTTCGATATCACGCTTTACTGTTTGTTGATATGTATATGCATCTTGGAATCCATTACTATTTTCGTTATTCATGTCATAAAACTCGGAATATTGATTCATAATGCTGATATTTTCAGGTTGTAGATTCGGTACTGCTTTAGACACTAGTTGGTATAATGCTTTGATCTGATTACCTTCAAACTGATACCCCGGTTCAGTTTCTATTATGATGGCAGCTTCTGTTGGTTGTGTCTGCTCACTAACAAATATAGGTTCCTTAGGCATGGTAATCATTACAGTAGCATTATTAATCCCCTGAATTCTTGTAATCAAATTCGCTAGCTCCGTTTGCATCGCATCTAGGTGCATCACATTAAATTCGTTATCTGTTATCCCCCATGAAGTATTTTCACTAAAGAAGGAGTAATCAATATTGCCACTATTAGGAATCCCTTGACCCGCTAAGTCTACTAACAGACTATCCGCTTGCTCTTTTGGAACAGAAATAGTAGTACCGCCATCGCCTAATTCATACGGAACTCCTCTAGCATCTAATTCCGTTTTAATTTGCCCAACCTCTTGTAACGATAAATTCTTATACAATGGCATGTAATCTGATTTCGTCGCAAATAATGAAATAACTGCTATTAAAGCAATCACAGCAAGCGAAGAACCAATTATTAAGCTTTTTTGACCTTTTGACCGGCTTGACCAAAAAGTTTTTGCCGTTTCTTTTAATTTCATTATTTTTTCGTTGTTCATGTACTCCCCCGCCAAATTCGAAAACAAATTAACAACCAAAACCTTTATAACAAGTCTAGTTATTAATTTTATATTTTTTGTTAAAAGACCATTAAGTCAATCCGATATATACTTTAATAGAATACCTTTTATACTTGCATTCTCATTATCTCGGTATATGCATCAATTGCCTTACGTTGAATTTCAACTGTAGCTTGCAGTGTTACACTCGCTTTTTGAGCAGTAATCATAACGTCATGTAAGTCATTGATTTGACCCATAGCAAGTGCCTCTGTCTTTTTGTCAGATTCTACTTGTAATTCATTGACATTATAAATCGCATTCTTTAACAAGTTAGCGAAATTCGCTTGTGCTTCTCCAGGTGTAATTAATTGCTTACCATTCGTTGAATTTATTGTTGAATTATGTAATCCATTAATCGATAAACTCATCACTATTCTCCTTATTTGCCAATTTCTAAAGCCTTCATCAACATACTTTTACTAGCATTCAGTGCGGTTATATTGGCCTCATAGGATCTTGTCGCACTCATTAAATCAACCATTTCTTTGAGTGGATCGACATTCGGCATTTGTACATAACCAGCTTCATTAGCATCTGGATGTGTTGGATTGTAAACTAATTTAAATGGCTCTTCATCCTCTACAATACTAGTCACTTTCACACCACTCGCAGGATTATTGGAGGTATTATTCGTTGCCTTATTTAAAAAAGTGCGAAAATTACGGTCAGAAGGCTCTACCTCTACCATCTTCCTACGGTATGGTTCTACCGCACCATTTTCATTTACTGTTGCTCTTGTTGTATTTGCATTTGCGATGTTGGATGATATGACATCCATTCTTAAGCGTTGTGCTGTTAGTGCACTTGCGCTAGCATTCATTGCGTTAAAGATAGACATGGATTACCTACCTCCTTTTATTACAGTTTGTAAACTATTAAACTTGCCGTTAATTCTGTCTACTAGACTTTGGTAATAAATTTGATTTTCTGCTAGTTCAGCCATCTCTTTATCAATATCCACGTTATTTCCGTTATGGTTATACAACGTGTTATTTCGTTGAACAATTTTATAAGATAAATTTTGCTCGTGTTCAAACGGTAAATGTCTGGGGTTTGTTCGCTTAGCTGTTAACGTATTGGAAAGTTCACCTTGAAGTACATCTTTAAAGACCACTTCCTTGGACTTATAGTTCGGAGTATCCACATTCGCAATATTGGAAGCTATTGTCTGGTTTTTAATCGAAGCGTAGTTAAGTGATTGTTGTAACGTATTAATCGTTCCACTAAACAAATCCATCATTGCAACCTCCTTATGATTACTATTTTTTAAAGACCGACACAAATAATCGTTTCTCTACGAACATTGTAATTTATATGCGATACAAAGTCTATCAAAATTCGACAGTTTTCTGGTCTAACAAGCAAAACAGGAGTGTAATACTAGGTATATTTAACTATAAAATACGATAATATTTATGGTACCGCTTTCCTAAATAGTACAATTCGATTGTTGAAAAATGTAAAAATCTTACACTAATTATACTAAAGACTTAGTACTTAGTATCTATACAAATGTGAATTTATTGGTAAATATGTGGTGTTTAGCCTTATTTTCCTTGAAGGATTATTAGAAGATAAATTATAACGAGCCAGTTTAGAGGATATCTTTCCTAATTGTCAACTGCTTAAGAGGCAAATAAGTTGTAAATAAAAAAGAGCTACCTTAGGGGTCCATCCCAAAAGTTAGAGTAGAAAACTAACTTTTGGGGGTACCACCCAGGAGCTCTTTTTAGCTATTTATCTAGAACGTAATTTTTCTAATTCAACTAGGAATTTATCGTTTAGTACTTTTATATAAGTACCTTTCATACCTAGTGAGCGTGATTCAATTACACCAGCACTTTCAAGCTTTCTTAATGCATTAACAATAACAGATCTTGTAATTCCTACGCGATCAGCAATTTTACTTGCTACTAAAAGTCCTTCATTACCGTTAAGCTCTTCGAAGATATGATCAATAGCTTCTAGTTCACTATAAGAAAGAGAGCTGATTGCCATTTGTACCACTGCTTTACTTCTAGCTTCCATTTCAATCTCTTCTGTCTTCTCATGAAGAATTTCCATTCCAACAACAGTTGCACCATATTCAGCTAACAATAGATCATCATTGTTAAATGATTCTTTTAATCTACCGATGATTAATGTTCCAAGACGTTCTCCACCACCAATAATTGGTACAATTGTCGTTAAGCCATCCTTGAATAGATCTCTGTTCTCAACTGGAAATACTGTGTACTGACTATTAATATCTAGGTTAGCAGTTGTTTCATGGATATGGAATAATCCTTCTGTATATTCCTCTGGGAATTGTCTTTCCTCAAGCATTTGTTTCATTCGCTCATTTTCAATTTCTTGATTGATGGCATATCCTAATAATTTCCCTCTTCTACTAAGGATGAACACATTCCCCTTAATTACCTCTGTTAGTGATACAGCCATGTCGTTAAAGTTTACTGATTTACCTGTTGCTTTTTGCAACATTGAGTTAATTTTTCTTGCGCGGTCTAATAGTTCCATGATAGTTATTCCTCCATTTTATTTATTATAGTATAAATTGACTTAAGTCTTTATTTTTAACAATTGTGCTAAGTTTTTGATCGACGTACTCTGGTGTTATTTCAACCGTGTCCATCGAAACATCAGGTGCTTCAAAGGATAAATCCTCTAATAACTTCTCTAGTATAGTATGAAGTCTTCTAGCACCAATGTTATCTGTATCTTGATTTACTTGATAGGCAATTTCTGCAATTCTATTTACAGCTTTGTCTGTAAATACTACATTTATACCTTCTGTTTTTAATAGAGCTTGATACTGTTTTAGTAAAGCATTCGAAGGTTCATTTAGAATACGAACAAAATCTTCAACGGAAAGCTTCTCTAATTCTACCCGAATTGGAAATCTCCCTTGCAGTTCCGGAATCAAATCGGATGGTTTAGCCATATGAAAAGCTCCTGCAGCTATAAATAGCATATGATCTGTTTTAACCGGACCATGCTTCGTTACGACAGTAGAACCTTCGACAATCGGAAGGATGTCTCGCTGTACTCCCTCTCGTGATACATTCGGAGAGTTATCTTGTTTTCCGGCAACTTTATCAATCTCATCAATAAAAATAATGCCAGACTGTTCAGCCTTTTGTATCGCTTCTTGTGATACTTCCTCCATATCAACAAGCTTTTGAGCTTCCTGTTGGATGAGAACTTTTCTTGCTTCGGAAACAGGAAGCTTACGTTTTTTCTTCTTCTTTGGCATAAATTGCCCAAGAGCATCTTGCATGTTCATACCCATTTGTTCCATTCCTGAACCTTGTAATAGATCAAACATGGAAGGTGGAATTTCTTCCATTTCAATGGTAACAATATGGTCTTCTAATTCCCCCATGGCAAGTTGATGTGCCACTCTACTCCGTTTATTCTTAATCTCCTCATCCTTTTCACTCTCATCTGAATCCTCTTGATTACCTTGATTAGAAAAAAGCATTTCAAATGGATTGGAGATAGTGGATTGTTTCTTAACTTGAGGCACTAATAATTTTACAAGTTTTTTATTTGCCTCTTCTTTTGCCTTATCCATGACTCCGTTCATCTTTTCTTCCTTTACCATTCGTAAAGACATTTCGACTAAATCTCGGACCATGGATTCAACATCTCTTCCTACATATCCAACTTCAGTAAACTTAGTTGCTTCAACTTTCACAAATGGGGCACTAACTAATTTCGCAAGACGTCTAGCAATTTCTGTCTTACCAACCCCAGTAGGGCCAATCATTAAGATGTTTTTGGGGACTATTTCTTCTTTGAGTTTTTCATCTAATAAGGTTCTTCGATATCGATTCCTTAGGGCAACTGCAACAGATTTCTTGGCACTTTGTTGTCCAATAATATAATTATCTAGTTGATTTACGATCTGTCTTGGAGTATAGTTCATCTCCATTATGCATGGCCTCCTCTTTAATCAAGTACTTCCAGCGTAATTTGATCGTTTGTAAACACACAAATCTCACCCGCGATTTTCATTGCAGCTAGTGCAATATCTGCTGCTGTAAGATGCTCTGCGTAGTTTACAAGTGCCCTACCAGCACTCAGTGCATAATTACCACCTGAACCAATTGCTAGAATACCATCGTCTGGTTCAATTACCTCACCAGTCCCTGAGATTAACAACATACTATCTTTATTCATGACAATCAACATAGCTTCTAACTTACGTAAAACTCTATCACTGCGCCATTCTTGTGCTAATTCCACAGCAGCTCGAGTCAGATTTCCATTAAAAGCCTGTAATTTCCCTTCAAATTTTTCAAAAAGGGTAAACGCATCTGCGACAGAACCTGCAAATCCCGCTAGTACTTGACCATTAAACAATCTACGAACCTTCTTAGCTTTATGTTTCATTACAACGGAATTCCCCAGTGTTACCTGACCATCACCACTCATTGCACAATGACCGTTATGTCTCACTGCAAATATGGTGGTTGCATGAATTTCTTGTGCCAACAAAGATCACCTCTTCCGTCATCCTTACTTTTTTGCCCTTGGGTGACTATTTAAGTAAATATTACGCAAATGATCCTTCGTAACATGTGTATAAATTTGCGTAGATGATAAACTTTCATGTCCCAAGAGTTCCTGTACTGTTCGTAAATCAGCACCCTCATTTAACATATGTGTTGCAAAGGTATGTCTTAATTTATGTGGATGTACATTTATAGTAAGTGCTGCTTTTTCCATCATATTTTTCAACACTAATCGAATTCCTCTAGTTGTTATCGGATTACCTCTTGAGTTCAGAAAAACCACTTCGGAATTTGAACCAGATTTTTCGAGTAACTTTTTTCTACCGTCATGTATGTACAATTGAAGTGCTTTTTCTGCATAGCTTCCAAAAGGAACATATCGTTCTTTCTTTCCTTTTCCTCTTACAAGCAATGTTCCAACAGAAAAATCTATATCCTTCAATCTAAGACTCTGACATTCACTCACCCGAATCCCAGTTCCGTATAGTGCTTCTAATAATGCTTGATTTCGTTGTCCTAATGGATCATTAGCATCATTTATTTCAAATAGTTTTTCCATTTCCTCTTCATAGAGAAATCCCGGAATAGGCTTTGCAGCTTTCGGCAAACTTATTAGCATAAAGGCGTTTGAATCAATTACATTCTCTCTCTCTAAAAACTTAAAAAAAGTTCGTATACTTGATATCTTTCTTGATACAGATCTTCTTGAAAGCTGTCGATCATAAAGAGCAGTAAGAAAAACACGAACAGCACGCTGATCGATTTCTCGAAGGGACTCAAAGCCTTCTCGTTCTACAAAAGCGAAAAATTCTTCTAAGTCATGATTGTAATATTCTACAGTGTATGGCGAAGCATTTTTTTCAATTTGAAGGTACTCTGTAAATGCCTGTTTGTGTTGTGTAAGATAATCCAAATACTCACCCCAAACTTGCTTAACAGCCACATAAAAATATACCACTATGTGATTAACTTTGCAATCAACTTAACAAAATTGTAACAAAATTCTGAAATAACCGCAATACTAAACGAAGTATTTATGTTAGTACTGTCAAGTAGTTCGGCTTACCACTGGATAATTATAGCGACTTCACTATAAATAGTCAATCCGTAACAACTAATTTTTCGACATTTTCCGATACCTTCAAAAATGTAAAAACACCCTATCCCTATTTTTACCAATTGTTCAAAAATTTATAATCAAAATTCACATTATTATTTACCCTTTTCAAAAATACCGAAACATTTAATACAAATTAGAACTTTTTTACTCTTCACAATTAGACATTTTACGCCAACTACAGAACGAAAGCAAAATAAAAGGCGCTCATAGGAGCGACTCT
Organism: Ornithinibacillus liuyingii; assembly: GCF_055550225.1. Classification (NCBI taxonomy): domain Bacteria; kingdom Bacillati; phylum Bacillota; class Bacilli; order Caryophanales; family Bacillaceae; genus Ornithinibacillus; species Ornithinibacillus liuyingii. Next base: position 381,795 of record NZ_JBPWOS010000001.1, on the reverse strand, counting down.
TTTATCCTTGCGTATTTTCTTGATAATCACAATTTGTACAAACAATTTGGGTTTCCTTTTTCAACCTTTTCTCTACCAAGAGTGAATCACATTTAGGGCATGGTCTTGCTATCGGCTTATCCCAAGAAACAAAATCACATTCCGGAAAGCGATCACAACCATAGAATACACGTCGTTTCTTAGATTTACGTTCTACCACATTACCTTTCTTACAAGTAGGACATGTTACGCCAATCTCTTTTAGTATCGGTTTTGTATTTCGACATTCTGGGAAGTTCGAACAAGCTAAGAATTTGCCGTATCGTCCCATTTTATAAACCATCTCATGACCACAGTTTTCACATTCAATACCAGCAGGCTCATCTTTAATTTCTATTTTTTCCATTTCCTCTTCCGCTTTTGTTAAGCGCTTCTGAAACCCATGATAGAAATCATCGATAATATTTACCCACTCCACTTCTCCTTCTTCTATGGAGTCAAGGTCATGTTCCATTTTGGCTGTAAATTCCACATCAATAATTTCCGGGAAAAATTCCTTTAATAAATCCACAACGATAATCCCCAGTTCCGTTGGTACGAATCGTTTGTTATCTAATGTCACATATCCTCGTCTTTGAATCGTATCAAGAGTAGGAGCATAAGTGGAAGGTCTACCAATACCTAGCTCTTCCATCGTTTTGACTAATCTAGCTTCAGTAAAGCGTGGTGGTGGTTGCGTGAAATGTTGGTTCGGTTTGATTTCACTTGCCTCTACAATCATTCCTTCTTCCAGATTCGGTAAAAATTTATCCTCGTCTTTTTTATTATCATCTGTACCTTCCACATATACCTTCATGAAACCTTTAAATTTTACCTTTGAACCATTTGCACGAAATTCTACATTATTATTAACTAACTGTACTGACATGGTGTCTAAGATAGCTGGTGCCATTTGACTTGCTAAAAAGCGTTCCCAAATTAGCTTGTACAGGCGTAATTGATCCCTAGATAAAACTGTCTTTAATGAGTTTGGCTCTCTCATCACTGATGTGGGACGTATTGCTTCATGGGCATCCTGGGCATTTTCACTTTTCTTTTCTTTTCTTTCAGTACCTAGATATTCACTCCCATATTTATTCTCAACGTATTCCTTTGCTTCACCTTTTGCTGTTTCAGAAATACGGGTTGAATCGGTACGCATATACGTAATGAGACCAGTTATACCACCTGCAGCCTTTCCAAGATCAATACCTTCATACAATTGCTGTGCTATCATCATCGTCTTTTTAGCTCGGAAGTTTAACTTTCTTGCTGCTTCCTGTTGTAATGATGAAGTTGTAAAAGGTAAGGCAGGATTTCGCCTTCTTTCCTTTTTCGTCACTGTATTAATCGTAAACTGTTTATCTACTAGTTTATTTAGAACTTCTTTTACTTCTGCCTCTGATTTAAGCTCTAATTTTTTCCCATCGATTCCGTAAAAAGCTCCTTCAAATGAGTCCTGATCCTTTAAGAAGCTAGCTTCAATTGACCAATATTCTTCTGGTTTAAAGTCATTAATTTCATTTTCACGGTCAATAATCATCTTCAATGCTACGGATTGTACACGACCAGCACTTAATCCCTTTTTAACTTTTTTCCATAGTAACGGGCTAATGTTATAACCGACCAATCGATCCAGCACTCTTCTAGCTTGCTGTGCATCTACTAAGTCCATATCAATAGAGCGGGGATTTTTAAAGGATTCCTTAATGGCATCTTTTGTTATTTCATTAAATACTACACGACATTTCGAATTTTCATCGACATTCAAGGCATGTGCAAGATGCCAGGCAATTGCTTCTCCTTCGCGATCCGGGTCGGCTGCGAGATATATTTTTTTTGCCTTTTTAGCTGATTTTTTTAAATCTTTTAATACATCACCTTTACCACGTATAGTAATATATTTTAATTTATAACCTTCTTCTACATTGACACCCATCTGACTTTTCGGTAAGTCAATAACATGTCCCATAGAAGCTCTTACTTTGTATTTTTTACCTAAGTATCGTTCAATTGTTTTCGCTTTCGCAGGTGATTCTACAATTACGAGATAGTCTGCCATTCTCTTCCTCCTTAGCCTGAGGTAACGAAAAACCTAGTACCATTACTCCTAAATCATTCGTGTCCTAAAAGTGCTATACATCTAAATGTAAGAATTGATGTAGTAAATGTCAACATTTTCAAATTAAACCTAATTAAAATAAGTATATTTACCAGTATATAATTGATTATCAAATCCTCACTAATAATAAATATATACGACATAATTGTCAAACATAGAATGAATTTCATTCTGAATTAGTGCGTAAGAAAGACTTATTTCTCCAATCACTCATAATGTCTTCATAAGTAACTGCCATTGTTGCCCCTTCCTGAATTAGTTTCAGACATCCAATTGATTGAGGGATATGGGGTGATCCTGGTACAGCAAATACTTCCCTTCCCTGATCTAATGCCTGATCTACCGTTATCATGGTTCCACTTCTTTCTGTCGCCTCTATCACAACTGTAGCGAAGCTTAGTCCACTAATAATTCGGTTCCTTTCAGGAAAGTGGAATTTTCTTGGTGGTACTTTTGGTGGATATTCTGAGAGGGCTAAGCCATCTTTTACTAGCTGCTGAAAAAGGAATGTATTTTCATTAGGGTAGATATACTCAAATCCACTACCTAATACTGCAATCGTTTTTCCCCCTTCATGTAATGCCAGTCGATGTGCATAACTATCAATTCCTTTAGCCATCCCACTGACAATGACCCAGTTATCCTTTATTAATGGACTAATAATATACTTTGTTTTGTTCATAGCATCTAAAGAAGGATTTCTAGTACCTATTACACTTATGGATGGAGTTTTATAGAGTAATGTATCGTCCCCATAGCAATAAAGTACGATTGGTGCATCTTTAATTGTTTTTAACATGGGAGGATAGGTTTCGTCAATTAACGTAATGATATGATAGGCTTTTATATCCTGTAAAGTATCATGAATCAATTGTGTGTTGTGTATATCCTGATATAGTATCTCGGCTTGATTTTTTCTAATGGATAGATAATGGCTTATTTCGGTTGAGGATATAAGGAAGATATAAGCTAAGGAGGGATCCATTCGTAGTAAACGTCGTAAATTCCTTCTCGACATATAACGACATCGGTGGAGATGAATTAATCTTTGCCTTGTATTTTGTAACAAATTGTCACTTCCCTTCTATATGCTATCTGTATAAAGGAAGAGGCCGAGACAAAGTAGATAATCACAGAAGATCCCTCTTGTTGATATACAATAGGCTATTTCTGATTATCCCTTATTAGGTCCCTGCCCCTTTAGCTATACAGATTAGTGTGTTTTACACTTTTCTGCTAATCCTTTTTCTTGAAGAACGCGAATCATTGTTTCTCCAATTACTGAAGGCGTTTCTGCAACTTCGATTCCACATTCATTCATCACTCTGATTTTTTCATCTGCTGTACCTTTACCACCAGAAATAATCGCACCAGCATGACCCATACGTTTTCCTGGAGGTGCTGTTGCTCCACCGATGAAACCAACTACTGGCTTCGTCATGTTCGCTTTTACCCATTCAGCAGCTTCTTCTTCAGCAGTACCACCGATTTCACCAATCATGACGACTGCATAAGTTTCAGGGTCTTCATTGAATTCTTTTAATACGTCAATAAAGTTTGTACCATTAACCGGATCTCCACCAATACCTACAGCAGTTGTTTGACCATAACCTGCTTGTGATAATTGATGAACAGCTTCATACGTTAATGTTCCAGAACGGGAAACGACACCAATATGACCTTTCGTATGAATATAACCAGGCATAATACCAATTTTCGATTCATCTGCAGTAATTACCCCTGGGCAGTTTGGTCCAATTAAACGTGTTTTCTTGCCTTCCATATAACGTTTCACTTTAACCATATCAAGTACTGGAATATGTTCAGTGATACAAATAACTAGGTCTAGCTCAGCATCTACCGCTTCCATAATAGCATCCGCTGCAAATGGTGCAGGAACATAAATAACAGAAGCTGTAGCACCTGTCACTTCAACCGCCTCTTGTACTGTATTGAATACAGGTACACCTTCTACTTCAGTTCCACCTTTTTTCGGTGTTACTCCACCAACAATCTTTGTACCATATTCAAGCATTTGTTTTGTATGGAATCTTGCAGTACCACCAGTTATACCCTGGACAATTACTTTCGTATCTTTATTTACATATACACTCATTATAGTCCGCCCTTTCCAAAGTCTAGTCTATTAATATACAAGATTTTAAATCCATTAAGCTTCTTTAACTAAGGTTACTATTTTTTCTGCACCATCAGCCATAGAGTCTGCAGGAATAATGTTCAATCCTGATTCATTTAAAATCTTCTTCCCTAAATCAACATTCGTTCCTTCAAGACGAACAACTAATGGAAGATTTAATCCAACTTGTTTAGTCGCTTCCACTACACCTTCAGCAATTACATCACATTTCATGATTCCACCGAAGATATTAACGAAAATCCCTTTTACATTTTTGTCAGATAGAATAATCTTAAATGCTTCTGTAACCTTTTCTGCAGTAGCACCGCCCCCAACATCTAAGAAGTTAGCCGGTTCTCCGCCGTAATGCTTAATGATGTCCATCGTAGACATAGCTAGACCAGCACCATTAACCATACAACCAATGTTACCATCTAGCGCAACATAACTAAGGTCATATTTGGATGCTTCAATTTCCTTTTCATCTTCTTCATCTAAATCGCGATATTCAAGCACATCTTTTTGACGGTATAATGCGTTATCATCAAAGTTCAATTTAGCATCAAGTGCTAAAACCTCTCCATCACCAGTAGTAACTAGTGGGTTAATTTCTGCAATGGAGCAATCTTTCTCAACAAATGCTTGGTATAATCCAGTCATAAATTTAACTGCTTTCCCTAGCAATTCATCGGGAATATTCATATTAAATGCTAGTCTACGAGCTTGGTAAGGCATTAGCCCAACAACAGGATCTATCACTTCTTTAAAGATCTTTTCTGGAGTAGCAGCTGCCACTTCCTCAATCTCTGTACCACCTTCTTCAGATCCCATCATTACAACACGAGAGGTAGCACGGTCAAGAACAACACCGATGTAATATTCTTTCTTAATATCACATCCTTCTTCAATAAGTAAACGCTTAACTTCTTTTCCTTCAGGACCTGTTTGGTGAGTTACTAATGTTTTACCAAGAATTTCTTCAGCGTATGTACGTACTTCCTCTAAATTCTTAGCAACCTTCACTCCACCAGCTTTTCCTCGTCCACCAGCATGAATTTGTGCTTTTACTACAGTAACGGATGTACCTAATTTTTCGGCTGCCTCTACAGCCTCATCTACCGTATATGCAACATATCCATTAGGAACCTTTACACCAAAACTCTGTAAAACTTCTTTCCCTTGATACTCATGAATATTCATTCTTTGTCCTCCCATCAAAAATCACTGCAGTTTTATTGTATTAAAAAACAGAAAATTGCACAAGAAAAGAGCCAACTTTTGTCGTAAAATATTTTTAAATATTTTTTTGCTCTAGCTTTTGGTCAGCCCTGTATATAAATGCAAACACTTCTGCTACTGCCTGATACAATTCCTCTGGAACTTTTTCATTAATATCTAGCTCAGATAGTAGTTCAACTAATGTCTTATCCTCCATAATGGGTACTTGATTTTCATTAGCAATCTTAATAATATTATCCGCAACTAATCCTTTTCCGGTAGCACTTACTCGTGGAGGGTGCTTCTTATCTTGCTCATAGCTTAATGCTACAGCCTTTTTTCTTATCTGATTCATATACGAAAATCAACTCCTTGGTAGGAAGCTTGTTGTTTAGTTTGGTACGTTGGTTTACTATTCTTCGCCACATTCTCTTGGTTAGTTAACGGCTTAACCGATACATTGGAAAGATAGTACTCAAGCTTCTCTAATCCCTCCTTTAGTAACGGTTTTAGTGACTGGGTAATCCCTTCTATCGGTTGATCGTTTAATACCGTTATGGAGATTGAACGTTTTTGAATATTCATATCAATCACCGTTTGTTCCAAGTTTGCTAGTTCCAAAAAGAACACAATTCGACAATAATCAGGATTGATCTCACCAGCTTCTGTTTTCTTCCCTTCAAAGTTTAACGCAATATCACTATCTAGGCCGATTCTACCACCTGGTAATAAGAGATTAGCCTGAATCATTTTATCGGATTCACTGTATGATTGTAGCTGTATACCATTTATAACATGTAATAGCTTGGTTCCTTGTTCTAGGATCGTTCCATCACTTGATTGGATAAGCTGTAATAACATTCCTTTTAACGAATTGCTCGGATTAGTTTCATCTTTCAAGATAGCTTTCTCATACTGTATTCCCATGTCCTCCAAGATCGTCTTCGTCTGTTGAACAAAAGATTCCTTTATGAAATGATGTAAAAATGAATCCACTTTCGAATAATTTTCTTGGTTACTTAATGTTGCTAAATGGTGGAGTAAGACTCGTAATGATTGTGGGTGATTACGTAATTCCCCATGTTTTAAAGTAAATGGAAGAGTACTTAACTCCACTTCTCGCTTCAAATTAGTAAAATTTTCTTCAGAAATCGAAACATTGTTCGTTACACTTTGTTGAAGAAGATTCTCCCATTTAGTTAATAGAGAAGAAGCATGCTGTTGTATTACTTCCAGCTTGGATATGCTAGCTTGTAATTCCTTTACTGTATTAGTAGTAAACAGCTGATTTAAATTCATCAATCCGTTGTCTGCATTCTGTATTACCCGATTATTCCATATGCGAAACGGAATATCTTGATCAATCATTCCGCTTGCTTTTAAAACATAGACTAATTCCGGACTGTTTAGTAATGGAATAATTTGTTTTACCGGTATTTGGTTTGTATTTCCGGTTAATTGATTAATCTGGGAGACTAACCCATTATTTATATTTGGCTGCGTAGCTAAATTCTGTCGTAACACCGAGTCTAGTGATTCAAGTTGATTGGTAAAACTTCCAAACTTACTTGCAAACAAGGCCTGAAAAACAGAATCGTTTATTGGCATACGACTTACTATCATTTCTTTTAATAAAGCTTGTGCCTGTTCTTTATTACTTGCAGACTCTAATAGAACATAAGAATTTTGTAATTGTCCTTTCTCAAATGGAATCTTTTCCTGCATGAGAACCTTTACAAATTCCTGCATTATTTTAGTAGGATTTATTCCCAGCTGTTGTAGTAAATGGATAATAGGTAACTCTGACCTATTAGGATTAGTAGGAGATTCTGCTATTACTTTCAGCTGGGCTACTTGTCCTAATGCTTGTACCTGAAAGTGATAGTTATTTCCTATTTCTAATGGCGCCTCTAGCTGCGCAATTAACTGCATCACCCCAAGTTGAATATGGGCTTTATTGTTTGGGTAAAGCTTCATAATTCTGCCTTGGACTATTTGACCTAAGCGAAGTGTTTGAACGGGCTCCTTACTATTAGTTAACGTTTTACCTAGAACATCTTGGATATTCAACTACATCACTCACTTTATATTCTCTTTAACTGGTGCAAATGATTTACGATGGTATGGCGATGGCCCATACTGTACTAAATTCACCATATGTTCACGGGTTCCATATCCCATATTGGAGCGGAAATCATACATTGGAAACTCGTTATGTATTTCCTTCATCAGTCTATCACGGGTTACTTTAGCAAGCACACTAGCTGCGGCAATCGATATACTTTTTGCATCTCCCTTAATGATTGCTTCGGAACTATAAGGTAAATCATCTAATTTAACCGCATCAATCAATACATGCTGAGGATAAGGATTCAACTGTAATAGTGCATTCTTCATCGCCAATTTGGTCGCTTCTAGAATATTAATTTGATCTATTGTTTGACTATCAATGATGGATATCCCATAGGAGATTGCTTTTTCCCGAATAACCTCAAAGTATTCTTCTCGTTTAGCTTCATTCAATTGTTTAGAGTCATTGAGACCGAGTAATTTAAAATCCACGGGTAAAATAACGGCAGCGGCAACCACCGGACCTGCTAAAGGCCCCCGACCTGCTTCATCAATACCAGCTACTAATTTCTTACCAACTTGATAACATTTTCTTTCATATGTACACATCTCCTCATAGGCCTGCACTAGTGCTGCTTCATTCCGTTTTCTTTTTTCATACGTTTTTATGAGTTGTTGTACACCTTTACGTGTATCCGATTGAAGTAACATTATCTCAGCATCTGAAAGCTTATCCTCTTGAAGTAATACTTTTATTTCATTTATTGATTGTTTCCCCATTTTAACACCTATCCTTCTTCCCTTTATATCGGCATGTACCAAAAAAAATAAAAGACATCCATCAACTTGATGTATGTCTTTATGCTTCCTCTGTTGGTCGTTCTAGTGTAATCATACCAAGACGACCCGTTCTTAAATCACGGATAACAATATCCGAAACCTTATCGAAATTGACATTACCACCACTTTCAAGAGCACCTCTTAGCTTACCAATTTTCATAAAAATTTCCAACATGTCATTTTCCGTCTGCTCAATTTGATAACGCTCTTCTAACGAATTAGGGTAATATTCTTGTAAATAATTGATAACGAAAGCCACAATATCCTGTAAGGAAAGTAATTGATCTTTTATCGTTCCAATTGCTGCTAGTCGATATCCGACAGTTTGGTCTTCAAATTTGGGCCAAAGAATACCAGGCGTATCCAATAGTTCAAATTCCTTTTTCACTTTGATCCATAGCTGCTGTTTTGTTACGCCAGGTCGGTCACCAACTTTAGCAATTTTTTTCTTGGCAAGTCGGTTTATTAAAGTTGATTTACCAACATTCGGTATCCCTACTATCATCGCTCTAGCCGGCCGAGGTTTAATTCCTTTTTTTATTAATTTCTCAAGCTTTTTCTGTCCTAGTTCTTTTGCTAACTGAATAACTCGATTGATATCAGCTTTGTCATTAACATTAACTGCTAATGCAGGTATGCCACGTTCTTTAAAATAGTCTATCCATTCATTTGTTACTTTCGAATCCGCTAAATCTCGTTTCATTAATAAAACCATTTTCTCTTTGCTTTGTAATACTTGCTGCAGCATTGGATTTTGTGAAGATAGTGGTGCACGCGCATCTACAAGCTCCATTACAAAATCAACGAGTTTAAGCTTTTCCTCTATTTCTCTTCTTGCTTTGGCCATATGGCCAGGAAACCATTGTATTGTCATAGCTAGTCTACTCTCCTATGAATTCAAATCTATCGAATGGCCAATAAATAACACTTGCTTTCCCAACTATTTGATCCATTGGTATTGGACCAAGTATGCGGCTATCTGTTGAGTTTGTACGGTTATCACCTAATACGAATACATACCCTTCTGGAACGGTACTATAATTACCTGTTAATTCCTCTAGCTCAAAGTTATATGTCCAGACTTCCTTATCATGAAGGAAGTTTTCTTCAATAGGTTGACCATTTATATATAATATATTATCTTTATATGCTACATGCTCTCCAGGTAATGCAATAACACGTTTGATAAAATCCTTTTGGTCATTAGCATGAAATACGACAATGTCAAATCGTTCTGGTTCGTTAAAGTTATACAAAAACTTATTCACAATCATTTGATCTCGATCATGTAATGTTGGCTGCATAGAAGGACCATCGACGATAATGGGTGTGAATAAAAAGGTTCTGACAAGAAAGGCTAATCCGAATGCGATCAATAGTGCTTTTATCCAATCTAGCCACTCACTTTTACCCTTTTTAGCCATAATTCAACCTCCGAAACCTACAATATTGTACTCGTTATTACCATGTAGCAATTCTGTTTTTATTATATTATGTAAAAAGGAGCTTGAATAAAATACCAAGCTCCTTTCTAAATGCTTTTTTTGATTTCTAGTCTTATCGACGTTCTTTAATACGTGCTGCTTTTCCGCGTAGATTACGAAGATAGTAAAGTTTAGCACGACGTACGATACCGCGACGTGTAACTTCGATTTTATCAATACGAGGTGAATGTACTGGGAAAGTACGTTCTACACCTACACCATAAGAAATCTTTCTTACTGTAAATGTCTCGCTGATTCCACCGTTTTGACGTTTAATAACGACACCTTCGTATACCTGAATACGTTCACGGCTGCCTTCGACAACTTTAACGTGAACCTTTACAGTATCTCCTGGGCGGAAATCAGGATGATCGTTACGAAGCTGATCTTGTGTGATTTCTTCGATTAATTTTTGCATCCTGTTCAACTCCTTCCAAACCAATGCTCTTATTTCCAATTGGTAACAGCGGAACATCGTTTATACGTACTTAATCGTACTTAAGCACAATAATTAATATATCATAATACGAGATAGACTTCAACTAGTTAATCATAAAAATAATCATGCTCCACCTACTGCTACCCGAGTTTACTATAGTAGCATAGCTGAATGTTCTACTTTGCAAGTAGATTTTGTTTCATGGACACATAATATTTAACTATTACGATGCGGATAGATCGTCCTATTCCTGTATGCTACATGAAAATTAAAGCATTGATGTTCTGTTACGTTCGGTTTTTAAAATTCTCTAGAATCTTCTTATCTTCCTCGGTTAGTGGATAATTTTCTAGCAAATCCTTTCGTCGCTCATAGGTTCTTTTTAGAGATTCGGCTTTTCGCCAGGCTTCTATTTTAGCATGGTCTCCTGAAGTAAGTACTTCTGGAACTTTCATACCTCTAAAATCGGCTGGTCTTGTATAGTGTGGATGTTCGAGAAGTCCTGTTGAATAAGAATCCTGCGGTGCTGATTCTTGGTTACCTAAAACATCTGGCAAAAGTCGTACCACACTATCTACAACAACCATTGCCCCTAATTCTCCGCCAGTTAAAATATAATCGCCTATCGAAATCTCATCCGTAACAAGATGCTCTCGTATTCGCTCATCATACCCTTCATAATGTCCACAAATAATAACTAAATGTTCTTCCTTTGCTAATTCCTCGGCTTTTTTCTGTGTATATCGCTCACCTTGAGGGCACATTAAAACAACTCGTGGTTTAGCTACTTTATCCTTTGTGGCCGCTTCTACCGCATCAAATATAGGTTGAGGAGATAATACCATACCAGCTCCGCCACCGTAAGGATAATCATCTACTTTATTATGTTTGTTTTCCGTATAATCACGGAAGTTTATGAGATTATAATGAAACTTTTCTTTTTCCTGTGCTTTTTTTAAGATGGAAGTATTAAATACACTTTCAATCATTTCAGGAAATAAAGTTAGAATATCAATTTGCATTAATCAAGCAATCCTTCCATAGGTTCTATCATAATTCGTTTATGATCTACATCAATTTCAATTACCACTTCTTCTATATATGGAATTAAAATATCTTTTCCCTTTGGTTGCTTTACCACCCATACATCATTTGCACCTGGAGCTAGTATTTCTTTCACTTTCCCTATACTATCTCCATCCGTAGTGAATACTTCACATCCTATGATTTCATGATAATAGTATTCATTTTCATCTAATTCAGTAAGCTGAGACTCCTTGATTTTCAAGGTTGAGCCTTTAAAGTGCTCGACATCATTAATATTATCTAAGCCTTTAAAATGAATTAAATCAAAACCTTTATGAATTCGATGTCCATCAATTTCTAATTCGCGAATGACTTTTTGATTCGTAACTAAATATAGCAAGTTCCCAACCTTAAATCGATCATCAAAATCACTTACTCGAAGGACTTTTAAATCTCCACGGATACCATGTGTATTAATTATTTTTCCTACTGTAAACATTTTTTCTTCCATATCTCTCACCTGCTGCTAGTTATCTATTCTGACGACAACGCCGTCTTTAATAATAATGGCTGTTTGTTCCATAATTTCATTCCAATGCGTGCCAACCTTCACCTCAACAAGAGCTTCAACTTCACCTTCAACAATCTCGCTTCCAATTTCTAGCATTTCCAATTGCTCTATTTTAAACTCTACTAGCTTTATTTTTTCTTTTCTATTTTTTATCTCTTGCTGGAATCGATCTTGGAATTCCTGTTTAGACAAGCTTTTTTTATTTTGTAGTTTTCGTTGTTCGAATAACAATTGTTGACACTCTTGTTCAAGTCGCATTTTATGTTTCATAAATTTTTCTTTTAAAGCTGCTTTACTTTTATCCGTGATTACTTGTTTTATGACAACCTTTTTTATGATATTCACGTTATTTCTCGCCTCAACCTTCCCTTTTATTGGTGTCCATTCGTCTGTTATTCTCTTACCAAATATACTCCTAGTATTTCCCTTCGAGTATGGTGTAATGGAACTAATCCGTGCACCTTCAAAAAGTATTTATTATTTCTAAGGCTAAAATGATTGAAAGAAGCTAGTTTCTTGTGAATGTATTAGAAAAACTGTCTCTGCTTATCCTCTACGCAAATAATGCTTATATTGATTTGGGTACACTTTGTTCCCAATCTGCTAAAAAAGGGAAAGGTTTCCCTTTCCCTCACATGATATCTAAATAGATTCGTTTATTAGCATCAGACTTAGCTGCATAAACCACTGTACGAATCGCTTTTGCAATACGTCCATTCTTACCAATTACCTTGCCGACGTCATGCTGATTCACGGTAAGATGATAAACAATCTTGCTGTCCTCTTCTCTTTCCGTTACCTTAACATCCTCAGGGTAATCAACTAATGGTGTAACAATCGACTCTATTAGGGCTTTCATGATATCACACTACTTTACTTGTTAGTTTTTTGTTCGTGGAATTTCTTCATGATGCCTTCTTTTGAGAATAAGTTACGTACTGTATCGCTTGGCTTAGCGCCTTTTGCCATCCAGTCAAGTGCTTTTGCTTCATCTATTTTAACTTCAATTGGATCAACTACAGGATTATAAGTTCCAATTTGCTCAATAGAACGTCCGTCACGAGGAGAACGAGAATCTGCTACTACAATACGATAAAAAGGATTTCTTTTAGAACCCATACGTTTTAAACGAATTTTTACTGCCATTACTTGCACCTCCATTAATATGTTCTTCACAAGAATTGATTTTATCAAAAACTTGAAAGTCTGTAAAGTGTTTTTACATTACATCTATTATAATAGTTGAAAACCACTTATAAATCAAGGGTATTTCTAAATTTTAAAACGGATTGAAAGGAAGCTTAAATCCTTTTCCTTTCTTTCCTTTTTGCATATTCGTCATCTGTTTCATCATTTTTTTCATCTCGTCAAATTGCTTTAATAGCCTGTTTACTTGAGATACAGATGTACCAGAGCCTTTGGCAATTCTTTTCTTACGGCTGGCATTCATTATACTTGGATCCTGACGTTCTTTCTTTGTCATGGACTTAATGATTGCCTCTACATGGACAAGCTGCTTATCATCGATTTGTACATTTTTAAGACCCTTCATTTTATTAGCTCCAGGTATCATCGCTAATAAATCATCAAGTGGACCCATTTGCTTCACTTGACCCATCTGCTCTAAAAAGTCATCAAATGTAAAGCTTGCATTTCTCATTTTTTCTTCTAACGCTTTTGCTTGCTTTTCATCTACTGATGCTTGTGCCTTCTCAATTAGTGTTAGCACATCACCCATTCCTAATATACGTGATGCCATACGTTCTGGATGAAATGGCTCTAATTGATCCAGCTTTTCACCCATACCGGCAAATTTAATTGCTTTACCTGTAACTGCTCTAATGGAAAGTGCAGCACCACCACGAGTATCACCGTCTAGTTTCGTTAAAACAACACCGGTAACATCTAACTGGTCGTTAAAGCTCTCTGCTACATTCACAGCGTCTTGACCAGTCATTGCGTCTACAACTAGGAAGATTTCATCTGGTTTAACAGCGGCTTTAATTTCATCTAATTCACCCATTAACTCCGTGTCTACATGAAGTCTACCAGCCGTGTCAATCAGCACATAATCACGGTGTTCCTCTTTAGCCTTTTCAATTGCCTTCTTAGCGATATCAACTGGTTTTGCTTCTGTCCCCATAGAGAAGACCGGCATATCTAGCTGTCCGCCAAGTGTTTCCAATTGTTTAATTGCAGCAGGTCGATACACATCACAGGCAACTAATAATGGCGAGCGATTATGTTTTTTTCTTAATAGGTTCGCTAGTTTTCCTGTTGTCGTTGTTTTACCAGCACCCTGTAATCCAACCATCATGATGACGGTTGGTGGACGGTCACTTACGGCTATTTTACTTTGCTCGCCTCCCATAAGCTCGGTTAATTCTTCTTTCACTACCTTAATAACCTGTTGGCCAGGTGTAAGGCTCTCCATTACCTCTTGCCCCACTGCACGTTCTTTAATACGTTTAATTAAATCCTTGACCACTTTAAAGTTAACATCTGCTTCCAATAGTGCTAAGCGAATTTCACGGGTCATTTCTTTAACGTCTTGTTCAGAAACTTTCCCTTTTCCGGTAATTTTCTTTATCGTACTTTGTAGGCGCTCGGCTAATCCTTCGAATGCCATAGAAGGTGTCCCCCTAATCTAAGTCTTTTAATTGGTTCATATACTGATGAAGCTTATCATCTTCTATATCTGATATATAGCTTTCTATTTGCTGGATGATCTTCATTCTTTGCTCAAACTTTTCATACAAATGTAGTTTCTCTTCATAGGACTCTAGCATTGCTTCAGTACGCTTAATATTATCATATACTGCTTGCCTGGAAACATTTGCTTCTTCTGATATTTCCCCCAACGAATAGTCCTCAAGATAGTACATTTCCATATAGCTACGTTGCTTGGGTGTCAGTAATGCTTGGTAAAAATCTAATAAATAATTCATTCTTGTCGTTTTCTCGAGCATTTCATCACCCCTTGTTAAGTGAATTACCTTTACATTTTATCTTAACGAACAGATGAACCTTTTGCAAGTAGAAGACCGTTCTAATCCTCGTTTGATTCATCTAAAATATCAGCAAATAACCCATATACAAATGCATTTGCATCAAACTTTTGTAAGTCTTCTGCTTTTTCTCCAAGTCCAACAAACTTTACGGGTATGTGAAGTTCATGCCTAATTGCAAGAACAATACCACCTTTAGCAGTTCCATCTAGTTTTGTTAGCACAATCCCACTAACATCTGTAGCTTCTGAAAAAGTCTTTGCCTGACTAAGTGCATTTTGACCGGTTGTTGCGTCCAATACTAAAAGCACTTCATGGGGAGCTCCTGGAATTTCTCTTTCTATTACTCGTTTAACTTTCGATAATTCGTTCATCAGGTTGACCTTATTTTGTAGCCTACCTGCTGTATCACATAATAGCACATCAACATCTCTAGATTTAGCCGCTTTTATTGCATCAAAAATAACTGCTGCCGGGTCACTTCCAGCAGATTGCTTGATTACATCAACACCTGCACGATCTCCCCAGACCTCTAACTGTTCTATCGCCCCTGCTCGGAATGTATCTCCAGCGGCAAGCATGACGTTTTTTCCTTCTGCTTTCAATTTATGTGCTAATTTACCAATCGAGGTTGTTTTCCCTACTCCATTAACACCAACTACTAAAACGACAGAAAGTCCTTCTTTTTGTATATTTAATGTCTCAATTTCTTGATCATCATCGCCATAATAAATATCGACTAATTTCTCTGAGATAACTTCCTTTACTTCTTCTGTATCTTTAATATTACGACGTTGTACTTCGAATTTTAGCTCTTCAATTAAATCCATAACGGTCATAACACCGACATCGGCAGTGATTAATACCTCTTCTAATTCTTCAAAAAAATCTTCATCTACCTTACGATACCGTGCTATTAAATCATTGATTCTACCAGAGAATGACTTTCTCGTTTTCTCCATTCCTTCTTTATACTTAGTCGAGACTTCTTCTTGATTATCTTGTTTAAATTTATTTTTTAACTTTTGTAAAAAGCCCATGTATATGACACCCCTTTATGATTGTATAAGCTCTTTCGTTTCTTCTAAACGCACGGATACTAGTCGGGACACTCCAGATTCTTGCATCGTTACCCCATATAATACATCTGCCTGTTCCATAGTACCTTGTCGGTGTGTAATGACGATAAACTGTGTATTCTCACTATAATGTTTAACATATTTTGCGAAACGGACAACATTTGCTTCATCAAGGGCCGCTTCCACTTCATCCAGGACACAAAACGGTACTGGACGTACCCTTAAGATAGCAAATAACAATGCGATAGCGGTTAGTGCACGTTCTCCACCGGAGAGCAGTCCTAAATTTTGAAGCTTCTTACCTGGTGGTTGTGCAATAATGTCAACACCTGTATCTAATAAATTTTTCGGGTCGGTAAGCTTTAACTCGGCATGACCACCACCGAAAAGTTCTTTAAATACAATGGCAAATTCATCTTTTATTTGTCCAAAGGTTGTACTAAATAAGTGTTCCATCTCTTCGTCCATTTCTTTAATAACAGCAAATAAGGTTTGCTTTGCTTCAACTAAATCATTTCGTTGATCCGTTAGGAATGTATATCGCTCAGAAATACGATCATATTCATCGATTGCTCCGATATTAACATTACCTAAGCGCTCAAGTCTCGCTTTAATTTCACTTACATTATGCTTCGCTTCTTCGACATTCTCAACCTTCTCGAATTCTTTTTTCGCTCTTTCATATGTCATCATATATTCTGTTTGTAATAAAGATAAACGATTTTCAAGTTCCACATCAATACGATTTGCTTTTACTTCCTTTTGTTGAATATGCTGTAATAGGCCATGATGTTTCTTGCTTTCTTCTTTTAATTCTCGTTCTTCATCCTGCATTTGCTGTGTACGAACCATTCTATCTGAACGCATCTCTTGAATCGATAACGTTATAGCTTCTTTTTCTTTGCTTTTCTCTATTAATTTTTCATTGATTTCCTCTTCTGTCTCATTCGATTGTGAAATACTGATAAGCTCTTCTAACTCTTCAGCAATTTTGGTAAAACGCTCTGTTAGTTCTGTTAATCGTTCTTTCAGAATATTGGACTTCTCTTGTTGGTTTTTTACACGTTCTTCTTGTTCAGCAAGTAGAACTTGATAGTGATGATAGTCTTGTTGTATTTGATCTTGATTTTCCTTTAATTCTAGTTCCTGCTTGGACAACATATCAATTTGCGCTTGGAAGGATTGTAAGCTTTCTTCAATCGCTATAAGTTCTGAACGCAACTCTTGATCACGGTTCTCCAATTCAGCTAAATCCCGGTCATACTGTTGTTTATCCTGATCATATACAGAAAGATTTTCTGAAAGAGATGCAAGCTTTAATTCTATTTCCTTGTGATTCGATTTTGCCTCTTGTAACACTTGTTGTTTTTCACTAAGGCTTTGTTCCCTTAGGTTCAGTTGCTGTTCTAGATCTGCCAATAATTGCTTTTGCATCTTAACTTGTCGTTCAAAATCTTGCGCCTTAAGTTCATAATCCTGTAGCTTTTCCGTAAGCTCCTGGAGATCCTTTTCTCTGGTGAAAAGGGACGAATTTGTTTTCTTTTGTGCACCACCAGACATTGATCCACCAGGGTTTACAACATCCCCCTCAAGGGTAACAATTCGATACTTTCGCATAACCATACGGGCAATTTCGTTCGCATCTTTTAGAGTTTTTGCAATCACAACATGCCCCATTAAATGGTCTATTGCTTTTTGATAAGAGGGGTTCGTTGTTACCAATTGTCCTGCTATCCCAACAAATCCTGAATGTGTTCTAATTTGATTCAATATATCTTGCGGTATATATCTTGGTTGAATGGATTCTAATGGTAAAAACGTTGCTCGCCCATTATTTGTTTGCTTTAACCAAGAAATTGCCTGTCTTGCTGAAGCATCATTTTGCACAACAATATGCTGCGCTTGCCCACCAAGTACAGTTTCGATTGCGGTAATATACGCCTTCGGAACGTCCATGAGCTCAATGACAGCTCCATGAATTGCAGATAAATTCCCATCTTCTCTAGCCTTCAAAACTGCTTTAACACCTTGAAAGAACCCTTGAAAATCTTCTTTCATATCTTCAAGCATTTCTTTTTTCGATTTTAATTTTTCAATATATTGATAGCCTTGATATAGTTTTGTTTGTGATTCCTGGTACTTATCACGCTTAGTTTCAATTTCTTTCTTTAAATTTCGTAATGACTCCTCTTCGTGACGATATTCAGCCTCTGAGGATTCTACCAATTGATGGAGTGTCTGTAATTGCTCCGAATAACTTTCTCTTAGATCAATTAAATCCTGGAACTTATCAGCTTGCTTATCTTTTTTGGCATTAATTTGCTGTACTTGTTGTGCAATTGATTGCCTTTCATTTCTCTTGGCTGCCTGCTTATTAAGGAATTCGATATATTCCGATTTAAGCTCTTCGATTTGATCAACTAGACTATCTTTATCTGTTGTTAACCTTGTCTTTAACTCTTCAACTAGTTTTTTCGTTTTTTTCTTCTCTTCTTGAAGCGTAGCTAATTTCTCTGTTTCCTCTAATAGCTCAGACTCTAAATTGGTTATCTGTTCCTCTGCTTCACGCTTCTGCATTACTAGCTTTTCTTTATTTTCTGAGAAATGCTTTGTACGCTCGTGGAATACTTGTTTCCTTCCCTCATATTGTTCCAGCTGCTGGGTCGTTGTCAGTAGGCGTTCTTGTAATTCATTAATCTGATCATCCATCCGCTCTACTTCTTCACGAGCAGAAGCCAAGCTAGCTTCTTTCTTCTGAATTTGTGTTTTGAGGGCAATCTCATCCAACTTTTCAGCGTCTATTTCTTTTAAAAGCTCTTGCCATTCTTCATGTAATAATTCGATTTCCGTGATTAATAACGATATTTCTTGAGTTTTTAGTAAATCCTTTTGCTTTAAATATTCTTTTGCTGTTTCTGCTTGCCTTTGTAAGGGCTCTAGCTGATTCTCTATTTCATATATAATATCTTCTACGCGGTTTAAATTTTCTTGTGTTTCGGCAAGTTTATATTCTGCCTTCTTTTTACGTTGTTTATATTTAAGCACACCAGCTGCTTCTTCAAAAATGGTCCGTCTTTCTTCTGCTTTAGAGCTTAAAATTTCCTCTACTTTCCCTTGACTTATAATAGAAAAAGCTTCTTTTCCTAAGCCAGAATCAAGAAATAAGTCTACGATATCCTTTAATCGACAAGATTGTTTATTAATATAAAATTCGCTTTCGCCAGAACGATAAACTCGTCTTGTTACACTAACTTCTTCGTAATCAAGCGGTAGAGCTTGATCACTATTATCAAGTACTAGCGTTACTTCTGCTATATTTAACGGTTTTCTAGTATCACTACCTTGGAAAATAATATCTTCCATTTTTGAACCACGTAGTGACTTTGCAGACTGCTCCCCTAATACCCAACGGATAGCATCGGTAATATTACTTTTGCCACTCCCATTAGGGCCAACAACCGCGGTAACCCCTGGCACAAAGTCAACATTTATCCGTTCTGCAAAAGATTTAAATCCAACACTTTCTAAACGTTTCAAAAACATAAACATTCTCCTACCGGAAACGAATCTCTCCAAAATATGTAAGCTCGATTCCATTTTCCCTTTTTCTCTTTTTACCATGATATGTTAAACTATCACTATAATAATTATCCTATGAACTGTGTCTAGTATACCTCAATTAATATGAGACATAACTATTGAGCATATAGACGGTTAACAAGGTAAGATTCCATTAGCATATAGTATAATAAACCATATGGATTGGCTTTTTAATGCATTTATTTTATCATAAAGACGGAAACAAAAGAAGTGTACATAACATATCAACACATTATTATTAACCATAGAGGTGGAAAATGAATTTAAAAAACCCTACAATTGAAAATCTTACATACCTTTTAAACGAATTAGCAGATCACTTATCCGTAGTGAATCGCTCTTTATTTGACCCTGAGGACTATGACCTTTCAAAATATGAGGATATTAAATTTATGTATGATATGGTTGTTAAGAAAGGGAATCTATCCGCATTAGAAACCCAGGCCTTCATTGAGGAACTTAGAAAAGTAAGACTATAAAATGGTACATAAAAAAGGGGTTGCCCTACATTGAAATGTAACCTTTATAACAGGACATTCTAAAGTAGGGCAACCTCTTTTTATACTCCAAGTTGATCTAGCGCATTTTTTGCTGCACGCTGCTCTGCTTCCTTTTTGGTACGGCCGATCCCCGAGCCAAGTACTTTATCATTAATACGCAGCTCTGCTACAAACTCTTTATTATGTGAAGGACCTTTTTCCTCTATAATTTGATATTCGATGGTTTGATTTTTGTCTTGCTGAACTATCTCCTGAAGCTTACTCTTATAATCCATCCCATGCGAAAAAGCACCAGTGTCAATTTTAGGAAATACGTGTTTTTCTAGAAAATGTAAGGCTGTGTCAAATCCTTTATCTAAATACAAAGCCCCTAAAAAAGCTTCAAAAACATCTGCCAATAAAGCGGGACGGTTTCTTCCACCCGTCATCTCTTCTCCCTTACCTAAAAGGATATGATCACCAAAATTTAAGCTACGTGCAAACGTTTCTAATGAAGGTTCACAAACAATAGCAGCACGTAATTTAGTCATTTCCCCTTCAGGCATTTGAGGATATTTTCGATATAAGTATTGTGAAACTCCGAGTTCTAAAACTGCATCCCCCAAAAACTCTAAACGTTCATTATCAGAAGTGTTTATGTCACGATGCTCATTCACATAAGATGAATGGGTAAATGCTTGCCTGATTACATCAATATTTTGAAATTCTATTTGAAGCATCTGTTCTAACTTTTTTCGATCCATAGATACTTGCCACCTCTTGTTGATATATAGAAAAGTCTCGCATTAGCGAGACCTTAAACATGTATTATATTAGCCCTGTAAATCCTTTATGTAATTTACAGCATCACCAACAGTGTTAATTTTTTCTGCTTCTTCATCAGCAATTTCCATATCGAATTCGTCTTCAAGCTCCATTACAAGCTCAACTACGTCTAATGAATCTGCTTCTAAATCATCTTTAAAAGATGCTTCCATTGTTACTTTTGACTCTTCTACATCAAGTTTATCAACAATAATTTCTTTTACCTTTTCAAATACGTCTGCCATTAACGTTCACCTCCCTTCAAAGTATTATACCGATTACATGACCATACCGCCATCGATAAGAATGGTCTGTCCTGTAATATAGTTTGCATCATCAGATGCTAGAAAGCGTACTACTTTAGCAACATCTTCCGGTTCGCCAAGTTTTGCGAGAGGAATCATACTTAGCATACCTTCAGTTTGTTCCTCTGTTAATGCATCCGTCATATCCGTTGATATAAAACCAGGAGCTACTGCATTTACTAATATATTACGACTAGCTAGTTCCTTAGCCGTCGTTTTCGTTAGTCCAATGACACCCGCTTTAGCAGCTACATAATTTGCTTGGCCAGGATTACCACTTACACCTACAATAGATGCCACATTAATAATTCTACCAGAACGTTGCTTCATCATTTGACGTGTTACAGACTTCGTGCAAACAAAGACACCTTTTAAATTTGTATTAATAACTTGGTCAAATTCAGACTCTTTCATTCTCATTAGTAAATTGTCTTTTGTAATCCCAGCATTATTTACAAGAATATCAACACTACCAAATGTTTCGATGGTTAATTTTATCATATCTTTTACTTGTTCTTCATCTGCAACATCCGCTTGGAATTTTATTGCGTTAGCACCTAATGCGATGACTTCCTCAACAACAGCCTGTGCCTTTGCCTCATTACCAGCATAGTTTACGACCACATTAGCACCCTTTTCCGCTAATTCTAATGCTATAGCTCTTCCGATTCCTCTTGAACCACCTGTGATGATTGCCGTTTTCCCTTGTAACATTACGCTTCACCTCGATACCATGTAATAAAATCATTTAAAGATGCTTGGTCTTGAACAGTAAATATCGTAGCTTTTCGATCGATTTTCTTTACTAATCCACTAAGTACTTTTCCAGTTCCTACTTCTACAAATGCCTCAACATCGGTTTGCATCATATTTCGAATCGATTCCTCAAAGCGAACTGGTGAATATAGCTGTTTTAAAAGTAATTCCTTTATTTCGTTTTGGTCATTAACAGGATTTGCTGTAACATTTGCATAGACAGGAATCTCGGCATTCTTTATGTTCACTTGGTTCAAGTATGTCGCAAAATCATTATTAGCTACTTCCATTAATCTTGAATGAAATGGACCACTGACATTTAGCGGGATTACCCGTTTAGCGCCTTTTTCTTTTAACTTGTTACTTGCTTCCTCGATTCCTGCAACAGAACCAGAAATAACAATCTGTCCTGGACAATTGATGTTCGCAACGTCCACAATCTCTTCCGTAATCGAATCAACTACTTCTTGGATCGTCTCTACCGATAAACCTAACACGGCTGCCATGGTCCCTTGCCCTTTTGGAAATGCTTGTTCCATTAAGCGACCACGTGTGCTAACTAATGGCAGAGCTTCTTCTAGTGTCATTGCTTTAGCAGCTACTAAAGCACTATACTCTCCAAGACTGTGCCCGACTACCATAGATGATTGAATTCCCTCTTGTTCTAGTAAATTCTGTAGTGCGATACTAGAAAGTAATAAAGCAGGTTGTGCATTTTCTGTTTCAGTCAACTTCTCTGACGGTCCTTCAAACATCAAAGAACGTAAATCTTTCCCTAATACTTCATTAGCTTTTGTATATAGGTTTTGAACACTCTCATACGCATCATGAATTTCCTTCCCCATACCAACCGTTTGCGATCCTTGTCCTGGGAACATAAATGCTACTTTTTTCATTCTGTTTCCTCCTCATCCACTTGCATCGACTCCACTGTTTCTTTAATGGTCTCTATGACATGGTGGTCGACCATATGGCAGGTCTGCTTTATGGCACTATAGATTGCTCGGTGGTTAGAAGAACCATGTGCCTTTACAACAGGAGCTGCTAATCCAAATAATGCTGCCCCACCATACTCAGAATAATCTAGTTTATCTTTTAATCCTTTTAAGTCCTTTTTCACTAAGCCTGCCGCTAGCTTTGTTTTAAGTGAGGACATAAAGGTTTCTTTAATCATAGAAAATAGTACAGAAGCTGTTCCTTCAATCGTCTTTAATGCAACATTTCCACTAAAGCCATCAGTAATGACTACATCTGCGACTCCGTTTAATAAGTCCCTTGCTTCCACATTACCAACAAAGTTAATCGGGGCTTTTTTCATTAATTCGAATGCTTTCTTCGTTAGCTCGTTCCCTTTTCCATCTTCAGTACCAATGTTTAATAAGCCAACTCGTGGATTTTTTATCGAACGTACCTTTTCAGCGTAAACTGAACCCATAATCGCGTACTGCAGCAAATGGTTTGGCTTTGCATCCACATTTGCACCGACATCCAACATTAAGAAGCCTTCCCCTTCTAATGTCGGCAGGGTCGGACTTAATGCCGGACGATCTATCCCAGGTATTCTTCCGATAACAAACAGACCTGCACTCATTAAGGCACCCGTATTACCAGCAGATATACATGCATCTGCTCGTCCCTCTTTCACTTCAGCCGCTGCCTTTACCATAGATGAATTTTTCTTTCTTCTTACCGCGCGAACTGGCTCATCATCTCCAGTAATAACTTCATCTGTATGTAAAATCTCAATTCGTTCTGAGTTCGTTAAGTACTGATTGATTTTTTCCTCATCACCAACCAATGTAATCTGTAAGTTCTTTATATCTTGGACAGCATCCATTGCACCTAATACGATTTCTTTCGGTGCATGATCGCCTCCCATAGCGTCAATTGCAATTCTCATAGGTTATTCTCCTTTTTATCGGTTGACCGATACATATGGAATTCGCCAGAAAAGACTTTTTCACTATCTACAAAACTATCAACCTGTACTAACGTTAGCCCTTTTTCATCTGTACCTTGTACAAAGGCTTTCGCGACGACTCTTTCCCCTTGTCGAACCTGTCTCTTAAAGTTAAGGACAGATTTTGCTGTTAGGGCAAGCTCATCATTCATAACTGCAACAGCCAATGAATTAGCCTGTGCAAACAAATGATGTCCTCTTGCAATATTATTTCTTGTAAAAACATGTTCTCGTCCTATATCTAAAATCGAGATTGCTCGATTATCTAACTCTAAGTCGATAATTTCCCCAATAACATCTTCTAGTGGCAAAGATCTGACGGTTTCATTCCACTGATGCTTTGCTACTGTTTTTATTCTTTCCCTTAACTCTGGAATGGATAATTCCATTCGGTCAAGACGGATAGTTTGAATACTTACATCAAATTTTTTTGCCAATTCCTCATCGGTTATAAATGGAGTCTCTTCAATTGTTTCTTTTAATTTTTCTTGTCTCTTTACTTTCGGTATCCTCATCAAAGCACCA
Source organism: Ornithinibacillus liuyingii (assembly GCF_055550225.1). NCBI lineage: Bacteria > Bacillati > Bacillota > Bacilli > Caryophanales > Bacillaceae > Ornithinibacillus > Ornithinibacillus liuyingii. The sequence continues at coordinate 357,333 of NZ_JBPWOS010000001.1, read as the reverse complement.
TCCACTTTTCTATATTTTAGGGTAATAATTGTTGCTATTATGACTTGGTACTAATAGTAATATATATTACATGATGAAATTATGCAAGTAAGAGTTAGTCAAGCACTGTATCAAATACCCCTTCATTATCTAGAAAATTCCTTAATTTAACGTATTTAGGGTCTTCCTCCAATAAGTTAAATTGGATAATTTCTGCAGCATCATTTCTCGCCGTTTCAAGTGCTCGATAATCATGAATCATATCTGCCACTTTAAAATCTGGTATTCCACTCTGCTTCGTTCCAAAGAAATCCCCTGGACCACGTAATTTTAAATCCTGCTCTGATAACTCGAAACCATTATTCGTTTCGGTCATAATCCGCATTCGCTCTTTACCTGTCTCACTTTTCGGGTCAGCAATTAGAATACAATAGCTTTGCTTATCTCCTCTACCAACTCTTCCTCGTAATTGATGTAATTGCGATAGTCCAAATCGTTCTGCGTCATAAATGACCATAATGGTCGCATTTGGCACATTAACACCCACTTCTACCACTGTGGTAGAAACGAGTACTTGAACTTCATTAGCTGCAAATTCTTTCATCACTTGATCCTTTTCGGTTGGATGCAATCTCCCATGCATCAGTCCGACACGTATAGATGGTGGATAAAAATCAACTAATTGATTGTATAAATCAACAGCATCCTGAATATCTAGTTTGTCTGACTCTTCAATAAGCGGACAAATGATGTAGGCTTGTTCACCAGCTTTAATATGGTTTTCTATAAATCCTAGTACACGTTCGAACGTATTTGCCTTCGTCCAATAGGTTTCTATTTCCTTTCGCCCAGCAGGCATTTCATCAATGACCGACACATCCATATCACCAAACGCCGTAATAGCAAGTGTCCGTGGAATTGGAGTAGCAGTCATAAACAACACATCCGGATGTAATCCTTTACTAGAGAGTGCTCGTCTTTGCTCAACCCCAAATCGATGCTGTTCATCTACTACAACAAGACCTAAATCAGCAAAATGCACCTCATCCTGGATTAGTGCATGGGTACCTACCAGTATATCAACTTGGTGATTTTGCAGATCTGCTAAAATCTCTTTTCGCTTCTTCCCTTTTACAGATCCCGTAAGTAGCTCTACTCTTGCCAGCTCTCCAAACATTTCCTTTAGAGATTGGTAATGCTGTTCTGCTAATATTTCCGTCGGGACCATTAAGGCACCCTGCTTAGTTGCCGTAATAGTAGCATAGAGTCCAATAGCAGCTACAGCTGTTTTCCCTGATCCAACATCCCCTTGTAGTAATCGATTCATTCGATAGGGAGATTTCATATCCGATAAAATTTGATTTAATGATTTAGTTTGTGCATTTGTTAAAGAAAACGGGAATCCTTTAATGAAATTTGCCACTTTAACCTCATCATAATGTTGTGCATTCCCCATGGAAGCCTCTCTACGACGTTTTCGTAATAGCTGTATTTTCAATTGAAACAATAGAAATTCTTCATACGTAAATCTTCTTCTTGCATGCTTTAAAGCGGTTCGGCTCTCGGGGAAGTGCATGGTTTTAATCGCATGGTTACGAGTCGGGATCTTATAGGCTGTTATCATATCAGGAGGTAAAATCTCTTCCACTTTGTCTCCGAAATCTTGGATAGCTTGTTGAATAGCCTTTTTAAGTCGAAAAGTTGTTACATCGCCTCTAACAGAATAGATTGGTTGTATATCGGAGGATTTTTCCATGGAGCCTTTTTGATAGTTACTGACAGTTATTTGTAAGCGATGGGCATCCCACTTTCCGGTTAATGTAACGATATCCCCTACATTAAGTTGCTTCTTCGCGAATGCACGGTTAAACATCACCACTTTAACGGCAATATTTTCTACCTCAACATTAAACGAAAGGCGGGATTTTTTCCTTCCAAAATAGGAAAGAGAAGGGGTGTTTAGTACCCTTCCCTCAATCGTTACTTTATCCTCATGAATTAATTCACTAAGCGGAAGAATTTCTAAAACATCATATCTTGAAGGAAAATACAGCAAAAGATCCTCAACTGTATGAATATTTAATGCCATTAAATCCTCTGCAAATTTCTCCCCTATTCCCTTTACTTCGGATACAGAATAATCTAGCATAATTTATCACTCTTTCTAAACAGACCTTCTAGAAAATCTTCTTCACATTTTTCTAGAATTTTACACAAAATGCTCATTATAGAACAATGTTCATTAGCCAAAAATCTTTTCTTTTAAAAATCTACCTGTTGGTGTATCAGCTAAACCACCCTCACCAGTTTCACGTAAACTTACAGGCATTTGTCTTCCAATCCGGTACATCGCACCAATTACTTCATCACATGGGATACGGCTTGTCACTCCAGCTAAGGCCAAGTCAGCTGAGACAATTGCTAAAGAAGCTCCTCCCGCATTCCGCTTTACACATGGGACTTCAACAAGTCCTGCAACTGGATCACATACAAGTCCTAACATATTTTTTAATGTGATGGCAAATGCATCTGCCGATTGCTGTGGGGAACCACCTGCCATTTCTACAATCGCAGCGGAAGCCATGGCACCAGCTGATCCTACTTCTGCTTGACATCCACCTGCTGCGCCAGAAATAAATGCATTATTCGCAACAACTAATCCAAATGCCCCAGCCGTAAATAAATAGCGAATCATTTGTTCACGTGTTGGGTTCAATTGTTCTTTAACAGCAAATAAAGTCCCCGGAACACAACCTGCACTACCAGCAGTTGGCGTAGCACATATCACACCCATTGCAGCGTTCACTTCATTCGTTCCCATCGCTTTACTAACCGCATCTAGCATTAAGTGTCCAGATAATGGTGTCTTCTCTCGCATATAGGTTTGTACTTTAACAGCGTCCCCACCGGTTAGACCAGTTACTGATTGAACCCCTTTTAAGCTATCTTCTATCGCTTTTTCCATCACTTGCAGGTTCTTTTCCATTTCTGCATATACTTCTTCACGTGTTTTATTTTTAACATCCATCTCTTGACGGATCATCACTTCAGAAATTAATATATTTTCTTTCTCAGCAATTTCTACTAATTCCGCAACAGTTCGGAACATGGTCATTCTCCCCTTTAGCTAACGATTTTTGCAATTTGAATGATGTGGTCAGCCTTTTCTAATTCTAATAGAATATCATCTTCAACATTTTGGTCAACCTCAATAACCATTAATGCTTCTTTGCCGACATCCTTACGATTAACTTCCATATGGCCAATGTTAATTTCATGCTTCGCTAATATTTTGGTTACCGATGCAATGGCTCCAAATCTATCATTATGCATAATAAGTACAGCTGGATGATTACCTGATAACCTAAGCTCAAAGCCATTTAGTTCTGTAATTTCAACCTTTCCTCCACCAATGGATATACCAACTATCTCTAATTGTTCTTCTTCATCTCCAATGACCATACGAACAGTATTAGGATGGTCTGTCTTCGCACTATCTTCAATAAACTCTATTTTAATTCCTTCGTCCTTCGCTATATTCAATGCGTCTCTCATACGTGTATCATCTGTCTCAAATCCCAATAGTCCACCAGCTAAAGCAAAGTCAGTTCCATGCCCTTGATAGGTTTTGGCAAAAGAGCCATATAAGTATATTTTAGCCCACTTCGGTTGTTTTCCAAACAAATTACGGGCAGCTAATCCAATACGTGCAGCGCCTGCAGTATGCGAACTTGATGGGCCAACCATAACTGGACCAATAATATCAAAAACAGAATTGTATTTCATCTTGACACCGCCTTCATACTCTTATGAATTTAAACATCTATTGTAAATTATAACAAAAACTATTATAATAATCATTTGTGGATTATAGAATAACATAATTATTTTATAATCGGGTGGGAGAGGGATACGAAGAAATTAGGAATTAACATGCCTATATTTTCCAAGTATACAAAGAAAACATATCGGAATGAAATAATCGCTGGTATTATTGGTTATCTAACAACAGTGTATATTGTTGTTGTAAACGGATCTATCCTAAGTGAAGCCGGGATATCGGTGGAAGCGGGTATGATGGCTACGATTTTAGCAAGCTTTGTTGGCACCTTGATTATGGGGTTATATGGTAGATTACCACTAATTCTAATACCTGGTATGGGAATTAATGCTTTATTCGCCTATTCCATTATTCAAGGAAATGGACTAACCTTCCAAGAAGGGCTCGCTGTCGTATTAGTAGCATCCTTGCTTTTCTTAGTAACAGCATTTACCAAAGTAGGACTGCTCCTAAAAGAAGCTATACCAGATTCGTTAAAACACGGTATAAGTGTTGGGTTAGGGCTATTCCTTATATTAATTGGACTTGAAAAAAGTGGTTTGATAACGAATGGTGAAAGTACCATTATATCAATCAGTGATTTTAGCTCACCAACTATTCTAGTTAGTATCCTAACATTATTTATCGCGATATTTTTATTTGTTAAAAATGTACCAGCTAACTTTCTGATTACGATGGTAATTGGTACGATATTAGCATACTGTTTTGGCATAATAGAATCTGGTACGACGATGAATCATGTAAGTAGTAACCTAGTGTTTATACCATCTTTTTCAGCCATAAATGAACTTTCATTTTGGCTAGCAGTATTTCCGCTTGCTATGATATTGATTTTCGAGAATATGGGACTACTGAATGGGCAGCTTGCGATGTTAAAGCGTGGAGAGAGCGCGTATCAAAAAGGTTATAAAACGACTGCAATCTCATCAATTGCAAGTGCTTTCTTAGGGACATCGCCAACTGTTTCTGCAGCTGAAAATGCTGCCGTTATTGCTTCTAAAGGTAAAACAGGAATGACGGCGATAATTGCTAGTTTATTATTTCTAGCTACTATCTTCATAATACCTTGGATTACCATGATTCCCAATGTAGCAATTAGTCCTATCTTAATCATAGTAGGCTTTCTAATGGTACAAAATATTCGTCACATTCCTTTAGATAATATTTCAGAGGCTATTCCAGCATTCTTAATTATTGTCATGATTCCGTTTACGTATAGTATTGCTGATGGGATGGCATTTGGTTTTATCGCCTATCCAATTGTTAAGCTTGCTTTAGGTAAACAAAAAGAATTATCTGCTGCTATTATGGTTATCTCTTTACTATTTATTTGTGATTTCGCATTAAAAATAGCAGGTATATAAGGAAAAGAGATTAGGAAATAACGAAAAGAATTAAATGTAAAACCGAATGATACACGATACTAGTTCCGGAAATATACGTAGACTCCTGCGGGAGGATAGGCATAGGTGAGAGACCCCTAAAGAAGTAGCACGAGGAGGCTCAGGCAGCCGCCCGGCGGCAAGGTAGACACTGCGATGGTCTTTTCGAGCAGATGTCGCCCCTGTACTGGAAGTGAAAGCGAAGTATATTTCCGGAGCGGGGCACTTGCTCTTCATTCGGTTTTTCCTTTACGATAATTTCTTTCGTCCTTCTTTTCACCTTTTCCCTGTAAGAATTTTCTTTCCGGAGAAGAATTTAACTAAAAAGAAAACCGAACTATCTGTCATTCATAAAGATTGACAGATAAGTTCGGTTTTCTTTTTTTATTAAACTGTATTATTCAGCTTCCCAAGTAATGTTTTCTTATTACTCAACAGAGAAAATATAAGAATAAATTGGTTGATTTCCATTGTGTACTTCTATCTCAACATCTTCATAATTCTCTTCTACATAACTAACTAATTCATTTACTTCTTCTTCTGACACATCTTCACCAGATAAAATCGTAAGAATTTCATCGTCTTCCGTAATTAATTCTTGGAATAATTGTTTTACCGCTTCTAGACGATCTTTATCGGTCGTTACAATTTTACCTTCAGCAATTCCCATGAAGTTACCATTTTCAATGGATATGCCATCAATTTGTGTATCTCTAACCGCATAGGTAATTTGTCCGGTTTTTACATGTGAACTAGCTTCCAGCATATTTGCTTTATTCGCATCAAGATTTTCTTCTGGATGGAATGCGAGCAATGCACTAATCCCCTGTGGAATCGTTTTAGTTGCAACTACAGCAGCATTAACTTCCGATAATTCAGCCGCTTGCTCTGCAGCCATCACGATATTTTTATTATTAGGTAGTACAATTACATTCTTGGCATTAGCCTGATTGATTGCATCCGCAATGTCTTGTGTACTTGGATTCATCGTTTGGCCGCCTTCTATTACTACTGTTGCTCCTAGACTCTCAAATAATGCCTTTAAGCCAGAACCCATTGCAACCGTTACAATTCCGAACTCTGCTTTCTCTTTTGGTGCAGCCGGTTTAACAGGCTCACCGACAATAGCAGTATGCTGTTCACGCATATTTTCTATCTTCATATTGATTAAGCTACCATGGCGTTGACCAATCGTTAATACATTACCAGGATATTCTGTGTGAACATGCACTTTTACAATTTCCTCGTCAGAAACAACTAGTAGCGAATCACCATGTTGACTTAATTCATTACGGAATTCAGACTCATCAAAAGGATTTTCCTTTAACTTGTCTTCTTCAAATTTCACCATAAACTCTGTACAATAACCAAATTCGATTTCAGAAGTATCCATGAAATCCTGTGCAGATTTATGATGTTCCGCATTTATCATATCATCCATCTCAACTACGTCATCTGGAAGTTCTTCACCTTTTAACGCTGATAAAAATCCTTCATAAACCGTTACAAGACCTTGTCCACCAGAATCAACTACACCAACCTCTTTAAGAACTGGTAATAAATCTGGTGTGCGCTTTAAGGAAGCTTTAGCTTCTTGTAGAACCTTTTCCATCATAACAATTACATCATCTTCTTGTTCGCCTATTTCTACCGCTTTTTTCGCAGCATCTTTAGCTACCGTTAGAATGGTACCTTCTACTGGTTTCATTACAGCCTTATACGCTGTTTGCACACCAGAATCAAATGCAAGCGCTAAATCTTTAGTTGTTAAGGATGTCTTTTTATCCATCCCTTTTGCAAACCCTCTAAAGATCTGGGAAAGAATTACACCAGAATTCCCCCTTGCTCCCATTAACAATCCTTTAGAGAAAGCGTTTGCCACATCAGAAATACTTTCCGATTTATTTTTGCGTACTTCATTTGCACCAGAAGTCATCGATAAGTTCATATTCGTTCCTGTATCACCATCTGGTACCGGAAATACATTTAAAGCATCAATTTTCTTGGCATTATTGGTTAAATGGTGAGCTCCCGTGAGCACCATTTGTGAAAACATAATACCGTCAAGCTTTTGTACTGCCACAATAGTTCCTCCCTTAGCAGGGTAGCAAAATTAATCTTTTGCTACACGTACCCCTTGTATGTAAATATTTACGGAATCAATTTCAAGTCCTAATGTTTTACTCAATGTGTATTTCACTTGAGATTGTACATTATGTGCAACTTCAGATATTTTAGTACCGTAACTAACAATAATATACATATCAATATGTAAGGAATTGTCTTCTTGTCTAACTACGATTCCTCGAGAATAATTTTCCTTACGAAGAATCTCTGCAATACCGTCTCTGATTTGACTTTTAGATGCCATTCCAACAATACCGTAGCATTCAACAGCTGCACCACCAGCAATTGTTGCAATAACTTCATTCGTTATAGTTACATGACCATCTTTAGTATTCAATTCAATGGACATTATAATCCTCCTTAGACAACATTATCTTACCGATATTTTACTACAATTATTATGTTTTTGCACATCACGTCATTATTTCAATAGAAATTGATTTAAGGCAAACAAGTGTATAAATAGAATTTCAACACTTTTTGCCTCTTACTACAATGAACGATTACATTCATTCTGTCAAGTGAAAATTCTTTATATACGTATTGCAATCTTTTCTTAGTTATGGTAAATTGTATAAGTATTAACTTGACTTTTGTTTAGAGTAGGAGGGATTAACATGGCTAGAAAATGTGTTGTTACTGGACGTAAAACAACTAGTGGAAACCAACGCTCACACGCTATGAATTCCAACAGACGTAAATGGAAAGCTAATGTGCAAAAAGTCCGTATTATGGTAGATGGAAAACCAAAACGTGTTTATGTTTCTGCACGCGCACTTAAATCAGGTAAAGTGGAACGCGTATAATATACCTAATTCATTTTACTGATACATTAGTTATTAGCTAAAAGCACCCAAACTAAACGGGTGCTTTTTTCTATAGTTTTATAGCTTTCTAGTCCATTTAACAGTACCCGAGGGAATTCACTTTATGTGTTGTTTATCAATGCTCGCACTGTTCTCGCTTGCATCTCACTAAGGTAGAGCACGATAGTTTAAATTCAGCTTTATTATAGTTGAACTGTATACGAGCCACAGGCTTGGCAATTCCTCCCGCATAATAAATTCCTCAAAAAAACTGCTTCTGCCAATTATTGACAAAAGCAAAACAAAGCCTTACTTATCTTTCTTAAAAATACCAATTACAACACGTACAAATCCGCCAATTACTCTAGGGAGCTTAATCGTATAAAATTTCATAAGTTCGCCCTCCTCCATTTCCAAACACGCTTCATGAATCGCTTTTTTTACCTAATCACGACTCCTTACAACTAATACTATGCCATCATCAAATGAAAAAGTACCATTATTTGAGATTAGCTTGTTTGAAATAGAAAGAGTGGAGCCCATATGTATCGTTACCTTCGTTAACGGGTAATAAAATCCTTCGAGTGTAAGTCCACTGACTTCTTGTGTTAATGGAATAAACGATACAATTGGGTAATTCTCACATCTCTTAATCGTATAAGAACCCGGGAACTTCAGTTCAAGATGGTTCTTACTATCGATCACAGCTCCACCAATATTCTTTTTAACCAATTGTTGTAATAACTGGATATTGATTAAGGTGTGGTCTAATCTGCCACCTGTTACACCAAAAAAGTAAATCATCGTTGGACGCATGCTAATTGCAAGCCTTAAAGCAAGCTCCAAGTCAGTTTCATCTTTTTCCACGTTATGTTGTTCAAACCGCTTTGCTTGTATCTTTATTTGTTGGAGTTCTCCATCATTTACGGAATCAAAATCACCTATAGCATAATCTAATTCTATATTTTGCTGGATAATAGAAAGAGCCCCTCTATCAGCTCCAATCCAAATATCTATGTTATTTTGATAGTGAGATAAATTTGGAATTAGATGAGAAGGGCCATTTCCAATAATTGCTATGTTTACCATTTCTTCTATCCTCTACATTTCACATGCTTTACGAATATCTAATATTGCTTTTGTCCGATTCTCTTGATTAAACACTGCACTACCTGCCACTAAGACATCTGCTCCTGCATCAACACATTGTTTCGCTGTCGATACATTTACTCCACCATCAACCTCAATTTCAAATGTATAGCCATTTTCTTCACGCCATGTTGCTATTTGCTTAATCTTTTTTAACGTTGATTCAATAAACGACTGACCACCAAATCCAGGGTTAACAGTCATAATTAACACTAAGTCCACATCACCTAATACATCACGAATCATTTCTGCAGGTGTACCTGGATTAATGACAACCCCTGCCTTTACATTATTCGCTTTAATTAATTGGATTGTTCGATGTAAATGGACACTAGCCTCCTGATGAACCGTGATAATCGATGCTCCAGCCTTTACAAAAGCAGGAATATATTGATCTGGATTTTCTATCATGAGGTGAACATCTAACGGTAATTTCGTTGTTGGCTTAATAGCTTCCACAATCAATGGACCAATCGTTATATTGGGTACAAAGTGACCATCCATGACGTCAACATGAATATAGTCTGCATTCCCTTTTTCGACATCTTTTATTTCTTCCCCTAATTTTGCAAAGTCTGCTGATAATATAGATGGTGCTATTTTTACCATGTTAATACCTCGGCTTTCGTGTTTGTATTTCTTCCAAAAAACTGATGTAATGGTCATACCGATATTTTGGAAGTTCTCCGTTTTCTACTGCATCTTTTACTGCGCATTTTGGTTCTTTTGCGTGTAAACATCCCCTAAATTTACAGTATTCCTTCCTTTCACGCATTTCAGGGAAGCAATCCGACAACTCTTCTGCTTCAATCTCATCAAAATCCAACGCGCTAAATCCCGGGGTATCCGCAACTAAACCATGATTAATTTCAATTAATTCGACATGCCTAGTCGTATGTTTCCCTCGTCCAAGCCTTTTGGAAATATCCGCTGTTTTTAATTGGGTGTTAGGACTTAATACATTAATTAAAGATGATTTACCTACTCCCGATTGTCCAGCAATTACAGTGACATGGTCCTTCAAAAAGCCTTGTATTCGCTCAGAATCCATCTGTTTCTTAGTTGAAAACAATTCTGTCCTATATCCTATTGCTTCATAGTCTGTTTGATATTTTTGAATGACCTGTAATTGTTCTTCCGTAAGAAGGTCTATTTTCGTAATAAAGATAATGGGTTGAATACCCTTTGCTTCAATTAATACTAAGAACCGGTCCAGTAAGGTCGAACTAAAATCCGGCTCTATTGCGGAACTGACTATAATAGCTTGGCTAATGTTCGCAATAGGAGGACGAATTAATTCATTCGTCCTTGGTTTTATTTCCGTAATATAGCCTTCTTTATCCTCGCGAATATCAAAGGTTACAAAATCACCTACAAGTGGCGTAATATTCTTTTTACGGAATACTCCTCTACCTTTACATTGAAATACATCTTTGGTTGTTTGTACATAGTAGAAGCCACTCAAAGCTTTAATTATTCTGCCCTCTGGCATTTATTCACCCTCTTCATATGATATCGTCTCATCATAAATTACTTCATTATCACGCATTACTCGATACCTCGCCTGACTTTTCTGTTCAATCACTAAGTCTATATTTATTTCGGTATCTTCCGTGATTGACATTTCTTCATTAGCAACCGTTATATCAGGATTGTTCATATCTTGTATATAAATGGTAATTACTTGTTGTATCGGTTCATTATTTTCCTCTTCCTCCAACGTATATTCAATTGGTAGTGTCACGGAATAGGCTCTTGGAGGTAATATTTCTGGACCGATAGAGAAATAGACATTTACTTTATCACCTTGATTTAATTCTGTTTTAGCTCTAGGGTCTTGTCTAATAACCTGACCTTCTGGTACGGTTTCTGAGTACTCCTCATGAGGCTCCATTATTAACCCTTTTGCTTCCAGGTATCCTCTCGCCTCTTCTCTAGTTAATCCAGTTAGATTATCCAGTTCGATAGGTTCCTTCCCTTTACTAACTTCAAAAATGACTGTCGTTTCTTCCGGAACTACCTCATCACCAGGATCTGGCTGAGTTTGCTTGATGATTACACCAGCAGGTTCGTCTGAGAACACTTCATAAATTTGCGGAGGCTTATATCCTTTTTCTTCGAGTAATCGTTCTACTTCTCCAATTTGTCTACCAACATAATCGCCAAACAGTTCTTTTGCTTTTCCTTCACTCACATAAACGGTTATCGATTGGCCTTCTTTGATCGTTCGACCAGGTCTTGGATTCGTTTTGACGACTTTCCCTTCCTCTATTTCATCATGAGGCATATCTTCTCTTTCGACAACTAAGTTAAGTGCTTCTAATTCATCTTCTACTTCACTAAATTCTTGACCGATTATATCCTCTGGTATCGTAACATCCTTCGGTTTCGTTAGCCCTGGAACGATAAACAGAAGCGTAGCCACAATTAACAATAGCAAAAAGGATATAATGGAAATAATAAGTATCTTTTTCTTATTACGCTTTTTCTTTGTTTTTCCTTTTGGTGTAGAATTGCTTTTTCCTTTTCCTTGTGGCTTCTCTTTATCTTCTACTTTCTTTGTTTCAGCATTTGCCTGATGAACAATAGTATCATGATGGATATGTTCAAGTTGGTTCTCCGTAATAATTGGGATAGCTTTTGTTTCTTCTCCTATCTCTGTTGGTGGAGTGAATTTTGGTTCGTCCAATCTATCAGGAGAAAGTGCCAATTCCAAATTATCTTCCATATCATAAACGGTTTCAAATCGATGAAAAGGATCCTTCGCTGTCGCTTTTAGTACGATATTCTCGACACTTTGTGGAACCTCAGGGCTAAATCTACGAACGGATGGTGTTTCACTTTGTAAATGTTTCAGTGCAATAGAAACCGGGGATTGTCCAGAAAAAGGCAATCTACCGGTAAGCATTTCAAAAAATACGATTCCTAATGAGTAGATGTCTGATTTTTTCGTAGCCATTCCGCCTCTTGCCTGTTCAGGAGATAAATAGTGTACAGAACCTAAGACAGAATTAGTTTGCGTTAGTGATGTTGCACTTAACGCCATCGCAATACCAAAGTCTGTTACTTTAATATGACCATATGTATCAATTAAAATATTTTGCGGTTTTATGTCACGATGAACAATCCCATTCTCATGTGCGTGGGATATGGCTGCTGTGATTTGCTTCATAATTTCGATTGCTTCTGGTACATCAATCGGACCATACCGCTGAATAAATTCTTTTAATGTCATCCCGTCAACGTATTCCATCACCATATATAAAATTTGGTCCTCTTCACCAACATCATAAATGGTTACGACATTCGGATGTGATAGGCTCGTGGCAGACTGTGCTTCACGATCAAATCTAGCAATAAATTCTTCATCATTGGCATATTCCAATCGCAGCACTTTAATAGCTACTTTTCGATCTAATATGATGTCGTCGGCTAGATAGACATCTGCCATTCCGCCTCCGCCAATTTTTACTTTTATTTGATAACGCTCACTTAGCAAACGACCATTTAGCATGGTGGTTCACCTTCTTCCAACGATGTTTCATGCTGTAAGATGATAAGAGAAACATTATCCTCCCCACCACGTTCATTTGCTAAATCAACTAATCGTTTGCCAACCTCTCCAATATCATCAGTAGACTTTAAATAATCAGCAAGCTCTCCGTCATGTACTTTATCTGTTAAGCCATCCGAGCACAGTAATAGTCTGTCTCCGGCTTCCCAATTAATGGTTTGGATATCAGGTTCAACTAATTCATTCGTTCCTAAAGCTCTAAGAACGACATTTTTTCTCGGGTGGTACATCGCATCATCCTTTGAAATTTGTCCCGATTGAACAAGTGCATTGACTAACGAGTGGTCTTCTGTGATTTGTTTAAAACTAAAATCATTGAATAAGTAGCATCTACTATCACCAATATGAGCAACCGTAATAAATTCCCCTGTACAGACAGCAACAACAACGGTAGTACCCATACCTTGGCATTCTTCCTTTTCTAGTGATAGTTGATATATAGACGTATTTGCATCCAGTAGAGATTGTTGTAACCATTCTTCTACTTCCTCTGGGGAATCAAAGCCTTTGATTTCTTTCCATTTATTCTCCAAAATCGTCGTCGCCATATCACTTGCAACATCTCCTGCTTGATGGCCACCCATACCATCAGCAATAATTGCCAGATATTGTCCGTGACTGTTTGAGAATATTCCACCAGAGTCTTCATTATGTGCTCTCACTTGACCACGATCAGTCAAAAAATGTCCTTCCATTTCTACCACCCCTTTTCCTTAGCATCATTCTACTTTTGTACATAAGTATTACACACTTTTCAAATTAAGAATATCCTTTTCTAGTACTTTATACTGTCAGCTTATCCATTCTAAATATTTTTTAGGATTTTCTAACCATTCTAGTTAAGAAAAAACCGTCTGTTTGATAGGTTTGCGGAAAAATCTGTAACCCATATTGTGTGATACCTGGTGAAGCGTTCAATTCAGTAGGCAAATCCTCATAAAACCCCTCATCGATTTGGAAATTATTATTTTCTCTTAGAAAATCTTTCACTACTTCTTCATTTTCTCCAGGATCCACCGTACAAGTACTATATACTAATAGCCCACCAGTTTTTAGCAATGGAGCAACGGTTGATAAAATATCCTTTTGAATGATAGCAAGTCTTTCAATATCTTCCTCGCTTTTATTATACTTTATATCTGGTTTTCCTCTCATAACACCTAAACCGGAGCACGGCGCATCTACTAATATACGATCGAAGGTTTCTGGTTTATATCGTTCTGCTAATTTCCGAGCATCTAGTTGTTCAGCTTTGATATTGGTCAGATTTAATACTTGTGCCTTCTCTTCTATAAGCTTTATTTTTTTCTTATGCAAATCATGGGCATACACAACGCCATTATTCTGCATCTTTTCCGCTATATGAGTGGCCTTCCCACCAGGAGCACTACAGGCATCCAGTACTGTTTGACCTGGCATAGCCTGAATCATTTCACCAACTAGCATCGAACTTTGGTCTTGAATCGTAGCCATTCCTTCCATAAACAAGGAAGATTTTAAAACATTTCCTTTTTGTACGATAATTCCTTGTTCAGAAAACGGTGAAGTTGAAACAACATAGCCCTCATCCACTAATTGTTTCATTGCTTCGACTCTTGAAATTTTCATTGGCTGAATCCGTATCGAAATGGGCTTATGTTGTAAATTCGCTTCACACATTTCTTTTGTCGTCTCATAGCCATAATGATCTATCCAGCGTTTGACCAACCATTCTGGATGACTTGTAGCAATACTAAGACGCTTTGTAGGATCCTCTATGTTTTCGATTTTTGGGACACCATTCCGTTGTATATTCCGAAGAACAGCATTGACTAAGGAGGCTATTCCTTTGTGGCCTCTTTGCTTGGCTATTTCAACCGCCTCATGAATAATGGCATGGTCTGGAACTTTATCTAAATACACCATTTGGTAAATAGACATCCTTAACAGCATACGAACCCATAGTGATAGCTTCTTCTTTTTATCAATAAAAGAATCGATATAAAAGTCCAATGTCATTTTATACTGAATGGTTCCGTAAACAAGCTCCGTTAATAAACCCTCATCCTTTGGAGATATATGCTTGGCATTAATCTCATGACCTATTAATAAATGACTATAACCACTATCTTGTTCAATTCTGATTAATAACTCTATTGCTGTATTTCTAAGAAGATATTTTTCCATATTATTCACCCATTTTAGTACCGATTTGGATACGATCACTGGAGCCTTGTAAATAATCTTTTACAGTCATTCGTTTCTTCCCAGCTGGCTGTATTTCGGTAATTCGTATTCCTTTATGATTTCCACACACAACAATAAAAGCTTCATCATTCTCTTTCGCCACAATCTCACCTGGCTCCCCATTAAGAACCTGCTCTACTGGTTCACCCCACCATATTTTCATGGTTTGATTAGTATAAGTTGTAAAGGCTACTGGCCATGGATGAAGACCACGTATTTGATTATAAATTTCTGTATGTGATTGATGCCAGTCAATCTTTTCTTGTTCACGTTTTATATTAGATGCAAAACTAGCCTTGGAGTCATCTTGTTTAATTGGTTGAATTTGCCCTGCAAACAATTTAGGCAAGGTTTCCATTAATAATTGTGCACCAACAACGGAAAGCTTATCATGTAGTGAGCCTACATGGTCATTTGTTTCAATGGGAATACTACTTTGTGAAAGGATATCGCCAGCATCTAATTTTTCAGCCATATACATGATGGTGATCCCTGTCTCCTTCTTTCCTTGAATAATGGCATAATGTATAGGTGCACCACCACGTAATTCAGGAAGTAAGGAGGCATGGACATTAATACAGCCATATTGTGGCCCTTCCAAAAGCTCATTCGGTAAAATTTGACCATATGCAGCAGTCACAATAATATCCGGATTTACATCTAAGATTGGTTGATAATCATGGCGAATTTTCTCCGGTTGAAATACAGGGATACCATGTGCTTCTGCTTCTACTTTTAAAGGTGGAGGAGTTATAACCTTTTTTCTCCCTTTTGGTCGATCTGGTTGCGTTACGACAAGAACGACTTCATATTCCGATTGAACAAGTTCTCTTAATATAGGGACAGAAAAATCTGGTGTTCCCATAAAAACGATTCGTTTCATAACATTACCTCTTTCTACATCAGGTGATATGGTTGCATATCGATTGTAATTAATAAGTCCTCTTTGCGAGCTTCATCAGCAAATTGGTCGATTATCTTTTTTAAATACTTTCTTAAATTAGGTTCATTTCTGTATTTTATCATGCATTGATAGCGATATCTATCTTTGATCCTAGTTATTGGTGAAGCGGTCGGCCCGAGTACAACGGTATCCTCATTTACAACTTTTAGAAGTAATTGAACAATTCGTTGTGTAATTTTTACCACTTTCACGTGATTAGGATGGGAAACAGTTACCAATGCTAGATATACATATGGAGGATAGCGAAATGTCTTTCTTATTTGCATTTCTCGTAAAAAGAATTGATTAAAATCATATTCACTTGCGAGTTGAATACTATAATGATCTGGTGTATAGGATTGTACGATTACTTGTCCAGGAAGCTCATGTCTACCAGCTCTACCACTAACCTGGGTTAATAGTTGAAATGTCTTTTCACTTGAACGAAAGTCCGGTAAATGCAGCATAGAATCTGCGGTTAACACACCCACTAACGTCACATTGGCAAAATCTAACCCTTTGGCAATCATTTGTGTTCCTAATAATATATCTGCTTCTTTATTGGCAAAGCTTTTAAGCAGTCTTTCATGAGCTCCTTTTTTTCTCGTAGTATCCACGTCCATCCGAATAACTCTAGCATGGGGCATCAACTCATGTAACGATTCCTCCACACGCTGTGTCCCTGTTCCGAAATATCGGATAGCATCACTAGTACATTCCGGGCATTGATTTGGCATTGGTTCCTCATATGAACAGTAGTGGCATTTTAATTGATTCGATCGTTTATGATAAGTCAGTGCGATATCACAATATGGACATTGCTTTACATGACCACAATCTCGGCACATCACAAAAGTAGAATACCCTCTCCGGTTCAGCAATAGAACAACCTGTTCCCCGCGATTGATTGCACTTTCCATACTTTCTTTTAACCTAGTAGAAAACATAGAACGATTCCCATTATGCAATTCCTCTCGCATATCGACAATTTCGATATCTGGCATTTCCTGTTTATTAGTACGTTCGTTAAGGGTAGCAAGTTGGTATACACCCCTTTTTGCACGGGCATAGGATTCTAATGTTGGTGTTGCACTACCTAGTACTACCGGACAATGATGATACTGTCCACGTTTTATGGCAACATCTCTGGCATGGTAGCGTGGTTGATCCTCTTGTTTATACGTTGTTTCATGCTCTTCATCTATAATAATAATCCCTAGATTTTCAAACGGTGCAAATATTGCTGACCTAGCACCTACTACGACCTTAACCTCTCTAGATTGGATTTTACGCCATTCATCATATTTCTCCCCGTTAGACAACGCACTGTGCATAACAGCGACTTTTTCACCAAAGCGTCCTTTAAACCGACTAACCATTTGTGGGGTAAGGGAAATTTCCGGAACTAATACAATAGCTTCTTTACCTTGTTCTAGAACTTCTTGAATTGCTTGTAAGTAAATTTCTGTTTTTCCACTACCGGTCACCCCATGAACTAAAAATACATCATGTTCTTTTTGCTGTATTTTCCTTTTGATAGGTTCTAGTGCTTTCTCCTGTTGTTCTGTTAACGTAAGTGGATACGTTTTTTGAAAGGAGGCCTCCTCATAAGGATTACGGTATACCTCTTTTTTATACTCTTTTAATAACTGTTTTTCGAGTAACGCCCTTATTACGGTTCGATTAGCATTCGTTAATTTAAAGAGTTTACTTTGTTCTATTGGTTCAGGAAATTCTATAAAATACGAAAGAACTTGCTTTTGCTTTTTGGCATTATGTGATAGTTCCATGAACGCCTCTTCTAATAAATATGCCTCTTTATTCGGTTCGATATAGGTAACTTGCTTTTTCGTAACCTTTGACTTCACGACATAATTAATGGAAATCGTTGTATCATGAAGGGCTCGCTGTAATTTTGAGTATGGAATACTAGAATGCTCAAATTCTTCAAAATCTATCACATCTCTGCCAGCAAAGAGATCCTCCATTACCGGAATGAGACGTTCTCCTGTGTTTCGTATTAATTCTTTCTTATATTGTGCTTTTAAAACTTGTGGAAGCATGGCCTGATAAGCTGTAATATATAATGTTAACGTATCTTCCGCAACCCATTTTCCTAATTCTATTAATTCGTTTGTAAGAACCGGCTGGATATCTAATACGTCAAGAATTGGTTTAAGCTTAATAAATTCGGATTCTTCTTTTATTGCTACAACAAATCCGGTTATCTTTCTAGGACCAAAAGGAACAATAACTCGCATTCCTTCTTTAATAATATCTTGAAACCGTTCAGGAACAAGGTAATCAAATGTCTGATTGATTGTTTTTGCTTGGACATCCACTATAACCTTCGCAATACTCACGCCTTCTCATCCTTCATATCACGTAATATATATTGCAATATTTGGATTGCTACTTCTTTCTTTGATGCTTTTGGAATTTTGTATTCCTCTAAGTTTTTATTTAAATAGGTCACGATATTTGTATCACTACCAAACCCTGCTCCCTGTTGTGATACATTATTCAACACGATGGCATCTAAATTCTTTCGTCTCAACTTATCCTGACCATATTCTTGTAACTTTTGTGTTTCGGCAGCAAATCCTACAAGATATTGATTTGTCTTTATTTCTCCAAGTGCTTTTAAAATATCTTTCGTTCGCTCTAATTCTATATGTAGATTACCGTCTTGCTTTTTCATTTTTTCATCATAAGTAACTTTTGGACGGTAATCCGCGACAGCGGCTGCTTTAATTACTATATCTTGTTTTGCAAAATTATCCATCATTGCTTGATACATATCTTCTGCAGTGGTGACATGAACCAATTTAATGGAACCTACTCCTGATTCTAAATGGATATGAACTGGTCCAGACACTAAGGTTACATCGGCTCCTAATTCATAGGCTGCTTCTGCTAATTTATATCCCATTTTCCCTGTAGATCGATTAGAAAAGAATCTAACTGGGTCTACCTTTTCCCTAGTTGGTCCAGCAGAAATTAATACTTTTTTGCCAGCTAATAACCTAGTATCTTGTTGATGGGCTTTAATTACTTCAATGATCGTTTCTGGCTCCTCTAGTCTGCCTTTTCCAATCCAGCCACACGCAAGGTATCCTGCACCTGGCTCAATAAAATGATAACCATACTCTGTTAAGGTTTGCATATTTTTGATTACTGCAGGATGCTCGTACATATTGACGTTCATCGCTGGTGCAATATAGACTTCCGCTTTGGTAGCAAGTATGGTAGTGGATAACATATCGTCCGCTATACCATTTGCTATCTTGCCAATTACATTTGCTGTGGCAGGTGCTAGGACGATAATATCAGCCCAATCTGCCAGTTCAATATGAGCAATTTTTTTAGGGTCTTTTTCATCAAATGTATCCGTATATACCGGATTACGTGATAATGCTTGGAACGTAAGTGGAGATACGAACTTAGTTGCAGACTCTGTCATCATCACTTTAACATTAGCACCTTGTTGTGTTAATTTACTCGTTAAGGCACATGCCTTATAAGCAGCAATCCCACCTGAAACACCTAGCAATATATTTTTATTTCGCATAGTAACATACACCTTTCCAGTCATGAATAAATCTTCTAGTCTAGTTATACCATAATTTCGACATAAAAAATAATCCCTCGCATTCTAAATGCAAGGGATTATACGTTTTACTGTTCATCTTCTAATTTTAGTTCCTCTGCAGCAATCTCTTCTAGTGCCATACCAACAAATTTATGTGACTTTGGACTTTCAATTCGCAGATTTTTTAATTCACGTAGCTGTCTAGCTCTTTTCGCAGATAATGTCACAAGGGAATATTTTGATTTTACCTTTTCTTGTAATTCATCAATAGACGGTTCTAACATCATGATAGTTCATCCTCCAATAACTTTTTATATTGTGCGGCAATGCGTTCTCTCTTACAATGTTCACTTTGAATAATGGATTGGATTTTATCGACTGCCTTGTCAACATCATCATTCACGACAACATAGTCATAGGCATCCATCATTTCAATTTCATTGCGCGCTTCCTTTAATCGATTAAGGATTACATCCTCTTCTTCTGTACCACGATTAGTTATTCTATTTTTTAATTCCTCTAAACTAGGAGGGAATAAGAAGATAAATACGCCTTCAGGGAAGTTTTGCTTTACTTGCATGGCACCTTGAACTTCAATTTCTAGAAACACATCATGCCCTCTATCCAATGTTTCCAGTACATAGTCCTTTGGTGTACCATAATAATTATTGACAAATTTAGCATACTCTAACAGTTTTCCTTGTTCAATTAGTTTTTCAAACTCATCATTTGTCTTATAAAAATAATCTACTCCATCTACTTCACCAGGACGTTTTTCCCTAGTAGTCATAGATATCGAATAGCGTAATTCGGTTTTACGCTTAAAAACTTCTTTTCTAACAGTCCCTTTTCCTACACCTGATGGTCCTGAAAGAATAAATAAAATGCCTTTCTCTTCAATCAAATTTTTTCCTCCTAATTACCCGCGTTTATTCATCAGCGATTTCTTCATGACTTAGTACTCGTTGTCCAACTGTTTCTGGTTGTACAGCAGAAAGCACAACATGATCACTGTCGGTAATAATAACCGCCCTTGTTCTTCTTCCATATGTAGCATCTACTAATTTATTGTTATCCCGTGCAACGGTGATAATTCTTTTTATTGGTGCTGATTCAGGTGATACAATAGATATTACTCTATTCGCTGAAACAACATTTCCAAAACCAATATTAATTAATTGTAAACCCAACTTACCTTCCCCCTTAATCATTCTAAACTATTATATAGGCTTTTTTATGAAAATAAAAGTGTCAGAAAAAGTTTTACTCCATGTTTTGAACTTGTTCTTTAATCTTTTCAATTTCGCTCTTTAAGCCTACGGTCCATTCTCCGATCTTATGGTCATTCGATTTCGACCCAATCGTATTGGCCTCTCGATTCATTTCCTGTACGATGAAGTCAAGTTTTCTTCCTATTGGTTTATCACTTTGACATAACTCTTCCATTTGGTCTAAATGACTATGTAGTCGTGTCAGCTCTTCCGTAATATCTCCCTTTTCTGCTAATAAGGCTATTTCCTGATGGATACGACCATCTTCTATTGAAATTTGGTTATTAACATATTCAGAAATACGTTTTTTTATACGTAAGCGATACTCCTCGACAACCGCTTCTCTTCGTCCTTCTAACAATAGTACCATATCTCGAATAATGGATACTCGTTTAACGATATCATCGACTAAGTGCTTCCCTTCTTCTACACGCATTTCCACAACTTGCTGACAGGCTTGTTCTACATGAGCTAATAATTGTTCCTGAAGTTGACTAGGCTTTTCTTCATTTTCCTGAACTGTCATTAAGTCTGGGAGGACAGTCAACATAGAGAGGGGAATGTCACCAGGTAGCGAATAGCGATCCTTAGCGATTTGTAATTGTTGCAAATATTGATCCATTAAATCCCAATCCGTCAGAATGGACTTATTAACAAAACCCTTTCCATCCATATCGATATGTATTTCAATTCGGCCTCGGTTAAAGTAAGATTTTATAATCCGTTTAATTTTATCTTCCAGGAATAAAAATGTTCTCGGATACTTTGGTACAATATCCAAAAATCGATGGTTTACCGATCTTATTTCTACTGTAATGGATGTATTCTCTAAATTGAATGTGCTTGTTCCATAACCAGTCATACTTTTCACCAAAAACATCACCTACTTCAATTAACTTATCATTAATTATAGCATATCTTGTTATCATCCTACGATTATTGGACTTTGAATAGTGAATACAATTTGTGATGGAAGCAACTTATACGGGGGTGAAATAGAACGGTAAAGTTACAATACTAGCCAAATTATAAGTATTCTCTTTGCTCAAGAAATACAAAAAAAGGCCGGGGACAAAACTAAAACAATGGTAATAAAAAACGAACCATCACCGCATTAGCCCCGGAAATATACGGAGACTCCTGTGGGAGGAAAGGCATCGGTGAGACCCCAGAGGAGCGTTAGCTCTGAGGAGGCTCACCAGCCGCCCGACGGTAAAGAAGACACTGCGAGGTTCTCTCGAGCAGATGTCGCACTTATGCTGTGATAAAGTATAAAGAAGACACTGCGAGGTCTTTTCGAGCAGATGTCGCCTGTACTGGAAGCAACCGCAAGTATATTTCCGGGGCGGATTTGATGCGCTAACTTTCATGTTCGGTTTATCTTATGTTAGAAATAGTTTTGTCTAAAGCCTCTAAAGATTAGACCCTTTCCTTCTAGCTGAATTACTTCCTAGTAAAACCAAATAGGACAGTTGGTATTGCACCTAGACCTAAGATTAACAACCAGTCACGTAATCCTAATGATACGGTATGGAATATCGGCTGTAATGGTGCCCAGTAGATAACGACTAATAATAGAAGGACTGAAGATAACACAGCTAGTACTAAATAGATATTCCCAAAAGGATTTCGGTCAAAGACAGAAACTTCACTACGGCAGTCAAAAACGTGGATTAACTGGGCTATAACTAGTGTTGTGAAAGCAACTGTTTGAGCATATACAAGGTTTTCAGGATTATTCTGGTACGTAACCATAAACGCAATTAACGTAACGATACCAATTAAGATACCTCTTGTTATAATTTTATAGCCTAAGCCCCTAGCAAAGATTCCTTCATTCGGACTTCTTGGCGTACGTTTCATCACATCATCTTCAGGCCTGTCTAAGCCGAGTGCCATCGCAGGTAATCCATCTGTTACAAGATTAACCCAAAGGATTTGTACTGGCACTAATGGTAGTGGCATACCTAATAACATAGCAAATAGCATAACTAATATTTCTCCGACATTTGATGCCAACAAATAACGAATAAATTTTCGAATGTTCTCGTATATATTACGTCCCTCTTGAATAGCTGCTTTTATCGTAGCAAAGTTATCATCCATAAGAACGAGGGAAGATGCTTCCTTCGTTACATCTGTACCACTAATTCCCATACTAATCCCAATATCACTAGCCTTAATTGCTGGTGCATCATTAACACCATCCCCTGTCATCGCAACGATATGCCCCCGAGATTGAAATGCCTTTACAATTTTCAACTTATGCTCTGGGGTTACACGGGCAAATACATAGACATCTTCAATTATTTCTTCTAGTTCTTCCGTAGACATTTGATTTAGCTGACTTCCCTCTAACACCATTCCATTTTCTGGTAAAAGATTAAGCTCTTTTGCGATCGCATGAGCTGTTTTTACATGATCCCCTGTAATCATTACAGTTTTAATACCGGCTTGGCGACACTCTTCTATTGCTGCTTTAACCTCTTTGCGTGGAGGATCTATCATGCCATATAAACCGATAAACGTTAAGTCTTTTTCAAGAAATGCCGTTTCGAGTGACGTTTCTTTAGATAGAGTCCTTATACTTATCGCAATGGTTCGTAATGCCTTATTGGCCATTCCATCTATAGCACGTTCTATTTTGTCCTTATCCTGTTGCTTTAAAATTCTTCGATTGTCTTTGTCTAATACATAATTACAGCGTGGTAATAAGACATCAGGTGCACCCTTTGTAATTAGAAACCGTTGCCCACTATCATCATCAACCACTATACTCATCCGCTTGCGATCTGAATCAAAGGGGATTTCTTTCACAATATGAAAATTATCTCTACTTAAATGATTTAGACCAATTTTTCTAGCCGCAACTAATAATGCACCATCTGTTGGATCTCCATCAACCATGTATTTACCCTTTTTTACTAGTAGCTCTGCATTATTACATAACTGCCCATATAGGAGCATCTTCTCTAAATTCGGATACTCATCCGTTAATTTCTTATTACCTATTAAGAAGCTACCTTCAATATCATACCCATCACCAGTAACGGTAATGGATTCACCATTTACGTACATCTCCTTAACAGTCATTTGATTCTCTGTCATCGTTCCTGTCTTATCTGAACAAATAACCGAAGCACATCCCAATGTTTCTACTGCGGATAATTTGCGTACAATTGCCTTCTTGCGAATCATGCGTTGGACACCTAATGAAAGGGCAACGGTAACGATGGCAGGTAACCCTTCTGGAATTGCTGCAACCGCAAGTGATACCCCTGCAAGAAACATATTATAAACAGGATGACCTTGTATTACCCCAAGACCAACAACTAAGATAGTTAGTAATATAGCAACAACAATTAATATCTTCCCTAATTCTGCAAGCTTTCTTTCTAATGGGGTTGGAATTTTTTTTGTATTAGACATAAGAGAAGCAATTTGACCCATTACAGTGTTCATACCCGTTCCAACAACTATTCCTATACCTGACCCACGGGTAACTAAGGTACCCATAAAACCCATATTCACTTGATCTCCGGCATCAAGACCATCCCTAGTAATAGCAGTAGCATGTTTCATAACTGGTAAAGATTCTCCAGTTAATGCTGACTCCTCTGTTTCTAAACTATTGGATTTAACGATGCGAATATCTGCCGGAATACGATCACCACTAGTCACTTTAACGACATCACCAACCACAAGCTCTCGTGATAAAACCCTTTCCCATTTTTGATCACGATAGACATGCGCTAATGGTGCAGACAATTCTTTAAGCTTTTCCAGTGACTTTTCTGCTTTTTGTTCTTGAAAGAATCCGATAATCCCATTTACTAATACAATGACCATAATCGCAATCGCATCAACGAATTCACCTAACATACCTGCAATCAAGGTAGCAGCAAGTAAGATGAGTACCATAAAATCCTGAAATTGCTTTAAAAAGATTATCCACCTCGATTGCTTTTTGGCCGATTCCAAAACATTATAGCCATACTGCTTATGCCGTTGATCCACTTGTTTTGAACTAAGTCCTCTATTGGTGGTTACTTGAAGCTTTTGTTCTACTTGTTCTACATCTAACTGATACCACTTTTTCATGACGCATTCCTCCACGCTTAACCTCTTTAGCATTTCAAAACGATAAATCTTATAGTGATATCTATGCAGACTTGTCCTATTTAATGCTATAATTTGGATTGTGAGGTGAGTCAAATGCCATTTGACGGAATAGTAACAAGAGCTGTGACAAAAGAATTGTCCGACATACTTGTCCCCGGAAAAATAACAAAAATATATCAACCTACGGATACGGAAATTATTATGACCATTCGTAGCCAAGGAAAAAATCATGTTTTATTATTATCGATTCATCCTACCTATTCACGAGTCCATCTTACAAAGGACTCTTTTCATAACCCTGCTGATGCACCAATGTTCTGTATGGTACTTAGAAAACATTTGTCTGGTGCTATCTTAGAAGCTATTGAACAGGATGGAATGGAAAGAATCGTAACATTCTCTATTAAAACGAGGAATGAAATCGGCGATATATCTTATAAAAAGCTGGTTATCGAATTAATGGGCAAACATAGTAATCTAATGCTAGTAGACAATGAAAAAGGACATATCATCGATAGCCTGAAGCATATTACAATGGCACAGAACCGACATCGAACTGTACTACCTGGCTCTGTTTATGTCCTGCCACCACAACAGGATAAGTTAAATCCATTAGAAGTAGATGGAGAGACATTTATTAGAAAAATTGACTTTAATGCAGGGAAACTGGATTCTCAAATCGTTCGATTATTTGTTGGATTTTCTCCATTTATTGCCAAGGAATTACTGAATCGTGCAAGCCTCGGTACTAATGAAAAATTCATGGAAGAATTTGTTAGACTTCAAGAGCAAATAGCTGATAATCGATATCAACCAGTGATTTACCGGGGGAGTAAAGAAGAATTCCACGTAATTGAAATGAACGATTTTCAAGGTGACAAAGAATATTTTTCAACAACGAACCAAATGCTTGATACATTTTATTCTGGAAAAGCAGAACGAGATCGAGTCAAACAACAAGCGAAAGACTTATATCGTTTCATTCAAAACGAACGGGATAAAAATGAACGGAAGCTAAAGAAACATGCTCGTACACTTAAAAAAGCGGAAAGTGCTGATAAATACCAAAAACTCGGGGAATTACTGACAGCGAATATGCATGTGGTAAAACAGGGAGATACTTCTGTAACCGTAATCGATTACTATGACCCGGAACAAGCCGAAGTTACAATTGATTTAAATCCGAACAAAACCCCAAGTGAGAATGCGCAAGGTTACTTTAAAACCTATCAAAAATTGAAAACCTCTAAAGTGAAGGTAGAAGAGGAAATGGTCAAAACGAAGGAAGAAATCTCATACTTCGACCAGCTCTTGCAACAAATAGATGTTGCTGGAGTTGAGGATATAGAAGAAATCCGTGAAGAGCTTCGTGAAGAAGGCTATTTGAAAAAACAAAAAATCGGAAAGCGCAAGAATAAGCAATCGACACCTAAACCAGAAGAATATATCGCTTCCGATGGTACGACCATATTAGTTGGTAAAAATAATAAACAAAATGAATATTTAACAATGAAGCTTGCCCATAGGGATGAGATTTGGCTACACACGAAGGATATCCCAGGGTCTCATGTTGTGATTAGAGCAAAAGATCCAAGTGATGAAACGATTACAGAAGCAGCACAATTAGCGGCCTACTATAGCAAGTCGCAAAATTCTTCGTCTGTTCCGGTTGACTTTACGAAGGTTAGACATGTTAAAAAGCCAAACGGTTCTAAACCTGGCTTTGTTATTTATGATAATCAACGAACCATCTATGTTACACCAGATAAATCCGTAGTGGATAAATTAAAAAAATAATCTATCTTTTAGCGTGTAAAACAGAATGGATGAAAATATGTCAGAATTCTAGCAACTTGGTCGACCTGTTTCCTGATGGAGTCACTGAAACCAGAAGTAACTTCATACCGTTTCGTTCTCTAAAATAACATAAAGGGAAAATGCGATGATTTATTCACATTTTCCCTTTTCCTATTCATTGAAAGAACCTTCTATTAAAAATAATGATTATTCCTTAAGAAAAGCTTACAAGAATGTTTCTCTAGTTAGCATGTTAATAAATGCATTAACTTGCGGTAATTCTAGTATTCCCTCTTGATAAGACACCCAAGTATATCTCGTTACCGGCTCTCCATCCAGTTCTAACGCTACATTAGGGAACTCATCCATTAAGGAATCAGATACGCTTTTAGGAAGAACAGCCATACCAATCCCTTGTTTCATAAATTGCTTACATGTTTCTATTTGATCTACGGTCATAGTGCGTACAGGTTTAATTTGATGCTGATGATGATAAAGCCAATTATCCACTAATTCATGCATACTATCATCACTTTTAAATGAAATCAACGGGCGTTCTTTTAAGGAATCTTTGGGAAATGGTTCTGTATCAAATATGTAAAGTGGATCATCGAACAAACGTATACTTGTGGATTCTTTCAGCTTTTCTCCACGCGTGATACATACATGATAGTCCTTATGGTTTCTTCGTATATCTTCGCTAATTCCGGTTACGAGATTAATGGTTACATTGGGATAAAGGTTTGTATATTCACCTAATATCTTCGGTAGGAACCGTTGACTTATGACAGATGAACAGGCAATGGATAAGGTACCATGTACTTCGTTACTAGATTTCGACAGCCTATTCTTTAATAACTGCTCTTGTTTGATCACTTGTTTGGCATGATCTAAAATAATTTCCCCACTCGGTGTTAGCACAAGACTTTTCGGTGTTCGAATGAAAATCGTTTCTCCAAAATAATCCTCAATATACTTTAATCTCTGGGTAACAGCCGGCTGTGAGATAAGGATTGACTTCGCAGTACCTCTGATTGTTCCTATTTCATTTAGTTTTAAGAGTAATTCATAATCCTCAATTTTCATCTGTAACAACCTCTATATAGATAATTAATGTTTATGTAGTTCCATTATATAATAATTATCTAATGATGACACTGCTTTTACGATTCTAAAGCATTACGCCAATCCAACAAAATAGATTTTTCTCGATTGGTGAGTTTGCCATCTTCTACTAAAGCCTGAAGTAATGCATCATAATTTGTTAGACTTTGATAGGAGATATTCGCTTTTTCGAAATTATCATAGGATGATGGTAATCCGTATGTGAAAATTGACATCACCTCTAGAACTTCAGCACCAGCTTTACGAAGGGCTTCGACTGCTTCTAGGGAAGATCCACCAGTTGATATTAAATCTTCTATGACTACTACGTTCTTTCCTTGAACACTTCCCCCTTCAATTTGATTTCCTTTCCCATGGGCTTTCGGCTTAGAACGAACATAGACCATTGGAAAATTTAACCGGTCTGCTAGCCATGCAGCATGTGGGATACCTGCTGTGGCACAGCCGGCAATCACATCCGGTTTTATTGCCATTTGACTTACCCTTTTTTCAAATGCAGCTGCTATTTTTGTACGAACTTCAGGATAGGACATCGTAATTCGATTATCACAATAGATTGGTGATTGGATTCCAGAAGTCCACGTAAAATAATCAGTTGGATTAATCTGTACGGCTTTAATTTGTAACAATTCTCTAGCTAATTCACTACTTAATTGCATGACGCTTCCTCCCATTCCCTAACAGCTTGTTCATAGTTTTCTCTTGGGTGATCAGACTTTGTTATACTTCTTCCTATCACTAAATAATCTGCACCATGTTGACGAGCGAAACCTGGTGTTGCAATACGTTTTTGATCATCTGCTGTGGTATGACTAAGGCGTATCCCTGGTGTTACCGTAAGAAATTCTTCTCCGCAAGCTTTTTTAATGGCGGTTGCCTCATGTACAGAACATACGACACCATCAGCGCCATTGGTATTCGCTAATTTTGAAAAGTGAACAGCTGCTTCCGTTACGTTATCCGTTAGCTTTAATTCCTGATGTAGCATTTGTTCGTCCATCGATGTTAAGATGGTGACAGCAATCAGTTTGGTATCATAGGTTGGATTACCATTTCTTAACCCTTCTTTAGCTCTTTGGATCATTTCACTTCCACCCAAGGCATGAATATTCACGATATCTACCTCTAATTTCGATAGGACATGCATTGCCTTCATCACGGTTGTAGGGATATCATGTAGCTTTAGATCCAAAAAGATACGATGATTATCCTTCTTTAATTTCTCAATGACTTTTAATCCTTCCTTATAAAATAATTCCATCCCGACCTTCACAGGGACACCTTTTAAATCATTTCTTTCCAAAAAGGTGCTCGTCTCTTGCCAGTTCGGGAAGTCTAATGCTACATATATCGAATTTGTCATGCTATTATCCCCTTTCCAATCGCTTCTTGCACCGAGGAAAACCCATAGCTTTCTAATACAATCGGTAGATTATCGATAATTTCCGAACAAATATATGGATTTTGAAAATTAGCTGTTCCGATAGCGACTGCACTAGCACCAGCTAATAGAAATTCAAGAACATCTTCTGCAGTTTTTATCCCTCCCATACCTATGATCGGAATATCTACCTGTTGGCTTACTTCGTAAATCATTCTTATGGCTACGGGTTTGATTGCAGGACCTGATAATCCGCCAGTTTTATTGGCAATGATTGGCCTTCTAGTTGGCAGATGAATTTGCATCCCTGTAATGGTATTAATCATCGATAAGCCATCTGCGCCAGCAGATTCAACAGACTTTGCCATTGCTACAATATCCGTCACATTTGGGGATAACTTCACATAGACTGGTAGATTACTAGCTTTTTTCACGGCTTCTGTCACACGAGCTGCCATAATAGGATCCGTACCAAACTGAATTCCACCTTCTTTAACATTGGGACAAGATATATTTAATTCGAGTGCATGTACCTCATTGGTGTTATTAAATGTACCAGCCACTCTCACATATTCCTCTAATGAACTTCCTGCAATATTTGCGATAATACAAGTATCAAAATTAGCTAAAAACGGTACCTCTGTTTCGATAATTTTAGCGACTCCTGGATTTTGTAGACCAATAGCATTCAGCATCCCACCAGTTGTTTCAGCAACCCTCGGTGTTGGATTGCCAAATCGTTTGTTTTCGGTTGCGGCTTTCATTGTTACCGCACCTAGTTTACTTAAATCATAGAATTGACTATATTCCCGTCCAAACCCGAAACACCCTGATGCTGGGATAATTGGATTCTTTAATGCAAGACCTGGTAACTCTATTGCTAGATTTGTCATATTTGGACCTCCTCTGAGGCAAAAACCGGACCATCCTTACATATCTTCTTATAGCTATTGCCTTCTTTTGTTGGTAAAACACAAGCAAAACATGCTCCTATCCCACAGCCCATTCTCTCTTCTAAAGAAATATAGCCTTTCTTCCCTTCTAGCTTTGTGGTTAACGCTTTAAGCATTGGAAGTGGGCCACAGCTATAGTAGTAATCATATGTGCTAACCCTGCTTAACATATCGGTCACCACTCCTTTATGACCATAGGAGCCATCATCTGTGACAATATACAATTCTCCTAGGTTTGAAAACTCCTGTTCATAGAAGACATGCTCCCTTTGCTGAAATCCTAGGATAGAAATAATCGTAGCTCCTTTTTCCTTCAATGTTTTACCTAAATAATACAAAGGTGGTACACCTATACCTCCTCCTACTAATAAAATAGTAGAAGGTATATCTGTTTCAATTGGAAACCCATTCCCTAATGGTCCTAGTGTATCTACTAAATCTCCAGGTTCATAAGCAGCTAAGCGCTTCGTACCATCTCCATTTATTTTAAATAAAATAGTGATTGTTCCTGTATCCTGGTCACAGTTTGCAATAGAGATTGGTCTTCTCAACGTATGATTTTCAACTTGAATATGCAAGAACTGCCCAGGCATTGCATGTTTACTAATAGGTTCATTGTGTAAAACCATTTTTATCGTATTGAACGCGATGACTGTCTTGGATAAGATCTGCATTTTTTCCTTTTTTATCATAAAAGAACAACCTCTTTTGTTTGAACTGGATTCGCACTAAATGTTGTAGAATCGATTACATTTAGAATGGCATTTGCTGTATCTAGGTTAGTTAAACAAGGAATACCTCTTTCAACGGATACTCTTCTAATCATAAAACCATCTGATCTAGGTTGTTTTCCAGATGTTAATGTATTCATGACAAATTGTACTTTACCTTCCTCAATAATGGATAATACATTAGGTTCATTTGCCCCTAATTTTGCCACTTCGATAACTGGAAGATTTGCGCCATTTAAGAAGGATGCTGTCCCTTCTGTTGCATATAATTGGAAGCCAAGTTGATGAAAGCGTTCTGCAATTTGTAGCATTTCAACTTTATCCTTATCTGCTACGGTAATTAATACGGCCCCTTCACTAGGAACAGATATTCCAGCTGCAAGTAATCCTTTATATAAAGCTTTTTCCATTGTTTTATCATAACCAATGGCCTCTCCAGTAGATTTCATTTCGGGTCCTAATATAGTATCGACACTACGCAATTTTTCGAATGAAAAAACTGGTATTTTAACAGATACTAATTTGTTTTCTGGAAGGATACCAGATGTATAACCTAAATCCTTTAGCTTTTCGCCGAGAATACACCTTGTAGCAAGATTTGCCATCGTTACGCCCGTTATCTTACTAAGGAATGGTATCGTCCTACTTGCTCTTGGATTTACTTCTAAAACATACACATCATCATCACAAATAATAAATTGGATGTTGACTAAGCCTTTCACTTGTAGCGCCTGTGATATTTTCCAGGTTGCTTCAAAGCATTTTTCCTTTACCTTTTCTGATAATCGTTGTGGGGGATACACGGCTATCGAATCTCCAGAATGAACACCGGAACGTTCTATATGCTCCATTATTCCTGGAACGATAGTTGTCTCACCATCACTAATGGCATCTACCTCTACTTCAATTCCCGTAATATACTTATCTACTAGAATCGGGTGACGGTCTGTGATATGGCCAGTTTTTTGCAAATAAGCTTCTAGTTCGTCTTGGTTATAGACAATCTCCATACGACTGCCTCCGATAACGTATGAAGGACGAACTAATACTGGATAGCCGATGGAATCTGCAACATCGATTGCGTGCTCTATTCGTTTAACCGCTTTCCCTTCTGCTCTTAATAATCCTAGCTCTTCTAATAATAATTCAAATTTATCTCTGTCTTCCGCTTTATCGATTGCCTCTAGTGCTGTACCTAAGATTGGAACACCTCTTCTTGCAAGACCTTCTGCTAAATTAATTGCCGTTTGGCCTCCGAATTGGACAATAACTCCTTCAGGTTTCTCTAGATTAATAACATGCATAACATCCTCTAAAGTAAGAGGTTCGAAGTATAATTTATCGGATATACTAAAATCGGTAGACACTGTTTCAGGATTATTATTCATGATAATAGCTTCATAACCCATCTCTTTAATGGCAAGTACGGAATGCACTGTAGCATAATCAAATTCTACCCCTTGACCAATTCGGATTGGCCCTGATCCTAACACTAAAACTTTTCGATTAGCTGTTGGTATCGACTCATTTTCTTCCTCATAGGAACTATAAAAATAAGGTGTTTTAGAATCAAATTCTGCAGCACACGTATCCACCATTTTAAATACAGGGAAAATATTTTCTTGGATACGAAACTTATAAAGCTCATCAACGGTACTATTCCAAAGTCTAGCAATTTGATTATCGGAAAATCCTTTTTGTTTTGCTTGATAAAGTATTTCCGCAGAAAAAACATTACTACTAATAACGGCTTCAAAGTTTACTAATTCTTGTAGCTTAGTTAAGAAAAACGGATCAATCTTCGTCAAGTTAAATACTATATCGAGCGATACTCCTCTACGGAATGCTTCCGCAATAACAAATATTCTTTCATCATCTGCAACTTTTAGTCGATATAAAATATCATCCTCATCCAGAAAGGCTAAACTAGTTAACCCTAACTCTTCTGTCCCAATATCCATGGAACGAATTCCCTTTAACAGTGATTCTTCAAAGTTCCTTCCGATAGCCATGATTTCTCCAGTTGCCTTCATCTGCGTACCTAATTTACGATCTCCTGTAACAAACTTATCAAATGGGAATCGAGGTAATTTCGTCACGACATAGTCTAATGCAGGTTCAAATAATGCATAAGTTGTTCCCGTGATTGGATTCATTATTTCATCTAGTGTCAGTCCAACCGCAATTTTAGCTGCCATTTTCGCTATCGGATAACCTGTTGCTTTCGATGCTAGTGCAGACGAACGGCTCACCCGTGGATTAACTTCAATGACATAATAAGCAAAACTAGTTGGATCTAAAGCTAGCTGAACATTACATCCTCCTTCAATTTCGAGTGCGCGGATAATCTTAAGGGAAGCATTTCGTAGTAACTGATATTCTCTGTCACTTAATGTTTGCGAAGGAGCAACCACAATAGAATCACCTGTATGAATACCAACTGGGTCAATATTTTCCATATTACATACGACAATCGCTTGGTCATTTTTATCTCGCATTACCTCATACTCAATCTCTTTAAAGCCCGCGATATTTCTTTCGATTAAGCACTGATTCACTGGTGATAACGCTAGTCCATTACGGGTAATTTCTCGCAAATCATCCTCGTCATAACACATCCCTCCACCAGTACCACCTAATGTATATGCTGGTCGAACAATTAATGGAAAACCAATTGTCTCCGCGAATTCAACGGCCTCCTCTACTGTATTAACAATACGACTTTCTGGTACAGGCTCATTGATTTCTTGCATCAAGTCACGGAACTTTTCACGATCTTCTGCTTTTTGGATTGCTTCTAACGATGTACCTAATAGGGCAACATTATATTGCTTAAGGATTCCAGTTTTATCTAAAGCTACTGCTAAGTTTAAGCCTGTTTGCCCACCTAATGTCGGTAATAATGCATCCGGTTGCTCCTTACGAATAATTTTAGTTAAAAATTCAACCGTTAATGGCTCCATATATACTCGGTCTGCTACCGTTTGATCTGTCATAATGGTAGCTGGATTAGAGTTTGCTAAAATAACTGTGTAGCCCTCTTCTCTAAGCGCCTGACAGGCTTGTGTCCCCGAATAATCAAATTCTGCTGCTTGACCAATTACGATTGGGCCTGATCCAATAACAAGTATTTTCTGAATGTCTGTTCGTTTAGGCATAGACTTTCTCCTCCTGCTGTTTCGTTATCGTTTGATCCATTAAGCGTAAAAAATCATCGAATAAATAGTTGGAATCTTCCGGTCCAGGTGAACTTTCTGGATGGTACTGCACGGAAAATGCTGGGAATACTTTATGCCTGATTCCTTCAACAGAATGATCATTTAATGCTATTTGTGTTAGTTCTAAATCCGTATTAGCTAATGAAGCTGTATTTACCGCATAGCCATGATTTTGCGAGGTAAGAAATGTTTTTCCATGAATTATATCCTTTACTGGATGATTTCCACCACGGTGACCAAACTTCATTTTTTCTGTTTTTGCACCACAAGCAAGCGCTAATAATTGATGGCCTAAACATATTCCAAATATCGGGATTGCACCAATAACACGTTGAATTGTTTCAATAGCTTCCGGTACATCCTGTGGATCACCAGGACCATTTGTAAGCATAATTCCATCTGGTTTTAACCGTAAAATATTATCAGCTGAATAGTTATAAGGAACGACGGTTACATGACAATCACGTTTCGTTAATTCTCGTAAGATACCATGCTTCATTCCAAAATCAATTAATACGATCCGACGACCTCTCCCGGGAACAATATATGGTTTAGAAGTAGAGGTTTGTTTCACTTGATCATGTCTTACCGGGATTTGCTGTAACCTTCTAATTATCTCATCATCTGGTACTTCTTCATTAGCAATGTAACCTCGCATTGTTCCAGCCTTCCGAATACATTTTGTTAGCTTCCGAGTATCAATTCCTGCTAGTCCTGGAATATTATGTGCTTTTAAAAAGCTATCGATTGTTTCATCACACCGAAAATTAGAAGGATATTCACTGTATTCTTTGACGATTAAACCATTTATAAAAGGGGCAACTGTTTCAAAGTCATCTCTGTTTATCCCATAGTTCCCAATAAGCGGATAGGTTAAGGTGACAATTTGCTCACAGTATGATGGATCAGAAATAATCTCTTGATACCCTGTCATACTTGTATTAAATACTACTTCTCCACTTATCTCACGATCACTACCAAACCCTGACCCAATAAATACTGTTCCATTTTCTAGTACTAGTTTACGCTTTAACATAGCTTTCCTCCTCATAGACGATGTTCCCTTCATATATCGTAACAACTGGTATACCCGTTACGTTCCAATTATGAAATGGTGTATTTTTCCCTTTGGAATAGAAGGTATGTTTATCAATCCTTGTCTCCCTAGTTAATTCAATTAATGTTACATCTGCTTTATCATTTTCTCTTAATCTTCCATAAGGTAAATCGAACACCTGTGCAGGTTTTATCGTTAACCAGTCTATAAGTTGATTTAAGGTTATTTTTCCTCGTTTAACTAAATTCGTATAGAGGAGTGGAAAGGCTGTTTCTAACCCTACAATTCCAAATGGTGCATGAAGCATCCCTTGGGCTTTTTCATCTACACTATGTGGCGCATGATCTGTCGCAATAAAGTCAATTGTTCCATCTAATAGACCTTCCAGTAATGCCTCTTGATCTGCTTTACTTCTTAATGGTGGATTCATTTTCCAATTACCATCATCTTGGGCAATGGAGTCTTCATTTAAAATTAAGTGATGTGGTGTCACTTCTGCCGTGACATGAATTCCTGCTTTTTTTGCATCTCGGATCACACGAACAGATTCCTTCGTGCTCACATGGCAAACATGATAATGACACCCTGTAGCTTCTGCTAACAGGACATCCCGAGCGATCTGGACGGACTCACTTATTGAAGGAATACCTGGTAAATCAAGACGCTCACTTACATCGCCATGATGAACGACACCACCATACACGATAGAGTTATCTTCACAATGGGCAACAATTGCTTTCCCTGCTGCTTGTGCTCTTTTCATTGCCGAGTACATCGCGTGAGCTGTTTGGATGCCTACACCATCATCAGTAAATGCAAATACATTATGTTTGGCTAACTCCTCCAAATCAGTTAGCTCCTTCCCTTTTAACCCTTTCGTAATCGATGCATAAGGTATGACCCTAATGAGAGCATCTTGATCTATTTTCTCTAGTAAACTAGTAATGGATGCTACATCGTCCGGTACTGGATTCGTATTTGGCATGGCACATACTGTGGTAAAACCACCTCTGGCAGCAGCCATTGTCCCTGTTTTAATCGTTTCCTTATGTTCTCCTCCTGGTTCTCGTAAATGAATGTGTACGTCGATAAATCCAGGTGTTACAAGCTTTCCCTCACAGTTAATCAAACGATCTACATCTTCATTTTCAATAGATTCACCAATTTGCTTTATTTTACCTTCCTCAATTAGAACATCACAGCTTTCTAGTACCCCATTCTCCATCAATCGGCTAGCATTCTTTAATAAGATTCTCATTTATAATCCCCCATTTTTGTAATACATGTGTTAAAATTGCCATTCTCATAAAGACCCCATTATTCATTTGCTTAAATATTCTAGAGCGGCTACATTCCACAAGGTCACTATCCATCTCTACTCCTCGGTTAACGGGAGCAGGATGAAGAATAATTGCCTTACTTAACATCCTTTGTTCCCGTTCTTTTGTTAATCCAAATTGTTCTAAATACTGTTTAGTATCATGCTTTTCAACATGTCTTTCATGTTGAATCCTTAACATCATCACAACATCACAAAATTCAACTGCTTCATCTATTGTGATATATGGGAAAGGTAGTGATTCATCTTCGTAGCCTGGTGCAGCACTTAAATAGACATTGGCACCTAATCGTTGAAGTGTATGCGCGTTTGAGTTTGCTACCCTGCTATGTTTAATATCGCCTACTATCACGATGTTAAGATTTTCGAACGTATTAAATTCTTGATAGATTGTCAGAAGGTCAAGCATTCCTTGGGTAGGATGCTCACGTGTTCCAGCTCCAGCATTTATGATCGGAATAGTGATGTGTTCTAATTCTTCTATCCATTGGTCTGCATCATGTCTAATAACTAGTGCATTTGCTCCAATCGATTCAAAAGTCTTCACGGTATCATATAGTGTTTCCCCTTTTGCTAAGCTAGAGGCTTCTGCGTGAAAGTCTAACACTTCTAAACCTAGCTTTCTTTCTGCTACAGTAAAGCTCATTTTAGTTCTAGTACTTGGCTCGAAGAATAAATTCGCTACAAAAAGTTGCTTGGAAATTTTCATTTTTTTCATTTGATACATTTGTGCATCCTCTAGTAACTGAAAAATCTCTTGCTTACTTAACTGGTCGATGGATATAAAGTGTTCCATTTACAGCCCTCCCATTCGTCTAAGGATTTTACCTAAATAAAAACACCTCTTTGCATTTTGGTCGCAAAGAGGTAGACGTGCAGAATTCTATCGCACGTAATCAAAGCAACCTTGTAAACCTCTCTGGATTTAATTAAAGGTCCTTTCATTATTTATTTTTCATAAATAGATACTAAATCGGTTTGGTCCGTTTCATTAAGTCGGACTACTATAATCTCCTTCTCTGATGTTGGTATATTTTTCCCTACATAATCTGCACGTATTGGTAGCTCACGATGCCCTCTATCCACTAAGACTGCCAGCTGTATTTGTGACGGTCTGCCAATATCCATTACAGCATCCATTGCTGCTCTAACCGTTCTCCCAGTATATAAGACATCATCGATTAAGATAACCTTTTTATTCGTAATATTATCTGGCAAATCGGTTTTGCGTATTTCTGGTTCATTTGAATCTATAGCCTTTGCTAGGTCGTCACGATATAATGTTATATCTAGTTCCCCAATTGGCAAGGTTAAACCTTCAATTCTTTTAATCTTTTCTTGTATTCTTTTTGCCAGTGGTACACCTCTCGTTTTAATCCCAACGATGACAAGGTCTTCTCCACCTTTATTTTTTTCAAGGATTTCATGGGCAATTCGGGTAAGTGCTCGGTTTATTGCCTGCTCGTCTAGAATTTCGGTTTTTTTGATCATATGTGTTGCGCCCTCCTAAATAAAAACCCCCTTTTCTCCATAAGGAAAAAAGGGGGAGTAATTACAAATATCCCGTAAAAGTCGTTCCCTTTTTAGCCTCTCTGGACTGAAAATTTAAAGGTTTCTATTCATTTGTTACATTATTTCAGAATTAACTCTTCTTGTCAACTACATTAATTCTAAATTAGTTAGTAATTCTTTAAAATAGGCAGGTGGCTCTACTTCAAATTCTAGCCATTCCCCTGTAGTAGGATGTGTAAACCCTATTAGTCTTGCATGTAATGCTTGACCATTTGTATCCAAAGTTTTTCTAGGTCCATATTTTGGATCGCCTACAAGCGGAAATCCAATATACCGCATATGAACACGTATTTGATGTGTTCTACCTGTTTCTAATTGACATGCAATATGTGTAAATTCATTAAAACGGTTTAGCACTTGAAAATGAGTGACTGCGGGCTTCCCATTTTCCACCACGCCCATTTTTTGACGATCTTTCGGATCCCTTCCTATTGGCGCATCAACCATTCCTGTGTCATGATTAATGACACCGTGAACAACCGCTTCATATTTTCGTTTCACATCTTTATTCGATAATTGTTCAGATAAACTGGTGTGAGCTTTGTCATTTTTAGCAACGAGCAATAAGCCACTAGTATCTTTATCAATACGATGAACAATTCCCGGACGCTCTATCCCATTAATTCCAGATAGATCCTTACAATGATATAGTAAACCATTCACTAATGTGCCAGATTGATGCCCTGCAGATGGATGGACGACCATTCCTTTCGGCTTATTAACCACTAATACATCCCTATCTTCATAAACAATCTCTAAAGGAATATTCTCAGCTTCAATATCTAATGACTCCACCTCAGGAATTCTCCATGTAATAACATCTCCTACTTGACACTTATAATTAGCCTTTACTACCTCATCGTTCACCATAACAAGCTCTTTCGTAATCCATCCTTGAACCCGTGAACGAGATTCATCAGGGTTTATGTCGGCTAATAGTTTATCGATTCGCATTTTATTTTGAGTTTCTGTAACAACATGTTGTAATGTCATTTATTTTTTCCTTTCTGCTTTTTCTCATCCAATATTGTAGCAATTATCACGAATATTACACCGATTGTCAGTGCCGAATCCGCAATATTGAAAATCGGGAAATCATATCCAAAAATTACAAAGTCGAAAAAGTCTACTACTTCTTGATGGAATAAACGATCAATAAAATTACCAATAGCACCACCTAAAATTAGGCCTAAAGCGATACCAAATAATTTGCTTTCTTTTCCAAATTTTTGTAGATAGTAAATGATTCCGATAATCACAATTATCGTTACTATATAAAAGAACCACATTTTACCTTCTAATATTCCCCAAGCTGCACCACTATTTCGATGCGAGGTTAACGAAAAGAAGCCATCTATAATCGATATTTGCTCATATAATTCCATATTTTTTACTACTAAGTACTTGGTAAATTGGTCTACTGCTATGACGAATACTGCTAAAATATAGTACCGATACATTCAGGTTACCCCTCCATATTGACTACTTCACTCTATTATTTGTATATAAATCCTTAGTTAATCTTATACCGTATCCTGTAAAAATTCAATGATTTGTCCATTATCATTCTGTATAACTGTCGGAAACGTATACGGATGAAAGAAACCCGAACTAATTCGTTGATATCAAGCGAATTAGTTCGGGTTATTCTAGTTTTATTGCCTTATAAGCTTCACGTTATTTTTATGCCAATTATAACACTTATGCAAAATAGTGTTTTTCTACAACATCGGCACAGCGGGAGCAAAGTGTTGAATGTTTTTCATTTTGTCCTACTGTATCTGAGGCAACCCAGCAGCGTTCACATTTTTCAGCTGGATGTTTTTCAACAAGAACATCGACATAACGGTATTCTGCTGCTTCCTCTGATTGTTCCTTAACAACAGCCTCTGAAACGATTAGAAGCTGATGAACATCGTTAATTGAATTTATTACTGTCTTTGTTTCTTCATCTCTTGGAACAACCGTAATCTTAGCCTCTAGAGACTTACCAATTACTTTTTCATTACGTGCCTCTTCAAGTGCTTTTAGTACATCATCACGGATGGCCATGAAATGATTCCACTTGTTCTCCAAACCATGAAATCCTTCGATTTCTCTTGGTTCTGGAATATCTGTCAATTGAGGGCTCTCTTCTTTAACCCCCGGAATATATTCCCATACCTCATCGGCAGTATGTGGGATAATCGGTGTTAACAATTGTACCAAGGTGGTTAGGATTTCATAATACCCCGTTTGGATACTACGACGACGATGATTATCTGCCGCTTCAATATAAAGAATATCCTTAGCAAAATCTAAATAGAAGGAGCTTAGATCATCTGCAACGAAGTTATGGATACGATGGAAAATAGGAGAGAACTCAAATTTCTCATAACTTTCCCGTACTTCTTTTACTAACTGTTGCAAACGATGTAACATGTAACGATCTACTTCTTCCATTTCTGCTTCCGGTACACGATCTGTTTCTGGATTATAGTCAGCTAAATTTGCTAACATAAATCGGAAAGTGTTTCGGATTTTACGGTACGCCTCAGAAGTTTGTTTCAGAATGTCATCTGAAATACGGACATCTGCTTGATAATCAACCGATGCCACCCATAGACGTAAAATATCTGCACCTAGCTGCTTTAATACTTTACTTGGCATGATAACATTTCCAAGTGATTTACTCATCTTACGACCATTACCGTCTAAAACAAAGCCATGGCTAATAACGTTTTTATATGGTGCTTTACCTGTAACAGCTACGGCCGTTGATAAAGAAGAGTTAAACCAACCACGATATTGGTCACTACCTTCTAAATAAACATCAGCTGGTCTTGTATGATCTTCTCTATTTAATAATACTCCTGCATGCGAAGACCCAGAGTCAAACCAAACATCCATAATATCCGTTTCTTTCGTGAATTCACCATTTGGACTATGCTCAGAAGTAAATCCTTCTGGTAATAGATCTTTCGCTTCTCTTTCAAACCAAATATTAGAACCATGCTCTGCAAATAATTTCGATA
Organism: Ornithinibacillus liuyingii; assembly: GCF_055550225.1. Lineage (NCBI taxonomy): Bacteria > Bacillati > Bacillota > Bacilli > Caryophanales > Bacillaceae > Ornithinibacillus > Ornithinibacillus liuyingii. Next base: position 316,134 of record NZ_JBPWOS010000001.1, on the reverse strand, counting down.
CATGTTCAATTGTTTCATCTGTAATAATTGCTGTTCCATCCTCACCATAAAATACCGGAATTGGAACTCCCCAAGCACGTTGACGAGAAATACACCAGTCCTCACGATCACGAACCATATTGTATAGTCTTGTCTCTCCCCATGCTGGATACCAATTAACTTGTTTGATTTCATCTAAGATATCTTCACGGAAATCTTTGATTGAAGCAAACCACTGTGCGGTAGCACGGAAAATGGTTGGTTTTTTAGTTCTCCAGTCATGTGGGTAGGAGTGAGTAATAAAGGAAAGTTTTAATAAAGCACCGACTTCATCTAACTTTTCAGTAATTACTTTATTTGCATCGTCATAGAACATACCTTCAAATCCAGGTGCTTCACTAGTAAACACACCTTTATGATCCACTGGACAGAAAGCCTCAATGCCATATGCCTTCGAAACATAAAAGTCATCTTCCCCATGGCCAGGAGCTGTATGAACACAACCTGTACCTGCATCAGTCGTAACATGCTCACCAAGCATGACAAGAGATTCACGGGAGTAGAATGGATGTTTTGCTGTTACGCGCTCTAATTCTTTTCCTTTGAAGCTTTTCACTACTTGTAGATTTTCCCACTCTAGTTCTGTTATTAAAGATTCAAGTAGTGCTTCTGCCACAACAAATTTGTCATTATTAACTTTAACTAACACATAGTTGATATCAGGATGGACACTGATACCTAGATTAGCTGGAATTGTCCATGGAGTTGTCGTCCAGATGACAATTTTATCTCCAGAATCCAGAACTTCTTTTCCATCTTCTACTTCAAACGCAACATAAATAGAAGCAGAGCGTTTATCATAATACTCAATCTCTGCCTCAGCAAGCGCTGATTCAGAAGAAGGAGACCAATATACTGGTTTTAGTCCTTTATAGATATACCCTTTTTTGGCCATTTCACCGAATACTTTAATTTGAGCCGCTTCATAATCTTTCGTTAATGTTATATATGGATTATCCCAATCACCACGTACGCCTAGTTCTTTAAATTGCGAACGTTGACTATCGACTTGGGTTAATGCATATTCTGCACATAGCTGTCTAAATTCTGCTACAGATAGCTCTTTACGTTTCACTTTTTTATTCTTCGTTAATGCAGTTTCAATCGGAAGACCATGTGTATCCCATCCTGGAATATAAGGTGCATGGTAACCTGACATTGACTTATACCGCGTAATGAAATCTTTTAAGATTTTATTTAATGCATGACCAATATGAATATCACCGTTTGCATATGGTGGACCATCGTGTAGGATAAATGTTCGTCTACCTTTTGTTCTTTCCACTGATTTTTCGTATAGGTTCATTTCTTCCCATTTTTCACGACGTAATGGTTCTTTGTTTGGTAGATTCCCTCGCATTGGAAATTCTGTTTTTGGCATCAGTAATGTTTCTTTATAGTCCACTGATTAGACCTCCTTATGTTTTAACTTTACTTGATAATTATGTTTGGCTATTTTTTGATTTGTTGTATAGTTTCGCGGTTAGAACATAAGCTCGCTAAAATTAACCCAACTTCCCGAAAAACCATCATAAAATAAAAAAAGCCTCTCTGATCCCAGAAAGGGACGAGAAGACTCGCGGTACCACCCTTATAAATTTAAAATGATAACATTTTAAATTCACTCGATATTCGTAACGTGAACAAGACGTCCAATTTTACTTGATTTATTTCAAATTGGATACTCAAGAGTGATTTTCTAAAAACGTGCTGTACTAGGCTTTCACCAGACCCTAGCTCGCTCTGACAAGCAACTAGTTTTTATACTGTCTCTATCATCGTATTTGCTATTATTTTAACCTATTCGTGTAAGCATTATATGTAAATTTTAATAAAACGTCAAGGTTTAAGATTCATTATTAGCTAATTCTAAATCTTTACCAACCGCTTCCTCAAATAAATCTTCCCAATCATCTGATCCAATCATATCTAATTGAGCTTCCACAAGCATTCTTAGACGAGTACGGAAAACTTTAGCTTGTTTCTTTAACTCTTCGACTTCCATTGAGATTTTGCGAGACTTACTTAGCGCATCGTTAATAATACGGTCAGCATTTTTCTCTGCCTCTTTAATGATGAGTTTCGACTCCTTTGAAGCATTCCCTTTTAATTCTTCAGCCGTTTCTTGAGCAATAAGGATTGATTTATTTAATGTTTCTTCTATATTGGTGAAATGGCTTAACTTTTCATTCATTTGTTCAATCTTTTCTTTTAATTCTTTTCTTTCTCTAATTACCATTTCATAATCCTTAATAACCTGATCTAAAAATTCATTTACTTCATCTTCATCATATCCACGAAAACTTCTCGTAAATTCTTTATTATGAATATCTAATGGTGTTAATGGCATAACGGCTACCTCCCTATGATTTTATAAAAATATTAGTCCATTTTCAGTATACCAGTATATTTCGACAAAAAATATGTATTTCCTGCAATTTATGCTTACATTTCTAGAAAAAAGTCAAAAAGCAACTATTCGATATCATTATATATCAAATAGTCACTCTTTACTATACCTGTAATAATGCAGTTGTAACTTTTATTTTTTCCTTTTTGGTTTGCCCATTGACAGCGATGAGCTTGCTTCTACCTTTTCCTCTTAGAGAAATCATATCGCCTTCTCTTAAAATGAATTTACTATCCTCAACCGTACGATAGTTAACTTTAACTAATCCTTTATCAATAAGAGTCTGTGCCTCTTTGCGGGATAAAGAATAAATTTCTTTTAACATCGTATCCAGTCTTAAGGAAGAAACAATTTTCTCAGAACGAAACCAAATAGGTTCTTGTTCAATTAAATCCGAAAAAGGTTTTTCTTCGAATGTAATTGTAGATTTCCTGATCATCGTCATATTCATCTGGATATAAGCGGAAATATCTTTATCTAGAAAAAGTTGAACCTTGCCTTTACCAACATAAATATCTCCTACTTTTTTTCGTTTCATTCCTAATGATAAAAAGGCACCTAACACATCTCGATGAGTAAGCGAGACGAATTTTTCATGGTAGGTAGCCTGTAATAACGATATATTAAAGGAATCCTCGTCAATCTCTTCATAAAGAGGAGCAATAATCGCTCTTTTTCGCTCAGAGTAGGTTCCTCCACCAAAAAATAACAATTTTAACTCATCATTTGAAGTTCCAATTAACATTTCAATAATTTGTTGTTCCCTCGGGTCTAAGAAATCTGTCAATCGAGGTAAATAAGAGCGCTCCACTTGTTCCATCCATGATAATACTTGATCAATGAAGCTATGCTCTTCTTTACGAAAATGTTGATATATATCCATCTACCTGTAATCACCCAATTACCAATCGTACTAAAATATCATATATAGCCCACAACCCAGCCCCTGCTAGCTGTAACACAATAATCGCAACAATAGGTGAAATATCGATCATTCCTAGTGGGGGGATAAACTTACGGAAAGGTTCTAAATATGGTTCATACAATTTTGAAAGTATTTCCCCAAATGATGATTCTCTTGCTCCAGGAAACCATGACATGAAAATATAAATAATTAATCCGAAACTATAAACACGTAATACATTAGACAAAATCAAAAATAACGTATATAACGACATGATCTACTTTACCATCCTTTATTGAATTCTTCTTCGAAAGCTTCTGTGATAGAGCCAGAGACATCAACATTATCTGGTGCACAGAGGAATGTTTGTGAACCTAAACGTTGAATAACCCCGTTAACGGCATACACTGTCCCACTTAAGAAATCTATCATTCTCTTTGCCTCATAATGTTCTACACGTTGTAAATTTATAACAACGGTTCGTTTATTGACAATATTATCTGCAATTTGCTGTGCTTCATCAAACGTCCTTGGCTCACAGAGTACTACTTTGGAAGAACTTGTTTTAACACTTTTTAAGTTGATTACATTATTACTAGTAGCCGGGATTACGTTATTGGAGGAAGATGTAGCTACTTCTTCTTCAATGTATTCATATTCATCGTCCATAGCAAATAATGTCTTTAACTTGTTCTTAATACTCAAATTATCCACCTCACTTATTAGCCCCAACCAGCTTAGAACCGATTCGAATATGGGTTGCACCTTCCTCAATTGCAATATCATAATCATTGCTCATTCCCATGGATAAATACTCACATGGTGCAAAAGGATAGTTTCTCTCTTTAATAGTGTCTCGTAAATTTCTAAGTATACCAAATACTTGATGTAGTAGCTCTTTATCTTCTGTATGTGGAGCCATGGTCATTAACCCAACAATATGTATTTTAGTGTATTGAGAAATTTTCTCAACAAATTCCATTACTTCATCCGGATGTAGTCCGTGCTTGGAATCCTCACCACTAACATTAACCTGGATAAAACAATTAACAGTAGATGAGGCACGCTTTTCAATTTCTTTAGCTAATGACAGTCTATCCAAAGAATGAAGATAATCTACCTTATTTATTACATCTTTTACTTTCCTTGTTTGTAGACTACCAATAAAATGCCATGTAACATTGTCTTGTATTTGATCATACTTTTCTAAAAATCCTTCTTGACGATTTTCTCCAAGATCAGATATTCCAGCTTCGATTGCTTCCATCGTTCTTTCTATTGTAACATATTTCGTTACAGCAATGATGGTGATCTCATTTGGATCTCGATTTACCTTATGACTAGCTTCATTAATTTTTGTTTTAATTTCTGCTAAGTTTTGTGCTACATCCATGATGACATGTACTCCTCCTTACCACTAACCCGTAAAACCAATATATCCTAACATTCGACCGGTTTTCCCTTGATCCCGTCGATGTGAAAAAAACAAATTTTCATCTCGATACGTACAGTAAGATGTTACATCTATATTACTACGAAACACGCCAGCTTGTACAAGAATTTCGACATTTAATTGTTTTAAATCTAACAAATAGTGGTCATGACCTGTCTCGATCAAAACCACATCATGAAACTCCTGTGGTATGCGATTTTTTACATAGTTATCTACCTCGTAATTTTCAGTAGATATAGAAGGACCTATCGCTACACGTATATCTTTAGGAGCCGAACCAAGTTGGATAAATTTCAGGATCGTTTTCTCAGCAATTCTAGCAACCGTTCCTTTCCACCCTGCATGGGCAATACCTACGTATTTTGTTACCGGATCAAAAAAGAATAAAGGTACACAATCGGCAAAAAAGGCTGTACAGAGGATTCCTTTCTGGTTACTGATCAATCCATCTATTCCTATTAGAGACGATTCTACAGTAATTGCTCCTCTACCAGCATCTTGAGAATCAACAATATGTACTTCAGAATGATGGACCTGCTCACCACTTACCCAGTTATCTAGTGGAATATGTAAAGTTGTAGCTAATCTTTTTCGATTTACAAGTACGTCTTCTACATCATCAAAAACATGTAATCCCATATTATTTGTATGAAAGGGTTGCTTACTAACACCACCATGACGAGTCGTAAAACCGACTGTTAAGTTTGGTTCCATTTCCATCCACTTATTTATATGAAGCAATGAATTTCCATCATATTGGAATATGTCTTGCAACGTAATTCCCCCTGCTAGAATAATTATTCAAGATATAATTTAGCCCCGTCAACATCTTTTACTAAAATCACGTCGGAACCAATTGTGACGATTTGCTCCCAATATATCATTAATTCATCAGGTTTTCCAAAGAAACCTCCCTTTTTTTCGCGAATATAAATAACTAATGCAATTATTCTTCCGCGATCAGGATCAATCTCTAGATCGGAAATATGCCCTAATCTTCTTCCGTCATTAATAACGATCAGTTCTTTTGCTTGCAAATCAGATAATGTAATCACCCGTCTCACCTACCCTTACTAGTGATATATATGCACTAGTTTAAGAGTTCATTCAGGGCTTAGCCAACGAAAAATTATTTACTCCCGCTTAAGATTTTCTTACATGAAATAGAGGCTGGAGCAAAACGAAAACAAAGGTAATAAAAAACGAACAAATTACCACATTAGCCCCGGAAATATACGGAGACCCCTGTGGGAGGAAAGGCATCGGTGAGACCCCAGGGGAGCGTTAGCTCTGAGGAGGCTCACCATGCGCCCAACGGTAAAGAAGACACTGCGGGGTCTTTTCGAGCAGATGTCGCACTTATACTGCGATAAAGTGCAAGGTAGACACTGCGAGGTTCTCTCGAGCAAATGTCGCCCCTGTACAGGAAGCAACCGCAAGTATATTTCCGGGGCGGGTTCGATGCGCTAACTTTAATGTTCGGTTTATCCTATGTTAGAAATAGTTTTGTCCCAGCCTCATATATCACTATTCAAACATTTGCTTATTCATTTGACTAATTGCAGCTTTTTCCAATCTGGACACTTGCGCTTGGGAGATTCCGATTTCGTCGGCAACCTCCATTTGTGTTTTCCCTTGGAAGAAGCGTTTATTAAGTATCATTTTTTCTCGCTCATTTAGTTGATGCATTCCTTCCTTCAAGGAAAGCTTGTCTACCCAGGTATCATCCCTATCTTTATCATCACTAATTTGATCGACTACATATATCGGGTCGCCACCATCATTATAAATTGGTTCAAATAGAGATACCGGATCTTGTATTGCATCCATTGCAAAAACGACATCCGAATGTGGTACCCCCATCTCTTCAGCAATTTCAGCTGGAGTAGGTTCTTTTGATGTTTTATTAATTAATTTCTCACGTACCTGAAGTGCTTTATACGCAATATCTCGTAAAGAACGAGATACACGTATTGGATTATTGTCACGTAAATACCTACGAATTTCACCAATAATCATCGGTACGGCATAAGTAGAAAATCTCACATTATGACTTAAATCGAAATTATCAATAGATTTCATTAGTCCGATACAACCAACTTGAAACAGGTCATCTACGTATTCACCACGATTATTAAATCGTTGGATTACGCTTAACACTAAGCGGAGATTCCCATTAACCAATTCTTCTCTTGCGTAGATATCCCCCTCTTGCATTTTAATAAAAAGCGCTCGCATTTCTTCGTTTGTTAAAACAGGTAACTTAGATGTATCTACACCGCATATTACTACTTTATGTCTAGTCATTCTGTACCCTCCCAGTTGGAGATGCTGTTCATGGACAGTATCTCCTAGGAAGGAAAAAATTATGCAGTGTGAATCATTGATTTAAAATATATCAACCCCATTAATTCTTGCTATATCAAGCTACACCATCTTATTAAATTCTTTTTTTAACCTACGAATAATTTTCTTCTCTAATCGAGAGATATAGGATTGAGAAATACCTAACATATCCGCTACATCTTTTTGTGTTTTTTCTTCCTCACCTATAAGACCAAATCTCAATTCCATTATTTGTTTTTCTCTAGCATTTAATTGTGATAAAGCATTTTGCAATAGATGCTTATCAACTTTTGTTTCTAAATTTTTCGTAATAACATCTTCCTCTGTGCCTAACACATCAGATAATAGTAGCTCATTCCCATCCCAATCAATATTCAATGGCTCATCAAAGGAAATTTCCGATTTAAGCTTATTGTTTCTTCTTAAATACATGAGAATCTCGTTCTCAATACAACGAGAAGCATATGTTGCAAGCTTTATCTTTTTCTCTGGATTAAACGTGTTAACTGCTTTAATTAATCCAATGGTGCCTATACTAATTAAGTCCTCTATATTAATCCCCGTATTCTCAAATTTCCTTGCAATGTATACGACTAAACGAAGATTTCGTTCGATGAGTACAGATCTTGCTGACGAATCTCCTTTGGTTAGTAATACTAATAATTCGCTTTCCTCTTCCTTAGATAACGGTGGAGGCAATGCTTCACTACCACCTATGTAATAAATTTCTTTTGGTTTAAAACCTAATTTAACTAATAACTTATACCACCAAACCCGAAATTTTAATTTTAATTTTTCCATTTGTATCGCTCCTTTTTTATGCTGAATGAATAGTTGCTAATTTTATTAGTTGCGGGTGTAATAAACAATGATAGCTTTTGTCATCTGTTAAATCAGAAAATTGGATGCCGATTAATAGTTTACTAGCAACAATTTGTTGTTCCCCATAGTAAATAGTTAGATTGTCAGGCTTTAATGCAAAGAGAAAATTACTTCTACCTTCCACACCGTGAAAAGGAACAACTTGCATATAGCTAGCCCAGTTCACAGGGATATCTTCCATATTTAAATTCTCGTAGGCCTGCCTTAATTTGATCCAATCGTCGTGTTGAAACCATTGTTTTAAAAAAGACTCATCACAAATGACCACAGGTCTTTTCGTTAATGGATCGACTAATTGATTACCACTATCAATAAATCCAGTAGTTGTAAAGCTTTTATTATTAATCGTTAAGCAAACTTCATAGAGTTGATCATATCGAATTTTTTCTACCACGTGCTTGTCCATACGATTCTTTGTAAACCAAAGAGCAATCGGAAATCCAATGACAACAAATAGCCAACTAACCGGATCACCATAGCCAGTACTAAATGACAAAAATCCTGAAGCCGAAAGAGCAATCGGGTTTTGTAATACATAATGTGCCGCGAACAGTCCCCCACCGATTGTAAACGTTACAAAATAAAACAATAAAAGCTGCTTCATCATTTGTTTTACAGATACAAAACGGAATGTAACTGCGATGATGAGAATAGAATAAAGTATCTTACCAAATAACGTTGAGATATATGCATTTGGAAAATAAAGTGTTATTGGTACAATGAAAGACGCAACAATGGCTCCTAAGACTAATCTCCCTTTAGGGGTATACACTCTACTTAATGCTTGTGTTAACATCAAAAGCATTAAATCTAAAAGGAAATTCAACACCCAAACTGCGTCAAGGTAAATAGTCATACTATTCTTCCTTTCTAGAGCTTGAAAAGAGTAGATTGGTTATGACATTTAAGGGATTCACTCCTTACTTTTAATCAGAATCGTGTATAGTAGAAGCTTATATAATGGATTCATTGGTAAGAATAACGTATTAGAAAGACTCGCATTCTCCCAATCTCTAGCAAATGCGTTAGCTTTTCTAAAACTAGTTGGGAAAGTTTTTCATACTTTCCTATCTGCTAAAAAGAAGTATAAACTAGTTATCAAGCGAAGTCTGTCAGTTCTTGTATGCAAAAATAAGCTAATTTCAACTAGTTATGTCGAGGGTCTTAGTCAATAATTCGTAATTCACCTCGGGTATATTTATGAGCGGAAACCTCTGATGAATCGACGTGGTAAGTGGAATTACGGTGCAACATGTCATTATATATTAGCCATTTAGAGTGAGACATGTCATTTCTATTGAAATACTTATGTAGGATATCGACTCAACAAAAAAATCTCGTACCACCTATTTCGTGATACGAGATTATTTATTATCGTCAGTTAAATTAGACTCCCCTTTTAGAAAGTCTCTCTATTAAGAAATTCTTAGCGATTACGATTTCTGTTACGTAAAAACGTTGGAATGTCTAACACATCTTCTTCTTGACGAGGACGTGCTTGTTGTGGTTGTTCTTTGGTTACTTCTTCATTCACTCTAGTTGCTGCATGCTGTGTTTGATTTACAGTAGGACGTTGTCTGGTTGGTTGCTCAGGTTTTTTGTTTTCATCAAATCCAGTCGCAATAACGGTAACAATAATCTCATCTTTAAGATCTTCATTTATGACGGATCCAAAGATAACGTTAACCTCTTCATCTGCAGCATTTGTTACGAGGTCCGCAGCTTCTTGTACTTCATATAAACTTAAATTAGTACCACCAGTAATATTCATCAGGATACCATGTGCACCATCAATTGAAGTTTCTAATAATGGTGAAGAAATAGCTTTTTTAGCTGCTTCTGTCGCACGATTTTCACCAGTTGCAACACCAATCCCCATTAGTGCAGATCCTTTATTAAACATAATCGTTTTAACGTCAGCAAAGTCCACGTTAATAAGACCTGGTTTAGCAATTAAATCGGAAATACCTTGTACACCTTGACGAAGAACATTATCTGCTTCTCTAAATGCTTCTAACATCGGTGTGTTTTTATCCACAATTTCTAGTAATCGATCATTTGGAATAACAATTAATGTATCCACATTATTCTTTAATGCATCGATTCCAGAAACAGCTTGGTTAGATCTTCTTCGTCCTTCAAATGAGAATGGGCGAGTTACCACACCTACTGTTAAAGCACCTAGATCTTTTGCAATTTGTGCAATAACTGGTGCAGCACCAGTGCCAGTACCGCCACCCATACCAGCTGTTACAAAAATCATATCTGCACCTTGTAATACTTCTTCTAGTTGTTCTTTGCTTTCTTCAGCAGCCTTTTTACCTACTTCCGGATTGGCACCTGCCCCAAGTCCTCTCGTAAGTTTCCCACCAATTTGTAATTTCGTTTCCGCTTTTGATAAATTTAATGCTTGTGCATCTGTATTAACTGCTATAAATTCAACACCTTCAACACCATGGTCAATCATTCGGTTTACAGCGTTATTTCCGCCTCCACCGACACCAATAACTTTAATCGTTGCTAATTGGTCAATACTTGTATCAAACTCTAACATTTTTCGTTCCTCCTAATATGCAAATTACAAGATTTCTAGAAGCTAATTTTAATGTGGGAACGCTGATTAATCGAAGAAATACTTAAATAAATTAGCAATTCCAGACTCTTTTTTATTATTCTCTTTCGTTTTCGTTGTTGTAGCTTGTGTAGGTTGTTTTTTGGTCCGTTTCGGTTTTGGTTCTTCCATTGATACAGTGATCGCAGGGAATAATTCTTTCCCTTGAATCTTTGCATTATGATATGCAAACTGTAATATCCCAACCCCTGCTGTAAATTGTGATTCACGAACACCGATATAATCCGGGATTGCAATTCGAACATTTGCTTGAAAAACGTCTCCAGCAAGTTCTAGTGCACCAGGCATTTTCATCGTACCACCAGTTAGAACATATCCACCTGGTAACTCATGATAACCCATTCTTCTTATTTCTCGCTCTGCATACGCATAAATTTCTTCTAGTCTAGCTTCAATCATGTCAGCAATCTGAAGCTGATTAAAGGTTTGCTTCGCATTACTTCCAATAATCGATGCTTCAAACACTTCCTCTTCTTGGGCGTCATTATAGAAAGCATGACCATGATTTAGCTTAATGTCTTCAGCTTCTTCAGTCGTTGTTCTAAGGCCTATTGACAAATCCTTTGTGATATTATCACCACCAAGCGGCACTACACTAGTAGAAGCAATATGGTCATTTTCAAATACAGAAACTGTTGTGCAGCCACCGCCGACATCGATTAATGCGACACCTAAGTTCTTTTCATCCTTAGAAAGTGCTACTTTACCTGCCGCAAGAGGTTGCAAACAAATGTCTGCCACTTTTAAGTTAGCACGTTCCACACATTTTAGAATGTTATGTAATACGGTTTTTGAGCATGTAATAATGGTACCTTCCATTTCCAAGCGAACACCAATCATCCCTCTTGGATCGGTAATTTCATCAAGCCCATCTACAATAAATTGTTTCGGAATAACGTCGATGATTTCCCGTTCAGGTGGAATAGAGATTACTTGAGCACCATCAATTACACGTTTAACATCCTCATTCGTAATTTCACGATTTTCACTTTGAACAGCCACTACACCATGACATGGTTGTAATTGAATATGATTTCCAGTGATTCCAACTACTACACTTTCAACTTGCATTCCTACCATTCGTTCTGCTTGCTCTACTGCATTACGAATAGAATGAACTGTCTGATCGATATCTACAATAGCACCTTTTTTCATTCCGTTTGATTTTGCTGTACCAACACCAATAATGTTCAATGAATCATTTAAAACTTCACCAATAATAACTTTAATATTTGTTGTACCTATATCAAGACTGACCAATATATCATTGTTGTTCAACAAAGGCACCTCCTATTTCAGAAGCATCAAAAAACGACTATATTTCTTAATGCGATGTTTGTATCAATTATTTGTGTTTAACTATACTATAATCTATTATTTTAAAGGATTTTCTCTAAAAAAGAAATAAATATTGGATATTTTCTCGAAAATCTATTGATTTTTAAGAGAATCTACCATCCATTTCATAAAATCTTCACCACGTACCCTATTCGTCACCATCTGTTGAAATAATTTCTTCTTCTGTTATTTCTTGGTTGAATGGCTCAAAATAGGCACCTACACCTATATGGATAATGCCTTCGCTGCCTGGTTCAAGCTGAGATGCAATGGATGGATATACCTTCATCTTTTCTGAGAAATTTCGTATGGAGGACTGGACCATGAACCCATCAGTCATATAAAGTGTGATGTCGTTCTTATTCTTATCTGTAGGTGTCCAATGTATTTCAGAAATGATGTTTAAAATATTACTAGGTAGGTTACTCAATTCCTTCGACATTTCCACTAACACATCTTCTTGTGAGAAGCTTAGTAGTAATGGGGCATCTCCTGATAAACGTTTTATTTTACTTTCTTCTAGAACGGTTCCATTCCCTAGAACTGGATAGTATTCATTTTCCTTTTTTATGTAACCAACCCGTTCATGTTCTATTAAATGAATTTCAACCGTCCAAGGTAGTTTCGTTTCTACTTCCGCATTCTTAATTAATGGGTCGTTTTCAAGAGTTTGAATGATTTCCTCTTTATTTATTGTCCATATATTTGTACCCTTCGCGATACCACTTTGCTCAATCACCTCATCTTCTGGATAAAAAGAATTGCCAGTTACAATTATTGATTTCACATGGCTTAATGGTGACTGAAGATAGACAATGATAGCTATTAAGAAGAAAAAAATAGATAAGTAAAATATAAGGCGCCGGTTGGCCTTTTTTTTACGTGCTTGTTTCAATTTAGGTATACGATCCTCTATTGAAACAATCTTTTCTTTTTCCATTCCTATTCTTTCCTTTTTGTAAAATTAACACATGAAAACGGCATGCTGGATGCCGTTTTTGTTGAGTTAATTAAATTATAACACAACCTGTCCTAAAACATATAGTCCGCAATCAAATAGTTTGACAATAAAATTTTTCTATATAGAAGAATGCTATACTTTAGCACTACGACTTATATTTAATAATATCCCTACTGAACATAAGGTTAGCGTTAAGGATGAACCGCCATAGCTTAAGAACGGTAACGTTATCCCAGTAACTGGAATTAATCCAATCACGACACTAATATTGATCATAACTTGAACAATTAACATCGACACTATACCTAAAGCTAAGAATCTACCAAATCCATCTGGTGCTTCTATCGCTATTCTTATCCCTCGCCAAAATAATAACCCAAATAATAATAAGAGTATTGTACCGCCAATAAATCCAAGCTCCTCACCTAAAATAGCAAATATGAAGTCAGTCTGTGGTTCTGGTAAATAAAAGTACTTCTGTAAGCTATTCCCCAATCCTACTCCCATTAAACCACCTGGACCAATAGCATAGAGTGATTGAATAATTTGGAAGCCATCCCCTAATGGATCCTCCCAAGGATTGAGAAAAGCAGTGATTCTGCTTATCCGATATGGTGCCGATAGAATGAGTAACGCAAAACCAGCTAAACCAAGCAAGCCTAAGCCAACAAAATGCCAAATTCTCGCACCTGCAACAAAAATCATGATCATACAAGTTAATACTAAAACCATACCTGTACCTAGGTCTGGCTGTAACATAATTAATCCAAAAGCGGTGAAAACAAGTATTAAAGCTGGAAAAAAACCCTTTCTAAATGAGGTAATATACTTCTGATTTACCGATAAGTATACAGATAAAAATATAATCAGCCCTAATTTCATAAATTCCGATGGTTGAATACTAAAAGCCCCAACACCTATCCAGCTTTGGGCACCTCCGCGTACTAGTCCAACACCAGGAATTAGTACAAGTAATAAAAGGGAAAAACATACGATTAATATGACTTTGGAATACTTCGCCCAATTACTATACGGAATATACATAAAAAACAACATTCCTACTACTCCAACACCTGAAAAAAGCAACTGCCTTTTAACAAAATAGAATAAATCATCATATTTATATTCAGCCCATATATACGAAGAACTGTACACCATTACGATTCCTATTATTAACAACAATATAATGACACTAAATAAGAAATAGTCTGGCTTGTCCTTAACTGACATCTCTTTCTTAAACAAAAAAAACACCCCTTACATCCATTATGAGTTAGGGGCATTTCCAATAAAAATAACCTTATTAAATTCTATTGTACGTATCACTTAAACCGCCCCTACTTAATTGTATGCACGGCTTGTATAAACATGTCTCCTCTTTCTTCAAAAGTCTTGTATTGGTCCCAGCTTGCACAGGCTGGTGATAAAAGGATGACATCACCAGGCTCTGATATTTCATAGGCCTTTTGTGTTGCATCTTGTACGTCTATTGCGCGAGTTATGATAGAAATACTAGCCTTCTGTGCAACTTCCTGTAATTTCTCCGCTGTTTGACCAAAAACAACCATAGCCTTTACATTCTCAAGATACGGAATTAACTCATCAAAATCATTTCCTCGATCCAGTCCACCTGCCAAAAGAATTGTTGGTTGGCTAAAGGCATTTAATGCTTTCTGGGTCGCAAGAATATTAGTTGCTTTAGAATCGTTATAGAATAAACGACTATTTATCTTTTCTACAAATTGGAACCTGTGCTTCACTCCTACAAACGATGAGAGAACACGATATATCCCTTGATTACTTGCTCCACTCAATTTAGCTGCACTAACTGCGGCTAGTATATTTGCTAAATTATGCTCGCCAACTAATACGATATCCTTTAAAGCGATTACTCTATCCCCATTAAAGTATATATAGTCTTGATCTACCCAGGCCCCCTCTTCTAATTTTTTCGAAACAGAAAAAGGAACCTTGATTGATTTAGCATCCTTAACAACGTCCACAACATTAGGCTCATCTGCATTATAAATTAGATAATCATCTTCTACTTGATTGTAAAATATATTCGCTTTTGCCTGTTTATAATTATCAATCGTTTTATGATAATCAAGATGTGCTTCAAAAATATTAAGTAAGACAGCTATTTTAGGTCTAAAGGATTGAATACCCATTAACTGAAATGAAGAAAGCTCCAACACCATCTTTTCATTCGGTTGGAGTTCTCTTGCTATATCTGTTGCAACGATACCTATATTACCTGCAAGCTTTGCTGGAACCTTACTCTGCTTCAGCATTTCGTATATTAAGGTCGTTGTGGTCGTTTTACCATTAGATCCTGTTATACCAATTATAGGGCCATTAGCTAATATACCAGCTAATTCAATTTCAGTAACAATTGGTATTCCCTCATTACTGGCAGCTTGTAAGATCATATTTTCATATGGTATACCAGGGTTTTTTACAATAAGGTCAATATTGTCAAGGACAGACATCGGGTGAGAGCCTACAATTACTTCAGCTCCCAATTCCTGTAAGTATCGAACACCTTCATCGTTTTCATTTGCTTTTAAATCATTAACACGAACCCTTATACCATTTTCAAGTAAAACTGTAGCTGCGGCTGTACCGCTTTTGGCAAGCCCTAAAACTAGAACATGGGAATAAGGAAAATCAACTAATTTATTCAACCTAACCACACCTCAATGTAAATACCTAGAGCAGCAAAAACAAGCCCCATAAACCAAAACGTGGTCACGACTCTCCACTCAGACCAACCAACTAGTTCATAATGATGATGTAGAGGGCTCATTTTAAATACTCGTTTGCCGGTAGTTTTAAATGACACTACTTGAATCATAACAGATAGAGTTTCTAAAACGAAAACTCCACCGATAATTACTAATAAAATTTCTAACTTGGTTAATATCGCTACTGCTGCTATAGCACCGCCTAGTGCAAGTGAACCGGTATCCCCCATAAACACTTTAGCCGGGTGAGCATTAAATACTAAAAATCCTAATAACGCACCTACCACAGCTAAGGAGAAGATAGCTACTTCATTTTGCGGCGTGCCATACCAGGCAAGAATGCCAAAAGCACCAAACGCAATTGCAGCTGTTCCAGATAATAATCCGTCTAGGCCATCTGTTAAATTTACACCGTTTGAAGCACCTACCAACATAAATACAATTAAAAATGCGTATCCAATCCCTAGATCCCACTGAATATCAGTACCTGGTATTTGAATATATGTTGGGAACCCTTGATTCCTTAGAATAATATAAAATATAATTGCAATAATAATTTGGCCTAACATTTTTTGTTTAGAGGTTAAGCCTAAATTCCTCTTTAATGCAACCTTAATAAAATCATCTAAAAATCCTAATAAACCATATCCCAATAAAACAAATAATAATAATCCTAGTTCATAACCGAACCCACCATACTTACTTGCCATAACAATGGATGTGATGACGATACTCAGTACAATCATAATCCCCCCCATTGTAGGGGTACCAGTTTTTTTCATGTGAGACTTAGGTCCCTCTTCCCGTATGCTTTGTCCAAACTTTAAACGCCTTAAAAAGGGAATTAAAATTGGGGACAAAAGGACGGTAATCAGAAAAGCTATAGCTATTGTTATTACTAGTCCAAGAATATTCACGAATTTTCCTCCTTTATTACCAACCGTCCAACCATATAACTTTATTAAATTTATTTAATTTCTTCAATTATCGATTCAAGTTTCATTCCCCTAGATGCCTTAAATAAAATTAAAGTATCTTGATTCAAGTGCTGCCTCAACTCTGGTAGTACCTCTTCTTTTTGAGAAAAATGCTTCACTATCATTTCTGGGTATTTCCTTTTAACCGCACGACCAATTACGGCTGAGTCTTCTCCTACGGTGTAAATGTACGAAATCGATTCATTTACTGCATCTGCAACCGTTTCATGTAAGCTCTTGGAGTCTGCACCCAACTCATAAATATCGCCAAGTACTAATACCTTATTACTAAAACCATTCATCTTCTGTACCACTTGAATAGCAGCCATCATGGAAGTAGGAGAGGCATTATAAGCATCATTAATGATAGCAACTCCGTTTTTACCTGTCAGCATTTCCAATCGCATTCCTGTAAGTGTAAGAGAATTTAGCGCATGTTGAATCTTATCCTTATCAATTCCAATTAATTCACCTAATGCAATACCAAAGCCTGCATTTTTAGCATTGTGAGAGCCTAATAATGATACAGTATACGCTATTCCATCTGAACCTGTAAAAGAGGTCTTTTCGCGTAATAACTCAATATTAGAAATGATAAAGTCATTATGTTCACTGAAACCAACTTTTACCACATTTTCATTCTGATGAACATGGGATAGTAGTGCTTCATCTCCATCTATAATTAGTTTACCGTGTTTTTTTAGTCCACTTACTATCTCTAATTTAGCCTTGGCAATACCTTCTCTCGAACCTAGGTACTCAATATGAGATTCGCCAATATTCGTAATAATTGCGTAATCCGGTTTCGCTATATTCGAAAGTAATTCAATCTCTCCAAAGCTACTCATCCCCATTTCTAATACGAGCATCTCGGTATCTCGTTGCATGGATAATATTGTAAATGGTAGACCGAATTCATTATTAAAATTTCCATCTGTAAAATGCGTTTTATATTCTTCTTTCGCAATGGCAGCGACAATGTCTTTCGTTGTCGTCTTCCCATTAGAGCCTGTAATTCCTACAACTATAGGATTCACTTCATCCCGATAACAACTAGCTAAATGTTGTAAAGCCTTCGTTGTATCGTCTACATAAAAAATCAAGAAATCTTCTGGTAATCCTTCTGGAAGCTGTTTGCTTTTATCCCATAGGCTTGCTATCGCACCATTCTCCAATGCTTGCATGATAAATTCATGCCCATCAAATTTCTCCCCAACTATGGGTATAAATAATGCATCCTCTGATACAATTCTACTATCTGTAAAAAAGGTTTTAATTTGTTTATCTCCATCCATCTTTCCTTTAACATTTGGAAAGACATCAGATAGCCAATTACATGTAAATAACATAATTCAATTCTCCTTAAGTAACAATGCTTCTTTGGCCGCTTCACGATCATCAAAGTGATACTTTACAAGGCCAATTTGCTGATAGGTTTCATGCCCTTTTCCTGCAATTAATATAATATCATCTTTAGCCGCTTGATGAATAGCTTGATGAATAGCTTTGCGACGGTCAACGATAATTTGATAATGACCATCTGTAGGGGTTAATCCATTAACCATATCATGTAGTATCATTTCAGGTTCTTCTGTACGAGGATTATCGGAAGTAAATATCGCTTTATCAGCGTATCTCAATGCTATCTTAGCCATTATCGGTCGCTTTGTCCTGTCTCGATCACCACCACAACCGACAACTACATAAACCTTACCCTTAGCTAATTCTTGGATTGTCGTTAACACATTTTCCAACGAATCAGGAGTATGTGCGTAATCCACTATCACAGAAAAGGATCGGGAATGTGGTACTAATTCAAATCGACCATTCACACCAGGAATGGTTTCCAGTGCACTTTTGATAACCTCCAAAGGGATTCCATTCGATAGAGCAGCAGCAGTTGCAGCTAACATATTGGAAACATTAAATTTACCAATTAGTTTACTATTAATCATAGTATCCCCATCTGGGGTACATAATAAAAAGGTAGTTCCTGTTGATGTTAATGTAATCGATTTGGCCATAACCATGGCATCACGATCAATTCCATAGGTGATAACAGACTGGGCAGTAGAACGAATTAACTTCTTAGAGGCTGGGTCATCCTGATTAATTATGGCAAATTTCTTAGCTTTACAATCATACCTATTCCCTAATTGGGCAAATAGAAGACTTTTAGCCCTTAAGTAGTCATCCATAGAATCATGATAATCTAAATGATCCTGGGTTAAATTTGTAAAGATAGCCGTGTTATAATCACATCCATAAACCCTACCTTGATCTAACGCATGGGAGGATACTTCCATGATTACTTGTTCTACTTCTTGGTCAATCATTTCCCTAATTGTTCGTTGTAAAAATAAAGCGTCGGGGGTTGTGTTATCTACAGGATACACGTCCTCCCCAATTTTCATTTGTATGGTTCCTATTACACCAGTTTTCTTTCCACATTGCTTAAAAATGTTTTCTAGTAAATAGGTAACAGTTGTTTTGCCATTCGTACCTGTTACCCCAATTAGCGATAACTTACTAGTAGGATATTGATAAAAGCATGAAGCTGCCATTGCCAAAAATCGCACTGTATCTTCGACCACGATTACTGGAACCGTTGCTTCAACATTCCTCTCGGCTACAACAATAATAGCACCCTTCTCAATAGCTTCTTCGATATAATCATGACCATCTACAGTAAAGCCATTAATACAAACAAACATATCTCCGTTAGTAATCTCTCTTGAATCCATTTTTATAGCGTTAATTTCTATGTCGTAAAGTGCAGAGAATTGATTAGCGAATGGATGAAAAGAAAGAATTTCCTTTAATCGCATAAAGAATCTTCCTTTCTCCAATAATATTCTCTAAGTTGACGTGAATTAAGAGGGTTGATACCCTCTATATGACATTCACACCCAATATATTATAACAAAAGAATAAGCTATCCTGAATCTTTTTCTTTCCAAATCATTCATTTTAGATTAATGTCTACTTCACTATTATTCTTCTTCATCTTCATGTGTTACTTTTTCATCAGATAGATAGATTCTAACGGTTGAGCCTGGTTCTACTTTTGTACCAGCAGCAGGTTCTTGATCAATAATGTAGTCTCCCGTACCACTTGATTCAATGGAAAGGTCTGACAAAATTTGCAGCAATTCATTTCTCTTAGTGCCGATTAATTCCGGAACCTCAACATTAGGCTGTTCAGGCCATAGATATTCTTTTTCTAGACCATCTTCTCGTGGCTTAACCCCCATTACTCGGAGACTATCCCCAATTATATTCCCTACAATAGGAGCAACAACTGTTCCACCAAATTGTTGAACACCTTTAGGATTATCCACCGCGACATAGACAACAATTTCCGGGTCATCTGCCGGTGCAAAACCAATGAACGAAACGATATGATTATTTTCTAAATAGCCACCATTGGGACCGACTTTTTGTGCAGTACCTGTCTTTCCACCTACTCGATAACCATCTACATATGCAGGTCTACCGGTTCCCTTTGCTACAACACTTTCTAAAGCAAGTCGTATTTCTTTAGAAGTCTCTTTTGAAATCACCCGATGTTTCAATTTTGGTTCTGTTTCAGAAACTATTTCATTTGTTTGAGGGTCTACCCATTGCTTCGCAATAAACGGTTCATATAAATAACCACCATTTATTGCAGCAGATACAGCCATTACTTGTTGGATAGGCGTAACCGATACACCTTGACCAAATGCGGTTGTGGCAAGTTCTACCGGTCCAACATTTTCAGGCTTAAATAAAATCCCAGATCCCTCACCTTGCAAATCGATTCCCGTTTTCGTTCCAAAACCAAATTTCTTAATATAAGAGAATAACTTTTCCTTACCTAACTCTTGACCTAAATGAACAAAACCAGGGTTACAAGAATTTTGGACGACCTCTAAAAACGTCTGATCTCCATGTCCTCCTGCCTTCCAACAACGAAGTCTAGCACCACCAACTTCAATGTAGCCAGGATCAAAAAAACGATCTTCATGAAGGTCTACAGCTTTCTCTTCTAGTGCTGCAGCTAATGTAATAATTTTAAACGTAGAACCAGGCTCATATGTACTCCAAATTGGTAAATTACGATTATACACAGAAGGATCTACTTCCTGATAATTCTCTGGATTAAAATTTGGTCTCGCTGTCATTGCTAGTACACCACCTGTCTTTGGATCAACTGCAATAGCTAATGCTCCATCAGGGTTATACTTCGCAACTGCCAAATCAAGCTCGCGTTCCACTATAGTCTGTATTTTTGAATCAATGGTAGTAACTAAATCATATCCATCCTGTGGGGCTTTGTACACATCAGCTAACTGATCAAGCCTTCTTCCTTTAGCATCTGAGTAAAAGGATAAACTCCCCTGCTTTCCTTTTAACATTTCATCATAATATAGTTCTAGCCCCATAAGACCTTGATTATCGATTCCTGCAAAACCAAGAACATGTGATAAATCATCCCCAAAAGGATAATGTCTAGAAGAATCCTTTGCTAAATAAACTCCATCCATATTTAATGTGCGAATTGCCCGTTCTTGCTCTTCAGATATCTTTCTACCCTCCGGATGAAGATTTACTGAGCTAGCAGATCTTGTTACGTATTCATATGCCTTTTCCTTAGACATGTCCAAAATTTGTGCCAATTTATTAGCCGTATACTCAGGGTCATTAATTTGTCTTGGGACAACAACTATAGAAGGTGCTGTAACATTTTCTGCTAGGATAGTCCCATTGACATCTAGGATCCTCCCTCTTTCTGGTTGAAATTTGACATTCCTGCTCCAAGACTCGTCCGCTTTTTCCACTAGTTCCTCACCTAAAACAAATTGAACATAACCTAAGCGAAAATCAATTATCCCCAAAACCATGATACCAATAAGAAAAACAGCGACTAATCGTTTTCTAACTGTAACAGTTGATACACGTTTCATAGTCCATCTCCTTCACATAGGTAGGCTTGTATCAACTATATGTAGTTAAAATTTGATTAGAACACTGTTTTTTATCTTATTTTTGTAAAATTAGCCACTTACTTATTCAAAACTGTCAGCAGATTCTTCCTCTTCAGCTTCCTGTGCTTCAGAACTCTCGTCACCTTTTATTTCCATTTCTTTTAGTTCTTTAGGTGTTTTAAGCTCCACACCAAGGTAAGCACCTTTGCTTAAATCACTGCCTGGTTCAATACCTTGGGTGATAACAAAACCATTCCCTATAGGTTCTGTTTCTAAATCCATCATCTCACTAAGCTTCAATACATCTCTAAGGGACCAACCAACAATATCAGGCATGGTAGGGTGATCCGTTAATATCAATAGACGTTCATTTGGTAATACTTTTGTTCCTTCTTCTACACTCATCCCCACTACCTTATTTCCTGAACCGATGACAGTATAATTCACTCCGATTTTTGTTAAAGTTTCCTTCACTGAAGATACGGATTTCCCTACTAAATTCGGAATCTCAGAAGCTATAACATTAGTAGTGGATTCCCCTCTATCAGGATCAATATTTAAATAATGCAAAGCGTTTTCCATTACATTATTAAAAATAAAGGATACAGGAGCAGAACCAGGTTCAATACCAGATTCAAATTCTAATGTTGGCTGCTTAACAGAGACATACATCATCAATTCTGGATCATCAGCTGGAGCCATTCCTAGGAATGAAAATACATAGTTTTCACTCCCCGTTAAATATCCTGGTTGACCAGGGTTCGGGTTAGGAATTTGAGCAGTACCAGTCTTACCACCAACCGAATAGTCCTCTAAGTGAAAACGACTCCCTGTAGCCTGTTCAGATTGAACGGCAGAAACAAGTAATTCTCTAACTTGTTGAGCTGTTTCTTGTGATATTGGTTCTCCAACTACTGTCGTTTCATGGTTTTCTATTATAGTCCCAGTATCTGGGTCTACTATTTTATCAATAATATACGGTTGTAGCATTTTACCATCATTAGCAATAGCTGTCGCTGCTTTCATGATTTGAATTGGTGTAGCTGTACTTCCTTGCCCAAATGATGTTGTGATTTTTTCTAATGGCCAATTATACAGAATCTGCCCAGTAACTTCCCCAGGTAAGTCAATTCCTGAAGGCTTATCAAAGTCAAAGGCTTTTAAGTATTCTAAGAAGGTTTCAGGGCCCATAATTTCCCAAACTAATTTACTTGCAGCAACATTTGAGGATCTAGCAAAACCTTCATCATACGAGATTACTCCCCAACCTTTACCACCATTAAAATCCTTTACAGGCGTGATATTGTTACTGATTTGATATTGGCCAGATTTATATTTGTCACTACCCTTATAAACCCCTGATTCTATTGCAGCAGCCCATGTGAACATTTTAATTGTAGAACCTGGTTCGAATGGCGTTGATATCGCGTCATTATACCAATTCTCCACATTTGCTGGATTATTAGGATTATAACTTGGTCGATTACTCATTGCGATAATTTCACCAGTTTTTGGATTCATTACGATAGCTGTCATCCGTTCTGGGGCATATTTTTCATCCACCTGAGACAATACGTCCTCAAGTAAAGTTTGGATTTTTTGATCTATCGTTAAATACACATCATCCCCATTGTCCGGCAATTGGATAATTTCATTTGGTTTTAGTAATTTTTTATTATAGATATCTCGTTGATAGGATATAAAGCCGTTCTTGCCTTTTAATAATTCATTCATTTCACGCTCAATCCCGGCAACTCCCTCAATTTCTGCCTCTGCTTCCTCATCATCTTCTGGGTTCGTTTCTCGGGCAAACCCTATTATATGAGAAGCAAACATACCATTTGGATAGTATCGAATGTTTTCACGAACAAAATTAATCCCTGGTAATTTCAAAGCGTCTATTTCTTCCTTTGTTTGAATGGAGATACCCTTACCAATCGTTCCAAACTCTATTTGTTTAGCTTTTTCATTACTTAAACCATTATTTAAACGTTCCAATAGATAGTCTCTATCTGCATTTAACAAAGGAGCCAACTTATCTGCTGTTTCAACTGGATCAACAACATGCTGTGGCTCCTCTAGATTTTCTGAATATGCTTCATCTACAATGGCATACATTCGAAAGGTAGGCATATCATATGCCAACATCATGCCATTTTTGTCATAAATCTTACCCCGTTCGGCATCTAATGTGTAAGAGGTTGTTCTGACCTTTTTTGCCCATTCATCAAGTGATACGCCATCCACTTCGCCTGAGGCTTGGATATATAAAAAACGACCTGTAACAATTAAAAATGCCATGATGAAGACCACCATTAACACTCCAGCCATAGCATGAGTTGTACGGTTCTTATTCATTAGGAATCACCTTCTATTGGTTGAAAGCATTGGCTTGTTTAATTTCAGCAGCTTGAATAGTGAATCCATGCTCTTTTGCGAATTGGGTAATTCGCTCAGGTCTGCTTAGATCTTTTATTTCGAATAGCAAATTTTCATTTACTACTTGTTGATTAGCAATGGTTTGTTCTAAGTTTTGAATATTGCGATTAAGTGTATCCATTGAAGAGGAGTAGGAAACAACAAATCCCCCTGCAATTAAGAGACAAGTTGCTACAAACGAGTATAGCATCTTTTCACCTTTCGTTATCCAGCTCTTCTTCCGAATAACGACTTTTTTCTCCACTTGCGGCTGATAGGAAGTATATGATTGTTCCCAACTTCTTGCATGATTTGCTGCCATTATTTATTCCACCCTTCCCCATATTCAAAATCACTTGACCAATTACCTACTTTTTCTACAATACGTAACTTGGCTGATCTTGATCTACGATTTTCTTCTAATTCATTATCATTTGCAACAATTGGTTTCCGATTGATAAGTTTAAATGGCGCTTCGTACTCTTTCGGTATCACCGGTAAATTCTTAGGTGTTTGTTTATGAGTACTCCATTTTTTAAAAGCTTGTTTACAAATACGATCTTCTAAGGAATGAAAGGTAATAACTGCAATTCTCCCTTCTACACCAACCATTCTTGCCGCTTGATGGAGGGCATCGTGAAATGCTTGTAATTCATCATTTACAGCAATTCGAATAGCTTGGAAGATACGTTTTGCGGGATGTCCTCCCTTTCTCCGTGCTGGAGCAGGTATAGCATCTTTTATAATATCCACTAGCTGATAGGTGGTTTCAATCGTATTGGTTTTACGATATTCTTCAATTTTTCGAGCGATTTGCTTCGAAAACTTCTCTTCTCCATACTTAAAAAAGATGGAAACTAAACCATTATACGACCACTGGTTAACAATTTCAAAAGCCGATAATTCCTGGTCTTGATTCATTCTCATATCGAGCTTTGCATCATGCTGGTAACTAAAGCCTCGCTCCCCACGGTCTAACTGTGGAGATGAAACCCCTAAATCAAAAAGTATACCATCAACATGATCTATTTTATGGTTTCGTAATTCAACTTCTAAATTACGGAAGTTATTGTGAATGAATAATATTCTGTCCTGGTATAGCTTCAGACGTTCTTTAGCTGCTTGTAACGCATCACTATCTTGATCAAAGGCAATAAGCAGTCCATTTTCATTAAGCTGTGAGGCAATTCTTTCAGAATGTCCTCCACCACCTAATGTACAGTCCACATAAATACCATCTGGCTTAATATTTAATCCTTTTATTGATTCTTCTTTTAAAACTGTGTAATGATCAAACATGTGTACACCTCGTTAGCGAATTTACCATTAGATATCAAAGTCCATTAGATTTTCAGCAATTTCAGCAAAGGATTCTTCAGACTCATTAAAATAGTCTTCCCAATTTTCACTAGCCCAAAATTCTATTCGATTTGATACCCCAATTACCACACACTCTTTATCTAAACCAGCGTAATTCCGAAGAGGTTGTGGAATATTTATTCTTCCCTGCTTGTCTACTTCGCATTCGACCGCGCCAGAGAAGAAAAATCGCGTAAAGGCTCTAGCATCTTTTTTAGTGAGTGGGAGTTTTTTTAATTTTTCTTCAATAAGACTCCATTCAGACATGGGATAGGCGAAAAGACATTTATCTAATCCACGAGTAACCACAAAACGTTCGCCAAGCTCATCACGGAACTTGGAAGGGACAATAATTCGGCCCTTTGTATCAAAGTTATGTTGGAATTCACCCATGAACATGTAGTCCGCCCCCACTTTCATAAACTTATATTACCACATCCCCCCACTTTCCACCACTTGTTTTTCTAAAAAAGTTATCAAAACGATTAAATTAGGTATTTATAACTAAAAAAACACTGCCTCCCCTACTAACAGAAACTGCCTAGAAGCTTATATAACAAGCATTCCAAGGTATTTCTAGAAGATAGGAAAGACAGTATTTAAAAAAAGGTGGGAGGAAGTGGAGGATTAAATATACACAACGTAATGTTCTTCTTCAAATGAACAATCCTCGGCACTTATCTCTTGAAAGAAATGTAAACCATACGCATTGATGAATGGGAGTGGATTCCACACTCTTTCTTGTAATCCACCGGGATATAACATATTTTCAAGTAGTGTGAATTCGTTTAATTCTTTATGATATTGTTCTTCCAATGCACGTACCATTCTTTTCTCTAAAAACGCTACATCACGAATCAAATAATCTAAATTCTTTTCAGCTAGATCACGTATATCTGCACGTACCTGATGTGCAATCGTCCGAAGTGGTTCATGAGCTTCAGTTATCTTCTTCTTCAATTCCTCTACCGTTTCTTCAATTGGAGGATTAACCTTTTCTTTAAACCAAGCTTTTCTGATTCCACTTATCTCACCATTCAGTGCTAGTGCAGAGGATATATGATACTTGTTTAGTGTTTTCTCCGTTTTTCGATCCATATAGGTAAACGATAACCTTGGTACGACCGGTGGCATCTTCATTTCCATCGCATGAAAAGCCGGCTTCAACACAGCCCAATAACTAATCTCACCAGGTCCACCAATAAATGCTAAAGTTGGTAAAAGTAAGTCCTGCATTAGCGGTCGAGTTACGACATTGTTACTTAATTTCTCTGGTGTTTTTTTAGCCATTTCCATTAACTCATCTGTCGTAAAAATAACTTCTAGTTGCTTACCTACCCAATTCCCTTCTTGATTTTTCGTTAGAAGAATACGCTCTTCATCTTTATGATAAAATAAATTTCCGTTTTCTGGTGCTACATCTAACGCAATTGAATAATCATTTGATGTTAGCTGCTTATAGGCATGACACACACCATCGCTTATTTCTTGTTGCTTTGTAATCATTTCTACAAAGTAATCAGATTCGAGCCTTCTAATCTTTTCATTTCCTGAATCCATTAGAACAATACCATCTTCTTCAAACAATAAGAAAATTAACCTAGCAAAAAAATCAACATATGTAGTAGATTTATGTAAACTATCTACTATCAGTGAATAGATATCTTTTGTATGCTCTGTTTCGGCTAACTGTTCGAAAATGGACTCTAACCAATCTAATATAATCGGCTCTTCTAATTCAATCTTCGAAACAGATCGTTTATCCAGTAACCGTTGGCCAACTTTAAATTTCTTCATCATATTTTTCACCTGTAAATAAATATGATTAACTTCTTCAAAATCGTGATCCTCACCAGCTATCCAAAACAACGGGACGACTGGAATACCCAAATCTTTCTCTTGCTGTCTAGCTAATTGAATAATGGATATAACCTTGTTAACGGAGTATAAAGGTCCAGTTAATACTCCCGCTTGTTGACCACCTACAACCACAACACTTTGGTCATCCTTCAGACGCTCAATATTTCGAAACGTCTTCTCAGGTGCCCCCCAGCTTTGATTTAAGTGATAAAGTACCTCAACCAATTCTTCTCGCTTATATGTACGTTGCTTCAATTCCTGAAGTCTGCTTGCATAATCATTCATTCCATAATCAAAGAATTCCAAAATGGATTTATGTTGATTGCGATAATCACGCATTAATTTAGTTTGTTTCTGAATCTGTACTGGTTCAATTCGCATTCATTACGAACTCCTTTAGAGTTTTTTGTCTATATCGTATTGTACAAGAAAGATAGTATTATTTCATGTTTCCTGTTTCAAAAAATATAATTTAGCCGTATAAATACCTCATTTCATAATAGAATGTTTCGAATTACACCATATACTACCAACACTAAATACAATACAAAAAATAGTAAGAAGGATAATCGCCATAAGAATTTAAACGCCCTACGATAGTCAATTTCCGTATTTCTCCTCCACTGAATAATAATTAATATTGTTAGCATGCAAAGTAGAACACCAATACAATATCCAACATAAAAACCGCCAAATAATTCATTAAGGATTACATTTACTGCCGCTATGTATAAAGCGGTAGTCCAATTAATCGCCTGGTGAAATGCTTTTACAGGATTTTGATACAGGTATTTAAATAAGAAATACAATAAAATCGTCACTATAATTGGTATGGTTATGATAGATGCTACTATCATTAATACAATATCTAACATGACTTTATGAATCCCCTTTTACAACATATCGATTGAATCATTTCTTAATTGTAACAAAATAATAATTATTTGTGACTAACAATGGTGATTATTTTCATTGCTTTATGCGTTTTCATTATTTAGAAAGATGTATTATAATAGATACAAAATATATATTTTTCTGACAACAAAGGGGCTGAGGTACGTGGGGGAAGTAAAAGTAGAAAACCTATTAATCAATTATAAGACACTAGAAGAATTTACACGCTTTAAAGAATATGGACACCAAGAACTATCCATGTTAGAGGATTTACAATCTAATATCGTGGAAAATAATAGTCAATCACCATTCTATGGAATTTATTTCGGTGATACATTAATAGCAAGGATGAGTTTATATCGAGTCGATAAAAAATATGATAAATACTTTGATCCAGCTCAAGATTATTTAGAGCTATGGAAATTAGAAGTTTTACCACATTACCGTGGTAAGGGCTATGGAAAGAAACTAGTAGAATACGCAAAAGGGTACAACTTACCCATAAAAACTAACCCACGCATCAACTCCCATGGTTTCTGGGAGAAGATGGGTTTTCAAAAGGCAAACTATGAAATGGAGCGAGATTTGGGGCAAAACCCATTACTATGGTTGCCTGAGAGGGTATTCGAACGAGTTGTCCAATAAAATGTAAACTCTTTCATTGTAAATAGAAGAGGCTTATCAATGGAGATAAGCCTCTTTTTCATGTAGGTTTATATATAATGGCGTAAGCGAAATTATTATTTGTCTTTAATCCATTTCCATAGGTTACCCATTTCCTCCCAGGCATTTTCATATCGCTGTAATTGTATTTTTAGTTTTTTATTTTCTTCTTCTAGTTTCTTTAGAAGTTTTTCCTGCTCTTTTTTAGCGATATCCTGATGTTCAGCGAAGTTAGACTTCATTTTTTCAAGTAGCATAATGGCTGACTCTATCGTATCTTTTTCTTGGTCTAGTTTTAAGCCATCTTCCGTCCAAAAGACTTTTCTTCCACCGAGCTTTCTTTCTTCTTTTGCACGTTGTATTTCTTCCTGATATTGTTTACGGATGGTTGCGTTCCATCTGAATCCACACGCAGCAGACGTTCTAGACAACTGCTTCGCCACTTCCTTAAATGCCTCAAGCTGCGTTTTCCCTTCACGAATATAGCGAAGCACTGTATCAGCTAATATAACATCTTCATCTTCAGTCCAGGCATCTTGCCTTGTCGCATTCATAACATCACTCCTTATCTCTTTGCTATCAATGTATGCACAAAATAGGAGTGATAGAATACTCTTTATCATAAATTTCTAAATTATTCTCACGTGCTAGCTTCGGTGCAAAAATGTAGACACAGCATCTTTATGCTCTTTTGACTCCCATAAAGAAGCACAGCGAGAAACTTCCCTCTCCATTCTCTCCTTCAACCCTAGTACACCTATTTCCTCTAGATATTGTTCCTTTAGAATTTTCATTTGTGCCAAGGATTTTGATAAATATGGGTTTAATAGATTGTCCCGATCCTTCCATTCATCATGATTCACCACTCTATGAATCCATCCTTTTTGGACTAAATCCTCTACGTTGTAAACCGTACCTTCGATTATCCACTGGTTGGCAAAACTAGTATGTACTCTTTTAGCCAACAAGACACCACCACCCCAACCAGGGATAATTCCTAACTTTGTTTGGACAAACCCAAACTTTGTTCCTGTTTTGCCAATCCGTATGTCACAGGCAGAAGCCAATTCACAGCCTCCACCTCGGGCTCCACCATTTAAAAGTGCAATGGTTGGCACCTTAAATACTGTCAAACTATATAATACTTCCATCATATTTAATAGACTCTTCTTTGCTTCTTCCGTTGCTAGTTCTCCATGTAAATCATTCAAGTCACCACCAGCACAAAATATCTGTTCACCTGCACCTGTTACGACTAAAAACTTAATTGGGTCTTTCTCAGCTTTTTTGATACAGCTCATAAAACGTTTCGCCATTGCAATCGAAATAGCATTTCGTTTCATCGCACGGTTAATGGTTATGATTCCATATCCTTTATCTGCTATGTATTGATATTGTACGAGTTCATCCATATCGCTTTCTCCTTTCATTGTAAAACTTGTTATCTATAAAAAAACAGACCACATGCAATGTGATCTGTTTTCTAATATCCTGTATTAGCTGTTAACAACTTCTTTTCCATTATAGTGCCCACAAGCTTTACATACACGGTGTGGTCTAGATAATTCTCCACAATTTGAACATTCTACCATGCCAGGCACGTGTAATTTGAAATGAGTACGACGTTGTCTCTTTACTTTTTTAGAAGTTCTTCTTTTAGGTACCGCCATGACTTACACCTCCTTCAAATACGAAAGCAAAAACAATCAATTAACTTCTTATTTTTCTTTCTCGGTATCTTTGAATAATGACTCCAGTTTTTTAAAACGTGGATCAATTTTCACTTCTTTTGGTATTTCGGAAAGTACTTCCCAATCATTTCCTTTTTGAAGTACATCCGCTGAATCTACTTCATCGGAGAATACACGAAAAGGAACCTCCAATAAAATATTTTCCTTTATATACGGCATTAAGTCAAGCACTTCTCCATGAATCGGATGAATTTCTGCGTCATCTTCCTCATTAGAATAAGGTGATGATGAAAAAATCTCTTCTGCTTCTATTTTGAATGGATACGAAACATCAACCAATGTACGAGCACAAGGTAAAATCATTTCACCAATTATCGTGAACTTAAAGAAAAATTGATCACCCTGTCTATTACACGTGCCGTCTACCTGAACAAAACCAATCTTTCGAATATCGTTGTTCATCGTTTCTAATTCCGAAACATCTACTTCACCAGAAAAATGGAAAGGCTTATTAAAAGCATCTTTCTTCAATTGTGCTAATGTAAATTTCATCTTTTTCACCTCAAGGCAACAAGAGTAATTTTAAAAGGAAAATCGACTTTTGTCAATATATTTTCTTTACAGTATAAAAAAATATTCGTATTTGTAGCATTCCCGCAGATGATTTTCTATAATCAACCATAACAGGAAAATATTAATTGTAAAGTTTTGGGGTGCTGAATATGAAAGCATGCGGGTTAATTGTTGAATATAACCCATTTCATAACGGACATAACTATCATCTAGAACAGGCAAAAGCAAAAACAAATGCAGACTGTATGGTAGCTGTTATGAGTGGGGCATTCCTTCAAAGAGGTGAACCAGCCATTATCGACAAATTCCACCGGGCAAAAGCTGCTCTTATGACAGGAATAGATATCGTTGTTGAACTACCATATGTGTACGCTGTACAGAGCAGTGACCTATTTGCAAAGGGTTCAGTGTTAACCTTACAAGCGTTAGGGGTAGATAGTATATGTTTTGGGAGTGAGTCAGGTAATATCGACGCATTCATCAAAGGATATAATGATTATAAAGATAACCAAGTAACCTATCAACGTGAACTAAAACATGGATTACATGCTGGTATGTCATTTCCTGAAGCTAGTAAAAGAGCATACGAATCAACTGGATTAACGCAAGACGGAATAGACTTATCGAAACCAAACAACATCTTAGGTTTTAGCTATGTAAAAACCATCCTTGAGCATAAACTACCGATTCAACCATTGACTATCAAACGGAAAAACAGTGGCTATCATGATACAGAGATAACAAGTTCCATTGCGAGTGCAACAAGCATAAGGAAACAATTGTTTAACCAACAGACACCACTATCCGAATTAAAACACACCATGCCTCCAT
The DNA here is from genome assembly GCF_055550225.1 of Ornithinibacillus liuyingii. NCBI lineage: Bacteria > Bacillati > Bacillota > Bacilli > Caryophanales > Bacillaceae > Ornithinibacillus > Ornithinibacillus liuyingii. Next base: position 284,189 of record NZ_JBPWOS010000001.1, on the reverse strand, counting down.
CGACAATCAACGAACTCGAAAATTACCTAGGCCTGGCAACAACCTTACATAATTGGGAACCTTATTTTCCGTTCCTTCATTATAGAGTATTGACCATGTCAATGGAAGAACTAGCCTTAATTCACGGTATCGAAGAAGGGCTTGAACATCGAATTAAGCAAACCGCTAAGCATGTTACTTCATTTTATGACTGGGTAGCCGCAATTAAAACGAAGCGTTATACATGGACAAGGATACAGCGAATCTTCGTCCATCTTTTAACAAATACGACAAAGTCTGAAATCGATGAGTTAACCGCTCCTAACTTCATTAGCTATATTAGGCTAATCGGTATGACGAAAAAAGGACAGGAATACTTAAACAAACAAAAAAAACAAATGAATGTGCCAATTTATCCCAAATTATCACGGAATCTCCATCCGATGCTTCACATTGAGGAACGAGCTACCAATGCTTATTATAGTATCCTACCTGTTCAAAATAGATATACCTTATGGAAACAAGAACTAAGAGGACCTGTAATAATTCCATCATAAACCTCTAGTACGAAAAAGACAGTCCCAAATCAGTTAGGGGCTGTCTTTTTCGTACGATGTTTATTTTAATTCTTCCTTCAAGTACCTAAGGGCATCATCGAAGGTATCAACCGGAACTATCACCATATCGGTACCAATCTCTTCGGCTTTCTTCTTAGCCACTTCATAATTAGAGTCGCCTCCACGTCCACCTTCATTTGGAGCGAAAAATACATCAACTCCCTCGCGATCAGCAGCTACTACCTTCTTGTCTATTCCACCGATTCTGCCAACATTTCCTTCATAATCTATTTCTCCAGTTCCAGCAATCTGATGACCTTTAGTCAGATCTTCTTCAGTTAATTGGTTATAGATCTCAAGTGAAAACATTAACCCTGCACTTGGTCCACCAATATTACCACTAGAAAATGCAAGAGGAGGGTTAACTTGAACATCACGATCGGTAACTAAAGTGATACCAATCCCAACTTGTTTCGTTTCTTCATCAATTACACCTAACGTAATATCCTTGGATATCTCTTTATCATCACGAATTAATCGAACAGTAATTTGATCTCCAATCTTCTTCTTCTCTATGTAGGATATTAAATCATTGGACTCTTTTATTTCTAAATCATCAATCCCAATGATTCTGTCCCCCATTTGTAAAATACCATCTGCTGCCAATCCAGGAACAACACTTACTACATATACACCATTAAACTCAATCGTTATATCCTTTCCAGCTGCAGTATAAGCAACTACAGTGGAAGCTTCTTGAGAGCTCTCCATCATTTGTAATTGTGCTTGAAAATATTCTTCATCCGTTATTCCCTCAGGACGAACATCATTAATATCTAATATTTGATGGTGCGGGAGGATTTTAGCTAAAGCATATTGTATAGGAGTAGCTTGCCCCCCCCTTACCGTTACTAAATGAAAGTCTCCTTCACTCTCATTGGCATTCTCTACTTGAACAATAGGTTTTAATGCGTCAGCTCCACCAGGTTTTTGAATATAGTACGGTAACTTATATGTAGAAAGAAAAAATGCAACAATTACGGCTAAAATTAGAGAAACTATCTGTTTCTTTGAAAATTTCATTCTTAGACCCCTTTCAAAACCACTCAGGCCTTTATAATACCTTAACTTTGAAAATCTTTTCTTTCGAAAAAAGTGTATGGCATATTCAGGCAATGTACAAGCGTATATTGATATAGATATATGAAACTAACCCTTTTAAGTTTCATTATTCTACGTTTCATTTCAAACTAGTTTTATTTTACTACTATCAAAATAATAAGTACAGTTTAGCAAATTACTAGGAGGCAGTCTTTTGAAGCAATTAGTTAAAACATTTCTGTTTGCCGCTACAACTATTTTCTTTGCATTTACGTTAATTAAATATCCTAATGACGCTCTAGAGGCAAGTATTCGTGGACTTGATATGTGGTGGGAAGTTGTTTTCCCTTCCCTACTGCCTTTTTTTATTACTGCTGAATTATTATTAAGTTTCGGTGTTGTGAAGTTTCTGGGAGTAGTATTTGAACCAATTATGCGCCCATTATTCAATGTTCCGGGTGTTGGTAGTTTTGCCTGGATAATGGGCATGGTTAGTGGTTACCCAACCGGTGCAAAATTATCCGTCCGACTGAAAGAGCAAAAGCAAATTTCACAGATAGAAGCAGAACGTCTTGTTGCGTTCACTAACTCTTCTAGTCCATTATTTATTTTTGGAGCGATATCGATTGGCTTTTTTCATGATGCTAAATTAGGGGTACTATTAGCAGTTTGTCATTATGTGGGGAATGCCTTAACCGGCATCTGTATGCGTTTTTATGGTAGATCTAAAGAGACGTATCAAAAAAAGGAAAACCGTAAAATTTCTCTTAAACGAGCATTCTATGCAATGCATGAAACGAGAATAAAGGACAAGCGCCCAGTAGGTGAGATTATGGGAGATGCTGTAATTAATTCCATTAAGACACTCGTTATGGTTGGAGGATTCATCATCTTGTTTTCGGTGTTAAATAAGATGCTATTTTTGATAGGAATAACGCCATTTATTGCCATCTTCTTTCAATCCGTCCTGCAGTTCTTTTTCATACCTGTAGAATTAGCTCTACCATTTATATCTGGGCTTTTTGAAATAACATTAGGTGCAAACATGATCTCAAAAGAAAATGTTGATCCCTTTTTGGCTAGCGTTATTGTAGTAAGTTTTATATTAGGATTTAACGGCTTCTCTGTGCAAGCTCAGGTTGCAAGTATTATTTCGAAGAGTAATATTAGGTTTTATCCATATTTTTTCGCACGTATTTTACATGGCTTTATAGCTAGTATTCTTGCCATCTTACTTTATAAACCTTTCTATTTAGATAGTATCGAATCAAGTGTAAAAGAAATGCCTGTACTCAATCCAAGCATAGATAGTCAATGGGTACGTATATTAGATCTTCTCCAGGAAATCGGACCATTAATTACCATTGCTGCTTTTGGATTAGCTTTCATTATTATGTTTCGTCGTTTTAGATATTCAAAATAATGAATTGAAGTGTTAGCAAGAGTTCCTTACAAAACTTTTTACGATCATTTTCGCATTTTCACAAACATATATTACCCCAAAGAATACGATGGACTAGCGATTGTAAAAGATTAGAGAGGCTTTAGACAAAACTATTTCTAATATAGGATAAACTGAACTTGAAAGATAGCGCATCAAACCCGCCCTGGAAATATACTTGCGGTTGCTTCCAGTACAGGGGCGACATCTGCTCGAAAAAAACATCGCAGTGTCTACCTTGTACTTTATCACAGCATAAGTGCGACATCTGCTCGAAAAAACCTCGCAGTGTCTACTTTACCGTTGGGCGGCTGGTGAGCCTCCTCAGAGCTAACGCTCCCCTGCGGTCTCACCGATGCCTTTCCTCCCACAGGAGTCTCCGTATATTCCCGGGGCTAATGTAGTAATTGTTCGTTTTTTATTACCTTTGTTTTCATTTTGTCCCGGCCTCTTAACCATCGCTAGTCCTGATTTTCTTACCGCTTATATTTACTTTTAAGTGCTTCTGCTACAACTACTGGTACAAGGTCGGTCACGTCTGCCTTATATTTAGCAACCTCTTTTACAATACTGGAGCTTAAGAATGAATATTGATTATTGGTCATCATAAATAGTGTTTCTATTCTTGAATCTAACTTCCGATTCATTGATGTAATTTGCATTTCATATTCAAAGTCACTTACAGCCCTCAAACCTCTAAGTATGACTTGTGCATTCTTCTCCTCCGCATATTCTATTAATAAGCCATCACTTGCATCCACTTTTACATTAGGCATATGCTTCGTCGATTCTCTAATTAATTCCATTCTTTCTTCCACTGTAAACAACGGAGATTTGGATCGATTATTAAATACAGCAACAATTACTTCATCAAATATTTTAGAACCTCTTTCAATAATATCTAAATGCCCTAATGTAATGGGATCAAAACTCCCTGGACAAATTGCTAATTTTGTCATGCCAGCACCCCTCTAAGCTAAATTTTTTGATAGATGGTAACTCCAATAGTTCCGCCATAGTGAGTTTGTTTTTTAACCGTTAGACTGGAGTATGTATCTGGTAATTGATCGTGAATATCATGTTCACAGTAAATAATACCATCACTATTTAATAACTGTTCTGATTCAATCATTTCTAATATTTTTTCGTAACTTACTTTAGTATAAGGAGGATCAAGGAATATTAAATCGAACTTCAGCCTTCTTTTTGCAGATGCTGATAAGGCACGGAATGCATCTGCACGAAATACTTCTACTTGATCATCAAGTTTTAACATGGAGACATTCTCTTTAATAGTCTGAATGGCTTTGGGATGATTATCGACGAAAATACATGAGTCCATTCCGCGACTTAACGCCTCAATCCCTAACGAACCACTCCCAGCAAATAAATCCAGTGCCTTTCCACCTTGGAAAAATGGGCCAAGCATTTGAAACACCGCTTCTTTTACCTTATCCGTAGTAGGTCTAGTATTTTTACCTGGAACTGCCTTCAATTGTCTTCCTTTATGTATTCCTGCTATTACTCGCATCACATTCACCTCTGTTACTCACTCGTTACAATCCTACCACAAAGGAAAACGATAATAAAACAGAAAAAAACTATTACAAAAAATAAGATTAACATGTATATATTTTTTACCATTGAACATAATAGCTTAATGGAACAGCTAATGCGTAGCTTGGTTGTTTCAAAACACGGAGAAGACTTACACTTCCCCATAAGTTCTCCTCCGGTTTCTCCTCTCCCTTTGCCTTTTTGTTTTCTGGCAAGAAAACAAAGGGACCTGCAGGATTTATTTCTGCAGGTTTTTTTAATTTATTCTCAAAACCCTATCATTATAGAAACCAAAAACCTTCGTGAGGTTAATCACGAAGGTTCTATATTCCCATTTTATAATCGTATTGTTTTGCTTTATCTGGTTTAGCGTTTTCATATTCTGTACGAATAAATGGCTTATATGAGCGATCTACCCGTGATACAAAAGGGTATTTTAATAATTTCTTCTCAATTTCTTCTAGATTAGATTGATCCACGTACATTACTGCATACTTTAGCTTTTTTGATGTATAAAGAACATTTCCCAATCGTTTGATTTGTTTCATATTTTTGGCATGTTGATACCAAACAATAATCCCCTGTCTATTTGTTCTCATGAAAAATCCTCACAATTTCAGGTAGTTTTGAAATAGTTTATCAGAATATAGCTTTTGTTTCAACAATATAACGATTAAGACGCCTTACATCCACAGCCTCCGCCGCTGCCACAACCACATCCACTGTCCGTTAGTGCGGCCCCATCTCTTGGAACCTTTATTTGTTCACTAACACTGAATGCAATATACTGACTAATCTCATCTAATAAACTTTGAAAATTTCTCTCAGCAATTTTATATGCTGCTACTTTATCATTTAAGTCCATAGCACGTTTTTTAGTGCGGACAAGTTTCATAATTTCAGAGTAATCTGGATGATATCTACCAAATCTCTGGACGTCTTCATATTGATCCTTAACAGCAGTAAACTCCTTAATAAGCTGTTGGGCTTCGGAATCATTTACTAAAGCATGTTTAGCTTCTGCATATGCTTCATAAACCTCAGAGTCCAAAACCATCCTCCCTAGCATTTCAGAGCGGTCTAAAATATCGACATATTCTAAGGTAGCTATCATATTAAATTCACCTCCACCAATAGTTTATCACTTTTATGGTGAAAATGTAAAAACAATTAATCTTTCATCATTTCCGCAAATTGTAATAGCATACCCACCATTTGAACATTTTGGTTGACCTTTTCCAGCTTTTGAGAGAAGGTTTTACCATAAAATCGTTTCGCTTCAATTTCTATTTCAGCTATTTTATTCGGATCTCTCGATAGAAATCGATACCATTCTGGGTTGTAACGGATAAAATGAACTAAATCAGGTCTAGTTAGTAAATAGTCATGTAATGTTTTATTCATCGTAATCACTAATCCCTAAACCAACCAAAAGGATTATGTTCCTGTGGTTTTGGTCCTTTTTTAGATCCTTGATATTGATCAATCAACTCTTGAATGGTAGCAATTGTTCCACTTAACTGGGATACCTGCTTTTGTACTTTATCGATATCCATCTTCTCAGCATATTTTAATAGCTGACTAAATAGTTCAGCCTTACTCTCGGTTCCATTCTTATCACTATTAACTTTATTTGATGATTCATCTCTAAACTTATCCCAATATTCATCCTCTTCACCTAGTAGAATCCATTTTTCATAGTATTCTTGCCATGACCTTCCAGTTCTTCTAATTTCCTTCCTCAGCTTCGGATGTTGATTAATAAATTCTCGGAAGCGTTGGACAGTTGGATTTAAATTATTCGTACTCAAATCATCTCACCCCTTTAGCTTTACACTTAGGCAACAATCGACATACTATAATTTATGCTTTAACCATTGTTCTGTGCATTTCACCTAATACAAGGAACTGAAAATAGAATTTTAACCATTCTTCTCACATGCAACCTCTCCCCCATTCCATCAAGGGATATAGAAAAACCCGAACGATTTCGCATTATCATGGTAGAATTACGAATAATAGTTCGGGTCATTAATGAAATGTTCTTTTATATGCTACTACTAGTTAAAAGGTTTCGTTAAATAGTTTTGTGTATAATATAGCCTATACACACCTACTCCTAAATGGGTGTATTCATCATTCAAAAGAGCGTCCCGGTGACCTTCACTATTTAACCAACCTTCAACCGCTGCAGGAGCATCGACATATTGGGCGGCAATATTTTCACCTGCTGCAGTGTAATAGACATCTCTTCCTTCTAATCTTTCTTTTAAGCCATTCCCATTTTGACTATAATGGGAGAAGTAATTATTTTCTGCCATATCCTTACTATGTAAGAAGGCAACCTCGCTAACCCTATCCTCCCATTCTAACGCATTCTTTTTAAAGTTGTGTCGGATCACATTCGTAATATCAAAAATTTGTTGTTCCATTCCACGCTCAACTTCTTCCCATTTAGCATCCGTCAGATTAGGAAGATTAGGTATTTTTCCTCTATAGCGTAATCCATATGGTCGTTGTATAAGTAGTACGTCACCAGTCATAATGCGGACAGAAGAAAGCTGATCAGAAAAGGTATCAAAATATACTTGTAAAAAGAGATCATCTGATAGCTTTACTAAGGGACGCATTTGAACATCTTCGTCGTCTAACAAAAATGTATAAGAAGTTATTCCTTTTTTATACGTCACTTCATTTTTAAATTCTAACTCTTGATGAACACTTTCATAACTGTCACCAATTGCTAATGGTGAAATGGAAATATCACCGCCAGTAGCATAAATCGTATGAATTTCCTCCCCTATAACACCGAATTGAATATATTGTGTTTCATTATTCGTATACACCCACCAAGTATATCCATAAGAACTTAGATCCTTGCGCTTCGGTTCCCCTAACGCTTGAATTAACTCATCCGTACTCCTTCCAATCCAATGAAATAGTTCCCCCTCATATTTCCCTTTGGCAATTATATTATTGGGAACCGACTTCTCCTTTACATTCTCCTTCTTCACGATTAATGTATGATTAAGACTATCAATTGCTTCACGTGATTCTATTTGATTCTTTTCTAAAATAAAAAATGTAATAATGACTATCATAATTAAGCCTACAACGCCTTTTATCCATCGCATTTCGTCTAGCTCCCTCTACTAAATAGTATAGTAAACTATATGTTTTACTATATTAAAACATGCTATAAAATTATTAAATACTATATACGAAATTAATTCATTTGTAGTTAAAAACAGAAATATACGAACATTGGATTAGTCAAATCGTTACAATTATATGACAGTTCTAATTTCTCGAAGATGAAAAACCCCATTTTCATTGCAACTTCATTGAAATAATACTATTATTAAGGTAGTGAGCAAAAATGTGAGGTGTAGAAAATGAAATTAGAAAATGTTGGAATTGAAGATACTATAATGGAAATAAAACCATTAGATAGGATCATGGGAAATAATGCCTTTATCCGTGCTGGACAGTGGGATTATGAACGAGTTACATATGATTATAAAATCGGTTCCAATGAGAAAAACATTACATATTATATCCGTGTTCAAGGTTACGCAATTGAAGGTGATGTTGACCGTGGTGATGCCGTCATTAAGTTATTAAGTCCATTACTTGGTAAGCATTATTATCCACATGGCGTGGAATATGGTGAAGAAGAAAACTTCCCAGAAAATCTGGTAGAAAGAGCAACCAAGATTCTGCAAAAAGTTAGTGAAGAGCTTAAAGAACTTAACGTTGAGTAATGAACAAATTGGGCAACTACTCTCACGGCGGGAGTAGTTGGTTTTTTTGTCTATCTGTTTCACGAGTTATTCCTATCCAGATGGATGATTTCGTGCTATATTTTTTATAGGTACATTATAGAATTTTCCAACACCCGAAAGGAGATACCCTTTTGTTTCGAAAAATCATCTTATTCATCATCATATTGTTATTATTAGTGGTTGGATATTTCGTATTGTCTATCTCTATTCCTTTAATTATTGCACTAATAACAGCACTTTCATTAAACCCTGTAGTGAATTTCATTCAAAACCGAACGAGAATTAACAGGAAATTTTCGGTACTAATTGTATTTCTATTGTTTCTTGTGGTAGTTGGATTTGCAGGAGGCTTTATTGTCACAAAAGCTGTAGGTCAAGCAATTAACTTTGTAGAAGACGTCCCATCCCATATCAATAAGATTAACCAAGTATATGGAGAATGGCAAAATCGAATAACTGAATATGGTAATGATTTGCCTTCTGAGTTTGTTGAATCTGTAACAGATAGTTTTGATACATATGTTACACAGCTAAACACAACACTTAGAGAAAAGGTAACCATCAATAAAATTGCTAGTATCTTCGCTCAGGTTCCGCAATATATTGTAAGTATTCTAGTATATCTGATAGCCTTGTTCCTCTTTATGCTAGAACTACCAATATTAAAAGATAAAACATTTAATTTATTTACAAAAGAAACTGCTGAAAAAGTTTCCTTTATGAACAATCGAATTAAAAATGTTATTGTTGGCTTCTTTAAAGCTCAATTTTTAGTTAGTTTAATTATCTTTGCGGTTTCGCTAATTGGATTATTTATTATCGCTCCAGAAGTTGCTTTGATAATGGCGCTTATCATATGGCTAGTTGATTTAGTTCCGATTATTGGTTCAATCATTATTCTTGGACCATGGGCTATCATTATGTTTATGGCTGGAGATATACAAATGGGAGTAGAACTGTCCATTCTTGCTATCATTCTGCTTGCCATAAGGAGAACGGTTGAACCTAAAGTGATGGGAAAACATATGGGATTGTCACCACTCGCAACACTAATTTCGATGTTCCTAGGATTAAAGATATTTGGTATATTAGGATTTATCATTGGGCCATTAATCCTAATCATTTACATTTCAGCTAGGGAAGCTGGAATCCTGAAGCTTAACATTAAATTTTAAATCATAAAAAATAACGCATTTGCTTGAAAAAAGCAAATGCGTTATTTTTATACCATCTAATTAAAAAGTTTATTAAGTGCCAAATATTGCCTTTAATAAGCTTGTTGTATGTCCACCATGATAAAGAACATATAATAAGAAGTATACGACAATACCAGTACTCGCAGATCCGAACCAGATAATGGAAGTAATCGGACCAATTTTTCTGTGCTTTCCGATTTTACGCTTGAATGCTAAGTATAGCGTTACAAGCCCAAAAACCGCACCTGTTGTAGCTAATGTTATATGGAAAACTAAAAATATCGTGTAGTAGATTTTCAATTCATCTGGACCACCGAAACTCGTGTTTCCAATAAAAACAGTTCGAGACATATAAATAATAAAGAACAATAACGCACTGATTGCCGCTGCAATCATCGTCTTCTTATGTGCTTTAGGTCGATTCGTCGCAATCAAACGCCATCCAATTGCAACTAATACTGCACTTAGAAATATAAAGAAAGTACTTATAGTAGGTAAAATTTCCATAATCTTATCCCTCTCCTAAATCAGAAAGAAGTGAAATGCTTCTCCCCTTCCATTATTTATTCTGTTGTATTAGCAACCGTATTCGGTAATGGGTCTACCTTTAAGGTTTCCGGGCTAAACCAAGCATAAAATACTTTAGCTAAAATGACACCATAAATAATTTCTTGCATTATTTTCATAATAATACCACCAAGCTGCTGATCTTCTAACGTAGACATCGATGAGAACATTTCTGGCCCAGTGATTTGAGAAGTAGTAGTTAGTCCACTTAGAACGTCACCTGGTACACATAGTGCCATAGCTTGAATCCAAGCACCACTCGAACTATATGCTGCATATAACGGTACATCTGCGAAAATAATCAATATACAGGCTGGTGTTATCAATACACTATTACCAAATATATAGAAAATCTTCCCTAACGGATGTTTAATTTGCCATTCTTTAATAGGCGACATAATTGGGAACCATACTAAAAATCCAAATATTAAAAGCAAAATATGGAATGAAGTATGTATAGCCGGTGAAGATTTCGTCATATCAAAAATAGCTGGCAAATGGTAAATAGAAAATAACGTATTAAACAATAAAATTGAAATTAACGGAAACGTAAGTACTTTCATCACAGGTTTAATAACTGGTTTAAAAAGCACACCCTTCCAAATCCAAGCCGGGATCCCCTTTATCATAAGAATTGGAAATACAATTAAATAAATTGCCATTTGCATCATATGAGCTGTAAGGGTAATATGACTTAACAAGTCTATTGGAGATCCCTTAACAATATAAAGTAATACTAGTCCGATATAGAAAAAAATCTTTTGTTTCGTTGTTGGCCCTTCAACGGAGCCATACTTATGGCGCAGTGGCCCAGTAATCAAGTAATATGTAATTCCTAAAGCCAAAACAAATAAAAAGAAATATGGACTCCATAAAGCACGAAATCCAAAAAGTTGTAAATTAACCAACATATCATTCACTCCATAGTTATCCTATTATCTAAGTTCCATTATAACCTATAAATATACGGTAAACACTGGTAAACTGTGACAACTTTTTAAAGACTAGTTAGATACTAGAAGAACAATTATGAATATCCTCATTGCATTCTTCATTTCATATCCAAAAAATTAGGACCAGGGAAAACAATTCCCTGATCCTTATTTAGATTACCACCATATTACTAAGCTAAGTGCAGCTACGGTTAATACTGCCGCCCATACTCCACCGTAAATCATAATAGCGACCATATCATGCCCTTTATCCTTCATATGCATAAAGTAGTAGAATTGGAATGCTACTTGTACTACAGCAAGAATTAGTAATAATGGAATCGCGAGCATCTTACTCATTATGCCTGAACCAACAATGACAAAAGCAATAATAGTAAAGATTATCATTGTAGCAAAGGTAATCAGCTGCTTTTTCATTTCCTCTTTATTTTGTTGTTTGTGAAATTCATTGGTTTTGGTGTTATTTGCCATCAGTTACCCCACCTTCCCCATTAGGTATACCACTGTAAAGATGAATACCCATACAACGTCAATAAAGTGCCAATATAAACTAAATGTATTGAATTTTGGTGCATTGTAAAGATTTAATCCACGCTTTGCGTTTCGAATCATAAGAGCAGCTAACCAACAAAGACCAAAAAGTACGTGTCCACCGTGGAAGCCTACTAATGTATAGAACGCAGATCCAAAAGCAGAAGAACGGAATGTAAATTCGTACTCATGAATATAGTGATAGAACTCGTAAATCTCACATGCAAGGAAAGCTAGACCAAGTAAACCGGTAATTCCAAGCCAAAGCTGCATTTTTGCGAAATTATTATTCTTCATATGATACATGGCATATACACTAGTTAAAGAACTAGTTAATAATAGCATGGTCATAAAGAATACTAATTCGAGTCCAAATAAATCCTCAGAACTAGGTCCACCAGCAGTCGAATTCTTCAATGCAAGGTATGTTCCGAAAAGGCTAGCAAATAATACTGTTTCTCCGCCAAGGAAAAACCATAATCCTAAAAACTTATTTTTCCCTTCAAGTGTTGCTTTTTCGGGATGATGTGGCATTGTTTCTGGATTTAAGGTATGATCATTAGCCATATTATTCAGCCTCCTTTTCGAGATCTTCTTTATGGATATGATATCCAAGGTCATCTTTCAGCGAGCGAAGTAGCATACATAATAATGCTAGCCCCATGCCACCGAAAAGCAATACATAAGCAAAAGTAGATTGATTATGGTAAATAAACCCGAATCCTGCAATAAAGAAACCTAATGACATAATAAACGGTAGAATAGATCCATTTGGCATATGGATATCTCCTACAGGTTCTGCAGGTGTCATTTTACCATTACCTTCCATCTTCTCAATCCATAATGCATCAAGTCCACGAACAAGTGGAAGTTGTTTAAAGTTATAATGTGGTGGCGGTGAAGCAACTGCCCACTCTAATGTACGTCCATCCCATGGATCTTGCGGTGCAGGCTTTTCTTTAAACCAAGAATAAAATGCATTGAATAAGAATACTAGTACACCGAATGTCATAAAGAAGGCACCGACTGTACTAATAGCGTTACCTACATCCAACCCTTGATCTTTTAAGAATACCCAATAGCGACGAGGCATACCCATTAGCCCAAGGAAATGTTGGATAAAGAATGTTAAATGGAATCCAATAAAGAATGTCCAGAATGCAAGCTTACCTAATTTCTCATTAAGAATTCTTCTAAACATTAATGGCCACCAGTAATGTAGTGCTGCAAGAATTCCAAATACTACCCCACCAACAATTACATAATGGAAGTGGGCTACAACGAAGTAAGAATCATGGTATTGATAATCCGCAACAGAAGTTGCTACCATAACCCCTGTCATTCCACCTAGTGTAAAGGAAGGAATGAATCCTAATGACCAAAGCATTGCACTATTGATTGTAATATTTCCACCCCAGAGGGTTAGTAACCAGTTGAAAATCTTAATACCAGTTGGAACAGCGATTGCCATCGTAGCGATAGCGAAAATAGAATTCGCAACTGGACCCATACCTACTGTAAACATATGGTGAGCCCATACCATAAAGCCTAAGAACGCAATAAGGATTGTCGCAAATACCATTGCTGTATATCCAAATAGACGCTTTTTAGAGAATGTCGCAAAAATTTCACTAAAAATACCGAACGCTGGCAAGATTAGAATATAAACTTCTGGGTGTCCAAAGATCCAGAATAGATGTTGCCAAATGATGCTGTTACCACCAAGTGCTACATCAAAGAATGCTGAATCAAACATACGGTCGAACATTAGTAAGAATAAACCAACTGTTAAGGCTGGAAATGCAAATAATATTAATACGCTGATTACGAATGTTGTCCATGTGAATAATGGCATACGCATATATGTCATACCAGGTGCACGCATATTAACAATCGTTACGAGGAAGTTAATTCCCCCCATTAACGTACCAGCACCCGATATCTGTAGACCTAGAATATAATAATCTACACCATGTCCTGGTGAGGACGTTGATAGTGGTGTATATGCTGTCCAACCAGCATCTGGTGCACCAGTTAACCAGCTGACATTTAGCATAATTCCACCAAACAAGAATAACCAAAAACCTAATGAATTAAGAAATGGAAACGCAACATCACGAGCACCAATTTGTAACGGCATGACGGCGTTCATTAATCCTAACAATATTGGCATGGCCGCAAAGAAAATCATCGTTGTTCCATGCATTGTAATCATTTCATTATATAAACCAGCAGATATAAAATCGTTCTCTGGTTTCATTAGTTGAATACGAATAATTAAAGCTTCTAATCCACCGAGTAGGAAAAAGAAACCCCCACCATAAAGATATAGTTTACCTATTTTTTTATGGTCAACAGTCGTTAAATAATCCCATAATACGGCAGCGAAGCTTGTTTTCTGAGCAGTTGCTGAACTCACAAAATAAACCTCCCTTTTCAATCATACAAACCTTAAATCAAAAGTTAGTTACCCGCACTCTCCGGCGTAATTTCTGAAGGACGTAACTGTAATAGATACTCTGCAATTAATGCAGCATCCTCTTCACTAACTGATGGGTACATACCAGTCATTTTATTTCCTGGTTTCATTTCTTCTGGATTTACAATCCACTGAATGATATTTTCTTTTGTCATATCTGCTGTACCTGCTAGTTTTGTACGGTCTCCAAAATTGGTTAAGTTAGGACCGACTGCTACAGGTGAAGATCCAATTGCGTGACATGCAATACAGTTGTTCTCTTCAAATAATGCTCTACCATCAACTGCTGTTTGTGTTTCTGGTTCTGTTTCTGGATCAAAGTTTTGCATATCAGCGACCCATTGGTCAAACTCTTCTTGACTTACTACGACAACCTTGAAGTCCATAAGTGAGTGTGAAGGTCCACAAAGCTCCGCACATTTACCCCAATACACACCTTCTTCATAAGCCTGAAGATAAAATGTGTTTTCATTTTCTGGGTTAACATCAAGCTTACCAGAAAGTGCAGGAACCCATAATGAATGGATAACATCGGAAGATAACATGTTAAAGTAAACTTTTTCACCTACAGGAATATATACATCCTGACTTGTTTGGATATCTAGTCCATCATAATCAAAATGCCACCAATATTGGTTACCGGTAACGTTAACATTTAATGAATCACTAGCATCCGCTTCATCAGCTAAATCAAACGTATAGATTACTGTTGGCACCGCAATTACGATTAAAAGTAAAATCGGAATAACAGTCCAGATTGTTTCTAATGTTTGGTTTCCTTCAACTTGCTTTGGAATAACATCTTCTTGACCTTTTTTCTTACGGAATTTAATAAGCGCTACTGTAAATATAACCATTACAATTACTAGAACAACAGTCATGATAACAGTAGGTAGAATAATTAGATCTAGAGATTTTTCCGCGCCGTAGCCTTTAGGGTTTAACGCTGTCAAGTTCTCCCTACCACAGGCTGATAGAAATAATGCTACTAAACCCAATAGGGATAATACTTTGAATCTTCCCATCCAACCTTTCATGTATTAATACCTCTCTTTCAAATTTTCCTTCCTTATATAGAAAATAGTAAGGATGATAATTAGTAATGGGAAACCTTAATTATATATGTACCTATTCCCCATTCGTTATCGATACATTCCTTTTTAATACAATTTAAGAAGACAGTATTTAATATTCCTAACAAAGCTAAAAATATTGTATTTAAAAGGAAAGTAACTAAGGCAAGTACCAATTCATTCTTTTTCAGTAAATCCATCAAAATTTACTATCACTTTTTACTCCCGTATGTACAATAGCATCGCCCAATTTTTGAGGAAGTTGTCTCATTTGAACGCACCCTGTATATCCCCCCTTTAACCCCCAAAATAAAAGGGACATATAAAAGAAGCATACTCATCCTAACATTGTTCATATTCCCATAAAGTATGCTATCTATTAATGCTCATTGTATCACGGTTCCATCTTACAATCCATTTGCCTCTAGGATAACACTGTCATAATTCGCACGAACTTCTGACAATTATGTGAATTTTATATTGTAAACAAATAAAAGGCTAAAACGCCTTCAAAAATTCAGCCACCTATGTAATTGCTTTCGTCAGAAGTTTAACTACTAATTTACAGTATATCCCCTATATTATTTCTAGCAGACAATGAAAAACTTTGCAAGGGTTTTTTCTTATTTCAATCTGTTCGATATTTAAATCCATCTATTGTTTAACAATTCTGTGTCAATTGTCTTTATATTGCATAAAAGATTTGCTTTATACGCGAAAAAAAGATTATCATGGAGAGTGGTATAATAATATTGTCGTAATACATAACAACAAAGTAGAAGTGAGGATATTGATAGTATGATAAAATTATTAAAATGGCTCTCGGTTCTAGCGGTCATCGGAATGACGTTTGTCCTTATCGGAGGGGCACTAGTGACTAAAACCGAGTCAGGTGATGGGTGTGGTGATAGTTGGCCACTATGTAAAGGAGAATTAATTCCATCTGAAATCGATATGGAATTAATTATTGAATTGAGTCATCGTTTAGTATCTGGTTCTGTTGGTATTATCGTTCTTATCCTAGCTTATCTGTCTTGGAAGCATATTGGAAATATTAGGGAAGTGAAGTTTCTATCTATTTCCTCTGTTTTCTTTTTAGTTTTGCAAGGATTAATCGGTGCCGCCGCTGTAATGTGGGGACAATCTGACTTCGTTTTAGCAGCACATTTTGGAATTTCACTTATTTCCTTTGCAACCATTTTCTTATTAATGTTACTTATTTTTGAAATTGATAAGAAATTTGATGCTGATTCACTTTACATAAAAAAGAAGCACCGTGTTGAAATCTATGCTCTAACCATATTTACCTTACTCGTTGTTTATACAGGCGCACTCGTAAGACATGTAAACGCAAACTTAGTTTGTGGGGATTGGCCGTTCTGTAAAAATACAGCACCATTCGATTTCTCAAGCTTTACATTTGAACAATGGATTCAAATGGGACATCGTTTGTTTGCTGGATTATTATTTATTTGGACACTAAGTCTATTTATTCGCATTCTAAAAGATTATCCAAAAAGTAACATTATGAAGTGGGGTTGGACAGCAACCTTTACATTGATACTTCTACAAGTTATATTTGGTGCTCTCATTATCTTTACGTTATTAAATTTAGGTGTCGCGTTAATGCATGCACTAGTTATTACATGTTATTTCGGAATGCTAAGCTATTTCTGTCTCTTATCAACAAGAAGTGCTGTAATGGCTCGTAAAAACGCTATTCCAGAAGAGGCTCTTTCTAACATAAAATAAAAAAGTAACATCCTATACATCATTCAACATAAACGAAGTAAAACCCCCGTATCCTTCTATCAAGATACGGGGGTTTTAAGGTAAGTTAACATTATTAACCCAATTACATCAGCACGCACTTTAAAAGCTGATAAATTCTATTCCAATTCAATTAATAAATCATTCACTTCAATTGTGTCACCATTCTGTACATGGATAGCTTTTACTACACCGGTAAACGGAGCTTGAACCGTTGTTTCCATCTTCATCGCTTCCGTAATAACTAGCTCATCGCCCTTTTCTACCTCTTGCCCTTTTTCACACACTACTTTAAGCACTGTTCCAGGCATCGTTGCTCCAATATGTTTACCATTCGTTTTATCTGCCTTCTGTCTTAACATAACATTCGTTTGGACACTCTTATCCCGGATATTAACTTGGCGAGCCTGGCCATTCAATTCAAAGTAAACTACTCTTGTACCATCTTCTCTAGGTTCAGAAATAGATACTAATTTAACAATCAGTGTTTTTCCTTGCTCGATCTCTACTTCAACTACTTCACCAATCTTCATCCCATAGAAGAATGTTGGTGAATCTAATACAGATACGTCCCCATATGATTCATAGAATTGGTGATAATCCATAAATACTTTCGGATATAAAGCATATGAAATCATATCAAAACTAGTTACTTGACGGTCTAATGTATTAAATAAGGTTTCCTTCAAGTGGTCAAAATTTACTGGATCTAATAATTGTCCAGGTCTTTCTGTAATCGGCTTTTTTCCTTTTAAAATGATTCGCTGTAATTCTTTTGGAAATCCTCGATATGGCTGACCAATATAGCCACTAGCAAATTCTACGACTGAATCTGGAAAATCAATGGTTTCTCCCTTTTCGTATACATCATCTTCACTTAAATTGTTTTGTACCATGAATAGTGCCATATCCCCTACTACTTTTGATGAAGGGGTTACTTTTACTACATCACCAAACATATCATTCACACGACGATACATAGATTTTACTTCATCCCAGCGATCTCCTAAGCCTACAGCTTTTGCTTGCTGTCGTAAGTTAGAATATTGCCCACCAGGCATTTCATGTTGATATATTTCAGTATGCGGAGCATTCATACCACTCTCAAATTCTTGGTAATACTGCCGTACAGATTCCCAATAATGGCCTAGTTTCTCATAGTTTTCGATATCCACTTTCGGCTGTCGTTCTTTACCTTCTAACGCATGATATAATGTTTGCGCACTTGGTTGTGAGGTTAGCCCTGCCATCGGTCCATTAGCAACATCAACAGCGTCTACTCCAGCATCAATCGCTCTAGCATACATATAAACTCCATTTCCACTTGTGTCATGGGTATGAAGATGGATTGGAATATCAACTGTTTCTTTTAGCTCTGTTACTAAACGATACGCAGCTTCCGGTTTAAGTAATCCAGCCATATCTTTAATTCCTAAAATATGCGCACCTGATTGTTCGAGCTCTTTAGCTAATTTCTTATAATAAGCTAAATCATATTTGGTACGGTTTGGATCCAGAATGTCCCCTGTATAACACATAGCAACCTCGGCAATCTTATCATTATCCCGAACTGCTTGGATAGCAGGTCTCATACCATCTACCCAGTTTAAACTATCAAAAATACGGAAAACATCTATTCCGCCATTTGCACTTTTTTCAACAAATTCCTGAATTAAGTTATCTGGATAATTTTTATATCCTACTGCATTACTTGCGCGTAGAAGCATTTGAAGTAATACGTTTGGCATTTTTTCTCGCAGCTTTAACAATCTTTCCCAAGGGTCTTCCTTAAGGAATCGATACGCAACATCAAAAGTTGCTCCTCCCCACATCTCCACAGAGAATAGGTTAGGTAAAAGTTTAGAAGTTGGCTCAGCTATTTTAACCAGATCCTTCGTACGAACTCGAGTCGCTAGTAACGATTGATGAGCATCTCTAAACGTCGTATCGGTTAATTGTACTACCTTCTGCTCTTTTAACCACTGCGCAAGCCCGTCTGGTCCTCTTTCATCAAGAATTTGCTTCGTTCCATGCGCATAATCAAGATGTTCAACATTTGGAACGATTGGTGTATCAAAGTTCGGTTTTTCTTTTTTAGTAATGCCTTCAAATCCATTAACCGTTGTTTCCCCGATAAAGGTTAACATTTTTGTTCCACGGTCTTTTCGCTTAGGGAAAACAAATAATTCCGGCGTTTCATCTATAAAAGTCGTATTGTATTCACCAGTCATAAATTGATTGTGTAACATGACATTTTCTAAAAATGGAATATTCGTCTTAATACCTCGAATACGAAACTCTTTAAGATTACGCACCATTTTTAAAACAGCTTGTTCGAAAGTTAATGCCCAAGTAGACACCTTTACAAGCAATGAATCATAATGTGGGGTAATTTCTGCACCTTGGAATCCATTTCCAGCATCTAAACGAACACCGAATCCACCACCAGTCCGATAAGCCATGATTTTCCCTGTATCTGGCATAAAATTATTTAATGGATCTTCTGTTGTTACACGGGATTGAATAGCATAACCCTGAGTTGTAATCGATTCTTGTTCAGGAATTCCGATTGATGGTTCATGGATATGTTGACCATCCGCAATTTTGATTTGAGTTTGTACGATATCAACCCCAGTAATTAATTCTGTAATCGTATGCTCTACTTGAACGCGTGGATTTACCTCAATAAAATAAAAGTCATTTTCCTTCACTAAAAATTCAACCGTACCTGCGTTTACGTAGTTCACATTTTTCATTAGTTGAACAGCTGCAGAACAGATTCTCTCCCGTAATTCATCTGTTAATGATATACTTGGCGCAACCTCTACTACCTTTTGGTGTCTACGTTGAATGGAGCAATCACGTTCATATAGATGAACAATATTTCCAAATTCATCCCCGATAATTTGAACTTCTATATGCTTCGGTTGTTCTATTAATTTCTCAACATATACTTCTTCACTACCAAAAGCTGCTTTTGCTTCCGATTTAGCTCTTTCATAGCTTTCACGAACATTATTGGCACTTCGTACAATCCGCATGCCACGTCCACCACCACCTAGAGCTGCTTTAATGATGATAGGATAGCCATGCTCCTGACCAAAAGCTTCTACTTCCTCTAGCGACGTAACAGGACCATCACTACCTGGAATTACTGGAAGACCAGCTTTTTGTGCTTGTGTTCTTGCTCTTACTTTATCCCCAAACATATGTAAGTGTTCACTTTTAGGACCTATAAAGATTATACCTTCCTGCTCACAGCGTTTAGCAAATTCTATATTTTCCGATAGGAATCCATAACCAGGATGAATTGCATCTACCCCAACACGTTTGGCAATAGCTATAATTCCTTCAATATCCAAATAAGCATCAATAGGTTTTTTGCCTTCCCCTACCAAATAAGACTCATCTGCCTTATAGCGATGATAGGATCCTAAATCTTCTTTTGAATAAATAGCAACTGTTCGAATGTTTAACTCTGTGCATGCCCTAAACACACGGATTGCGATTTCCCCACGATTGGCAACGAGTACTTTTTTAATTTTATTTAACTTGACCATCTTGTTCCTCCTTTAATAAATGGATTATTTGGTATATCTTGTTTCATTGCAGGAACTGGTTCACGTTCCTGTTTTTTCACATTCATCGCAATATTATTTAATACTCCCATGGATACTAATAATATGAGTAATGAAGATCCACCGTAGCTAACAAATGGTAACGTAACACCCGTTATCGGTAAAATACCACTTGCCGATCCCAAGTTAATAAATGTTTGTATACCTACCATAGAAGAAATACCTAGCGCTAGTAACGCTCCAAAACTATCCTTACATTTACGTGAAATAAATATTCCCCGTAATACAATGATCGCTAGAGCACCAATAACAATGATGACACCTAGAAAACCCAACTCTTCAGCAATTACAGCCATAATGAAGTCCGTATGTGGACCAAATAAGTACCCTAGCTTTTGTACCCCTTGTCCAAGACCTTCTCCTGTTACCCCTCCAACACCAATGGCTACATACGATTGGATTAATTGATAGCCATCAAGATGTGGTGACTCAAATGGTGCATAGGCCCCCGTAAAACGACTAATCCTTTCATCAGTTACCATATTAGGAACGGCGATTGCTAATAATAATAACCCTATTGCAACTAATATAAATAAATGTTTAAAACGGATACCTGAACTAAATATGACGGTACACGCTATTAAAAAGATAATGGCAGCTGTTCCAATATCAGGCTGAGCTACAATTAATGCTAGAATAAACCCTGTTAAAATTAAAGGTGGTAATACCCCTCGATTGAAATTATTGATATATGCCTGTTTCTTTGAATATACGGAAGCTAGATACATGATGATACCAAGCTTAGCAAATTCAGAAGGTTGTAAATTAATCGGCCCGATATTTATCCAGGATTTTGCGTTACCCGCAGAATACCCAAAAAACCTTACCGCTAACAACAGTAGTATGACCCCTAAAACGATTAATTTGATTAATTTTTGATACTTTTTATAGGGAAAAAAGGTCGCAAATAGAAATCCAAATAATCCTATTGCAAACCATTGTAATTGCCTCAGTAAATAATGATTGCTTTCATAGCCCTCCACTATTGCTAGCACCATGCTCGCACTATAAATCATCACAACACCAAATCCACTTAATATTAATGGTGTTATAAGAAGTGTAAAATCAAATTCTTTTAATTTTGTTAACATCGTTTCTCTCTCCAATTGTGATAACTGAATATAATTAGCTATCCGTGCAAGTCTATTGGTAATTATTCAGTTTTCAATGAATTAGGTCTATTCGTCAAGTGGTAAATGTCTTGTCAAGTCCCACTGACTTAAACAAAAAAACCTTGCCATTTCATATGCAGGCAAAGTTTTTACCAAAAAATCTTTCCACA
The DNA here is from genome assembly GCF_055550225.1 of Ornithinibacillus liuyingii. Classification (NCBI taxonomy): domain Bacteria; kingdom Bacillati; phylum Bacillota; class Bacilli; order Caryophanales; family Bacillaceae; genus Ornithinibacillus; species Ornithinibacillus liuyingii. The sequence continues at coordinate 262,280 of NZ_JBPWOS010000001.1, read as the reverse complement.
CGAAATGCCTAAGTGTTACACAGATTTTTGGGCCGCTTCATGAAGAATGTTTAAACGCCTCTCCAAATTCTCAAGAAGTGCTTTTCCTTCATCTTCATTAATTAAATTTAATCGAACAGCAAAATCAATCTCCCGTGAGAGACCATACATTTGCGTGTCTAAAACCTCTTCATATAATGGACATTGCGGCATCGTTAAATTATCAATTTGTACCTCAATAAGCCGCAATATTTTATCAGCATCAGCCTTTAGAAGGGCATAGGCTTTTTCACGATGATCTATCGTTACCTCTGGCATCAATATATCCCCTCCACCAACAAACCTTATCAGGATAATAAGCTTGTTTTCTTCTTTGTACATATACATTTACTCTAATATTATATTATCCTTTACTACTATAAAATGCAATCTTTTCCTTCAATGAAATACTAGGAAAAATTGAGGTTAGAATATAATGCTTAGCGATTTCATTTATTGTAGTTGTCTGCTATTCTTAATAGGTACAGATATTATCGGAAAGGTGGAAAAACATGATTGTCCCTATTATTGGTAATGTTACCTACCAAATTACAATGGATCCTACCGTATGGATATTTGATGATCGCAAAATTATTTTAGAAGAAGCATTCTCCAATCATGAAGAAAAAGATGAACGAAATGACGTTCAAGAAGCACAAGAGAGATGGGAAAGAGCAGTAGGATTCCAATCGAAACCTCCTGTTAATAGAAGTTTAGCTAAGCACGAACGGGAGAATATATTAAAATATTCCTATGTAATGCCAATTGAAGACTTTTTAAATCATGCTGAAATTAAAGCTGATGCAAAAGAAGCACTACTTGTAACAGAAAGTAAAGAAATAATAATTTCGATATCTGATTTATACAACAGTTACTTACTGTTTGCATTGGATGGAAAACCGTTAACTGAAAATGGCCCTGTGCATTTATTATTCAAAGACGGATCTAATAAGGACAATCCAATTAAAGGTATTACCAAAATTATTGTAAGTTAATGAACTATGATTAGGATCTTAAAAGGCAGGCAGACCGCTGTTTCTATTAGGATCCTTTTTTCTATTGTATAATTTGGCATCTAATACTCCAAAATAACGGTATAGTTATTCCCTGTATCCACAATTTTTAGGAGGAGTTTTAGATGTATATTCGTTTAAGCTTAATAGCATTATGTTTCCTTTTTCTTTTAGGATGCGGACAGAATGATGAGGACCGGGCTCTACCTAGTGAAAGAGAAGACCCAAATGACAGAATAATTAATGTAAAAAATTCTGCGCCTCGAGAAGAGTACGATTTTTCGAATGAGCAAATTGCAGATCACTTAGCCCATGTGGCAAGCGATGTTCCTGAAGTTGACGACGCTGTAGCCATCGTTGTTGGCCCCTATGCTGTTGTCGGGATAGATGTTGATAAAGAATTAGATATGTCAAGAGTTGGTACCATTAAATATTCTGTAATTGAAGCACTTCAGCATGATCCATATGGTCGTACAGCTGTAGTAGTAGCAGATGCCGATATTACAGAAAGAATCCGCAGAATGAATGACAAAATTGCGCAAGGGTATCCCGTACAAGGGATTGTAGATGAAGTAGCTGCTATTGTTGGTAGATATATGCCTGATTTCCCGACGCCAGAGCACCGACCAGAAGAACCTAATCAAAACCAACAAATTATAAATGATGATGAAGAAAGACAAAAAATGGATGACATAGTGGATGAACAGTCTAATAATCACAAAGAAAAGCGTGAAGAATAAAGAATGAGGTATCCAGTTCTGGATACCTCATTTCTTATTCCGTCGCTTTTATGTTGTTATAATATTGAACACCAAACTGGGATCCCTCGGATACCATTTTAGCATTTTCAAGTTGATCTAGTTCCAATTCATCTACCTCATCTGGCTTACCCGCCTTAAAGAAGGTCAAGTCTTCACTAATTTCGCTGTCGTTTGAAGAAGGATGTTTTTTAAATTTATTAGCACCTATTAGATATCCTGCAATTCCTGCACCAATAGTAGATACGATATAACGTTTTTTCATGTCAACCATCCTTTCTACCTTTTCTCTTAATGTACCTCTTCTTAATAGAAAATAAACATATTTTTGATTCGTTATGTTATAGTGGTAATATAGTCCAATTTGAGGTGGTTATGTGCAAGTAAAATGTGTATTATGTGATGTCGTTGAGAATATAGAGGATTTTTCGCTTCAAGCTAAAAGACTAAGAAATAAAAAAACGTATATGTACCTATGCGATAACTGTAACGAACGTATAAAAGAAAGAACATTAGAACGCCTTGCAACAAACAAATTCCGTTTATACGAAGAAAAGAAAAAAGAAGATGAGTTAATATAGGTATCCGATAAAACAAACAAAATTCCCATATCACTTACTGTGTACGGGAATTTTGTTTTTTACATTATTAATTGGATAATAAAATTAAATCCGTTCAACTTTTCCGTATTATAGCTACAGGTAGCGTGACTAATACCTAATACCCACGTTATTTGACAAGAACATAAATGTCCTCCCAGAATCCTACTTTTATGCTTTTTTCGCTTGTCTCTGTAAATACATGCGAATACGATAGATGGCAAGTACTACACAAATTACAACTAAACTCTCAGTCATTGGTAATGGTTGTGCGCCAAGAGTTGCTGGCATAATAATAAATAAAATATTTAGGATGAAGATTCCTATGGCTAACAAAATATAGACTATAACTGATTTTAAGATAGGTAGTTTTTTTGCAAAACCTAGTTTATATGCAATTGCAGCTAGAATTAAATTTGCAACGTATAGTATATTAAATACTTGATCTACACCGTATTGTTCCATGACATAATTATAAACCATTCAAATCCCCCATTATGTATATTCACCACTATCATACTAAATAAAAAATAAACTTGCTAGTGTTAGCTAAGTACGTAATTTATCGTGCGATACCACTTACGTAACAACAACTATTCATTATAACAGTTTTTTGAATAAATCCTCAGTTCCTTTATGTATAAGAAAAAGACTCCTTGTCTGATATAGGAAAGACAGATATTTAACCTTTCCTATCACTCAAAAAAGACTTATACTAGATATTGTACAATAGAGGGAGTGTCTTACATGAAAAAAATAAATATACCAGCATTATTACTAGCATTAGTTGTTGTATCGATGTTTATCGGAGTAGGATTGGCAATTGCCATGCGTAACATTTGGTTGATTGTATTATTTATTGTGTTAGGGTTTGCTATTATGGGATTTGGGATAGCAAACAAAAAGAAAAAAAGCGGCTCACAGGCGTGAGTCACTTTCTTCCTTTTGCAATAAAATCTTTAATGATACGGTTATGAACATCCGGATGACCGACAAAGACAGCGTTTCTTCCTACCATATTAATCGGATCCCCATCAATATTCGTTGTTACACCACCAACTTCATTTACAATTATCATTCCAGCAGCAATATCCCATGGTGATAAGCCCATTGTTAAATAACCTTCTAATATTCCTTCTGCAACATAAGCAAATTCTAAGGCTGCAGAGCCATATGTTCTCGTCCCACGTGCAGTTTTCACCAATTGCTGCATTACTTTTTCATCAACTAATCGGTTCTCACAAAGCCATAAATGATTTAATCCAATAACAGACTCTTCTAGAATCATTCCTTCTTTGAGTGGCGAAAGCTTTTTCTCACCCTTAAATGCTCCTTCCCCCCGTAAAGCAGTGTATAATTCATCCTCCATCACGTTATAAATAAGACCAATTTCCCCTACGCCATCCTGATAAATCCCAACCGATATGGCAAAGTTTCGTTTTTGCTGAACAAAATTCATTGTTCCATCAATAGGATCGATAATCCAAACCGTCCCATCTAGAGAATCAATCTCATCTCCAAACCCTTCCTCGGAAAGTAATAAATGATCTGGAAATGTTGTTTTAATTTTTTCTACAAAGAACTTCTCCGTGTTTTTATCCATCGTAGTTACTAAATCATTTGGATTTGATTTTGTACCAATTTCTAAAGGGTCATCTATTGTATTCCGTATTATATTTCCGGCTTCCAATACCCATTCCTTAGCATAATGAAATATCTCTTCACGTATTAAATTATCCATATGTATAGCCTCCAATATGTCTACTCCTATTTATAGTATCAGAATTTTAAAAGCTAGTCATACTTGAGGGCTTTTTCATTAACCTTTCTAGAATAAACCTATAATTACTTATTCAATAACTAATCGATAAGTATCTCTTCGCTCAAGTGAGTAATTGTTTACAGTCAATCTGCCAAAAAACACTCAAGGAAGTAGAAGCTGTGCGCTTCTTCCCTTGAGTAAAGGAGGTTATTTATCTAAGAGCTCTAATAGATTTTCGCGTAACTGCTTTAGTCTTTCTTTCGATTTTATAATCTGAACTTTATCATTTTCTTGTAAAGCATCATAAAGCGTTAATAATTCATAATCAATCTCCATTTTAATAATAGGAATCTTTTCCTTCTCTTCCAATCTTCTAACTTCTTCTAATATATATTTCAACAGCCTACACATCCCTTCAATCGAATTCCTAGGTAAATAACCTGTGTTGTCCAAGTTTTCGTGAACAATCTGTTTGTTTCTTTATATATATGACTTTTGGTTCAATTCGTTCATATTTATAACTGTCCAAATCGTACTATAACGATTTAATCACTTGACTAGTTTATATTCAGTTGTTCATAATAATAACTATAAATAAATAGGAAAGGTGTTTTTCATGAGTATTAAAGGATTTGTCAAAAGTGATTTTGACACATTTCATATAGATGGATTAGATGCAAGAATGGAAGCAATACAAACTCGGATCCAACCAAAGTTCAAGGAAATTGGACAGGAGTTGGTAGAATATCTTTCTACTCAATTAGGAAATGAAGTTTATCTCCATATTGCAAAGCATGCTAGAAGAACAGTAAACCCGCCAAAGGATACTTGGTTAGCCATTTCTCATAATAATAGAGGGTATAAAAAACATCCGCATTTCCAGGTTGGATTATTTGATGATCATTTGTTTATTTGGATGGCTTGCATTTATGAATTAGAAAATAAGAGTGAAATCGCCAAAGCTTACTTAGCTAATTTTGATCAAATAAAGCAATTATCTGGAGACTTTGTTATTTCGTTAGATCATATGAAAAAAGATTCTTTATCTATTCAAGAGCTAGAAGCTAAACATGTAGAACGATTCCGTGATGTAAAAAAAGCTGAATTTCTTATTGGGAAACATCTTTCTTCTAGCAATCCTGTTGTATCTAATGGAGAAGAATTAGTTCAGTTTATTAAGGACACCTATGAACAGTTAATTCCATTTTACCGAATGGCACTTCAATCATAATAGCAAAAGGGAAATTCCACATACTTTTGGAACTTCCCTTTTTTTCATCTCATTTTAATTAGTCCACTCTCACTATCTCTTGCCATTTTAACGACTTGGTAACAAGAATAACCAGAGTCTTTTTCAAACTCTTGAAAGTATCGTTTTTCTTCACTTTTTGCCGGTACAATATGCTTAAACTTTCGATAGCCAGCAAGCAAAATATCCCGGTCGATCCCTTTTTCATAAGCTCTCTCTATTAATGAAAAAAATTGGACAACATCAATTATTTCTTCTTTTGACCAACTTGTATCAAAAGGGTATGTGTAATTCATCCTTTTCCTTCACCTCATTCCTTCCACTTCTTGCGTATTCCTTCCGCTTCAGCAATCATTCTTTCGATTAGTTCTCTTACAGAAGGTATATCATCTATTCCAGCTACCCCCTGTCCTGCCCAACCAAACCCGTTATCTGTTTCGCCTTTATAAATATAATTCCTATTCGCTACTCCACTTATGTAATCTTTTAACCCATCATATCCAACTTCTTTTTCTTCTAATTCCAATATTTTATCTGTCCAGGAATTTTTTAAAACCCGAGCTGGAGTCCCTAACGAACGTTTAATTACAACAGTCGAATTTTCATCTGCTTCTATTATTGCCTGTTTGTACACTGGATGAGCATGAATACATTCTTTCGTTGCAATAAATCGTGTCCCCATCTCTATACCTTCTGCACCTAATGCAAGACTAGCCATCAATCCCCTTCCATCTATAATACCACCGGAAGCGATGACTGGTATGGATACATTATCAGCTACATCCGGTGTTAATACAAAAGTACTCGTATCCGCTCTCCCTAGGTGACCACCACCTTCATGTCCTACAACAATAACAGCGTCTGCTCCCAGTTGCTCTGCTTTCTGTGCTTGTCTTTTCGCAGCTACTAAGACTAATGTCTTGATGGGATGTTCCTTCACCATGTCTAAAACACCTTTTGGATTACCACCTGTCACTGAAACAACCGGAACTTTCTCCTCGATAGCCACCTGCACCATGTCTTCATATGGTCGATTATGTTGCCCGATAGCAAAGTTTACACCAAAGGGTTTATCGGTAAGTTCTTTCACTCGTATAATTTCACTTCTTAATTCTTCAGGTCCAGGCAAACTCATAGCAGTAATTTGTCCTAGTGCACCAGCATTGGAAACAGCAGCAGCTAAATCTGCGTATGCTAAATATGCAAGCCCACCTTGGATAATTGGATATTCTATATGGAATAATTCTGTAATTCTAGTAGACCATTTCATCCTATTCCCTCCATTCCATAGTTCTTTATCCATCTTACCATGCTTTTTAAGTAATATAAAAAAAGTTGCATGGCTATGCAACTTGAAAGAGGATGGTATTACGCTGTTTTTAATTATCTAAAGCATTCATTACTTCGATTTACATTTTGGGCAAGTGCCATACAATATTGCCACCTTTTCATTTTCATAATGCTCAATAGTAACCTGGCATTGTTGACAAACGATTGTACCCATTTAAAACCAGCTCCCCTTTTGTATAACACTTTATTCTATAGTATGCACCAATTAGATTACAAATTACATTTAGTATAACACAATCAACAAAAAAAGTACCAGCGATAATTTTCACTGGTAACATTTCCTACGTTCACTCTATCGTCTCGATTAAATCAGGGTCAACAATCTCATATCCCTGTTCTCTAAGTCCTTCGACAATATCCCTTAACGCCTCATTCGTCCATTCGCGATCATGCATTAAAAGGTTAGCTCCTGGCTTTAGTAAAGAGTATGGAACATCTACCTCTGGCCCTTCCCCTGTTACCATAGCTTCTACTAGCTTGTCCTTATTCATATAAGGAGTAAAGTAATCATAGCCATAAGACCAGTTCATTAAAATCATTTTTTCTTCTTTCGCTATTTTTTTCGAGTCTTCTGTATTGATACCATGAGGTGCACGGAAAAATTTAGGTCTTTCTCCAATAATCTCTTCAATCTTATCATTCAAGAGAACTATTTCCTCACGTTGTTTTTCAGGATCATGTACTATGCTTTCAAGATTGACATGGGAATACGTGTGATTCCCTATGGTAAAGCCCATATTGTGAATTTCCTTTAATACTTCTGCTTCTTGAGGTGTGTCTATAAAATGTCCATTGACAAAAAATATCGCACCAGCATCTAATTCCTGTAACGTTTTTGCCATTTGTAAGGCATACTTCTCAGGAGCATCATCAATGGTAAGTAACACAACTTTCTCATTGGTTCCATCTTCTATTGGGACAACGGACCAATCTTCAGAAACACGATATTGTGGTTTAATTTCTTCTGTATTTTCCTCGTACTCTTGATTAGATTCCTCTTCCTTAACCTTAGTTATACCGTTAGATGCCTCTTCCTCTTCCATTCCACTTACTTGATTTTCAGACTTTTGATTGGTTTGTCCTACTAAATCATCTGACTTGCTTCCTTCAATTTGTTCGAGCCCGGGGCTACAGGCAGATAAAAATAAAATAACTAGTGTTGAAAAAACGAAAACTGCTAATCTCATGTAACACCCTCCTGATGATTTACTCCTAATATACTCAGTTTAATCGATGAAAAAAAAGAAGACAACCTCTTTATTTTTGCGAAAGTTCTCCTAATAGTTGGGGATAGTAATATAGACACTACGAATTAAAGAATCAGATAGGAATGATTTAATATGAATAAGGTAACGAAAGTTTTTTATATTTCAGTAATCATTAGTCTGTTATTCATTATTTGGGGCATCATTCCGGATAGTGTATTACCCAATGGAAACCTAGAAGCAGTTACTTCAACCATTCAAACGTATATTGTGGACAAATTTGGTTGGTTTTATTTAATCAGTGCATCATGTTTTCTCTTATTTTGCCTATTTCTTATATTCTCTAAATATGGTGGAATTAAATTAGGTAGACCAAACGATAAGCCGGAATACTCCTATTTGACATGGTTTGCCATGTTGTTTAGTGCAGGAATGGGGATTGGATTAGTCTTTTGGGGGGCGGCAGAACCATTGTCACATTTTCATAATCCACCCTATGGCGATTCCATGACGAGTGATGCAGCAAAAGCCGCTATTCAATATAGCCTTTTTCATTGGGGATTCCATCCTTGGGCTATATATGCCACTATAGCACTTGCTTTAGCATATTTTAAGTTCAGAAAACATTCAACAGGATTAGTTAGTGATATATTAGTTCCCTTGTTTGGTTTAAAAGGAAAAGAAGTATGGGGAAGTATAATAGACTTTATTGTGGTATTTGCTACTGTATTTGGTGTTGCAACCTCCCTTGGATTTGGTGCGATACAAATTAGTGGTGGGTTATCATTTGTCTTCGGAATCGACCAAACTTTCTTGTTTCAAATGCTGATTATCTTAATTGTGACAATTTTGTATATGCTCTCTGTATCTGCTGGTTTGAATAAAGGAATGAAATATTTGTCTAACTCTAATATTGTCCTTGCAGTAGCTTTAATGATATTCCTGTTATTTTTAGGACCTACCACGTTTATGTTAAATTACTTTACTACATCCATCGGGAATTACATTCAAAATTTGCCAAGTATGAGCCTACGTATGACACCTTTTAACGAAGATAATACTTCATGGATCAAAGACTGGACTATTTTTTACTGGGCATGGTGGATTGCTTGGGCACCATTTGTCGGGACATTTATCGCTAGAGTGTCAAGAGGAAGAACCATTCGGGAATTTATACTTGGTGTTTTACTTGTCCCTACTATTTTTAGCGCGCTTTGGTTTACCGTTTTCGGTGGTTCGGCAATACATTTAGAATTCTTTGAAGGACTAGATATTTTTCATTATGTAGGTGAACTTGGTGAAGAAACTGTCCTGTTTGCCGTACTTGAACATTTCCCATTATCCACCATCATGTCACTTTTAGCTATCTTGTTAATTGGTACCTTCTTTATTACATCAGCAGATTCAGCGACATTTGTATTAGGGATGCAAACAACTGGAGGAAGACTAGATCCACCCAATTCTGTTAAGCTGATTTGGGGAATTATACAGTCTGGTGCTGCCGCGGTATTATTATGGCAAGGTGGGTTAAGTGCACTGCAAACTGCTTCTATCATTGCTGCCTTCCCATTTAGTATTATATTACTTTTAATTGTAGTTTCACTGATAAAGTCTTTTAGACAAGAAATAAAAGAAATCGAAATGAGAAGAAAAGGTTAATTCACTATTATGCCATAAATTGCCTAAGTATCTGATTAGGTTAATTAGCCTTATCCTTTTGTATGAATAAACGAAGATTATCGTTCAATAAAAAGAGTGATGTCGGTTCGTCAAGAACCAAACATCACTCTTTACTTTAAAATTAAAGCATATGAATAGGTGTTCCGAGTGCAACTTCAGCTGCTTCCATCGTAATCTCACCAAGTGTTGGGTGAGCATGAATAGTTAATGCAATATCTTCAGCAGTCATCCCTGCTTCTACAGCTAATCCAATTTCAGAAATCATATCACTTGCATTAGGGCCAGCGATTTGACCACCTAGAACTAGACCATCTTCTTTACGTGTAACTAATTTCAAGAAGCCATCTGTATTATTTAATGATAATGCACGACCATTAGCACCGAATGGGAATTTAGCTACTTTTACATTGTAGCCTTGTTCCTTCGCTTCTGCTTCCGTTAACCCTACTGATGCAAGCTCAGGCTCAACAAATGCTACGGCAGGCATACCGATATAGTCAATCTCAGATTTTTCACCGCTGATTGCTTCAGCAGCAACTTTACCTTCATAAGAAGCTTTATGAGCAAGTGGCGCTCCAGGAACAATATCCCCAATTGCATAAATGTTTTCTACATTTGTACGACATTGCTTATCTACTTTTACTAGACCTCTTTCGTCTAATTCAATACCAACTTGTTCAAGACCAATTTCACTAGTGTTTGGACGACGACCAACAGTAACTAGTACATAATCAGCTTCAACAACTTCCTCTTTTCCGCCAACTTCGTATGTTACTTTCACGCCATCTTTTGTTTCTTCAACACCTTTAGCCATTGCTTCTGTAACAATTGTTGCACCTTTATTTTTAAGACGTTTCTTAACAAGAGCAGTCATTTGTTTTTCAAATCCGCTCAGAATATCTTTTGCACCTTCAAGGAAGACAACTTCTGTTCCGAAATTTGCATAAGCGGATCCAAGCTCACTGCCGACATATCCTGCACCAATTACTACCATTTTCTTCGGTACTTCTTTAAGATTTAATGCACCTGTTGAATCAAGTACACGTTCTGAGAATTTGAATGTCGGAATTTCAATAGGTGATGAACCTGTTGCAATAATACAGTTTTTGAATGTATATGTTTGAGATGTTTTTTCATCCATTACTTTAACTGTATTTTTATCTACAAAGTAAACTTCGCCTTTAATGATATCAACTTTATTACCTTTTAATAAACCTTCTACACCAGATGTAAGCTTATTAACTACAGATGCTTTCCACTCTTGTACCTTCGCAAAATCAAATGTAACATTTTCAGATTTAATACCTAAATCTTCATTACCTTTTGCATGAACAACAGAATGACCAGCTTCAATTAGTGCTTTTGAAGGAATACAACCAACATTTAGACATACGCCACCAAGAGCGCCTTTATCTACGATTGTAACTTTTTGACCTAATTGTGCAGCACGAATTGCAGCAACATATCCCCCAGGACCAGCTCCGACAACTAGAGTGTCTAATTCAATTGGAAAATCTCCTACTACCATAATCCTTACGCCTCCATCATGATTAATTGTGGATCATTTAATAATCGCTTGATTTGATTTAAGGCCATTTGAGCAGTTGCACCATCAACAATACGGTGGTCAAAGCTCAAGGAAACTGCAAGTACTGGAGCAATTACTACTTCTCCGTCACGAACAATTGGTTTCTCAGCAATTCGGCCAATACCTAGAATAGCTGCTTCTGGATAGTTGATAACTGGAGTAAACCATTGACCACCAGCAGAACCAATGTTAGAAATAGTACTTGAAGCGCCTTTCATCTCATCTGGTGCTAGTTTACCACTTCTAGCTTTTTCTGCCAATTCATTAATTTCAGCAGAAATGGCGAAAATAGATTTACGATCAGCATTTTTAACTACAGGAACTAATAATCCTTTATCTGTATCTGCAGCGATTCCAACATTGTAGTAATGTTTTTGAACAATTTCTTCTGTAGCATCATCGATAGATGCGTTTAAAATAGGATATTGTTTTAAAGCTGAAACTAGAGCTTTTACTACGTATGGTAAGTACGTAAGCTTAATGCCTTGATCAATTGCTGCTTGTTTAAATTTCTTACGATGTGCAACTAGTTCTGTAACATCTACTTCGTCCATTAACGTTACGTGAGGTGCTTTCGTCTTCGAATTAACCATCGCTTTCGCAATTGCTTTACGAATTGGACTCATTTTCTCACGAGTTTCTGGGAAGTCACCTTCTAGTACAGGTGCTTTAGCAGATTTTTCTTCAGCTGGTGCTGTTTCTGTAGCAGTAGCTTCCGTACCTTGAGCTTGAGATGTGCCACCTGTTAAGAAATTATCAATATCTTCTTTTGTAATACGGCCATTATTTCCAGAGCCTGTTACTTGTTTGATATTAACGTTGTTTTCACGAGCATATTTACGTACAGAAGGCATCGCAATTACACGCTTTGTTTCATCTACAACAGTTTCTGCTTGCGCGTTATTTGGAGAAACTTCCATTTTTGGTGATTCTGTTTTCGCTTCTTCAACAACAGCTTCAGCTGGTTCTTCACTTCCAGCATCTTCATAGCCTTCTGCATCAAAGGAAATAAGTGTATCACCTACGATAGCTACTTCTCCTTCTTGTACAAAAATCTTTGTTACCGTACCTTCTACTGGAGAAGGGATTTCTACTACAGCTTTATCGTTTTGTACTTCACAAAGAATGTCATCTTCTTTAACTTCGTCGCCTTCTTTTACCATCCATGAAACAATCTCACCTTCGTGGATTCCTTCACCAATATCCGGTAATTTAAATTCAAAAGCCATTTAAATAGCCTCCTTTTACTTTTAGAAATTCACTACTGTGTTTACTTTTTCAATGATGTCGTTGTAATTTGGTAACCAAACTTCTTCTGCTTCTGAGAATGGGTATACCGTATCAGGTGCAGTAACACGCAATACTGGAGCTTCTAAATGTAAAATTGCTCTTTCTTGAATCTCAGCAACAACATTTGCAGCAATACCAGCTTGACGCTGAGCTTCTTGAACCACAACTACACGATTGGTTTTCTTAACTGATTCTAATATAGTATCTATGTCAATTGGAGAAACCGTACGTAAGTCGATTACTTCAACATCAATTCCATTCTTCTCAAGCTCTTCTGCAGCTTTTAGAGAAGCATGTACCATTGCACCGTAAGTTACAATTGTTACGTCTTTTCCTTCACGTTTTACATCTGCTTTTCCAAGCTCTATTGTATATTCACCTTCAGGAACTTCACCACGGAAAGAGCGGTATAATTTCATGTGTTCTAGGTAGATTACAGGATCATTATCACGAATAGCTGAAATTAATAGTCCTTTTGCATCGTATGGAGTAGATGGAATAACTACTTTCAAACCAGGTTGTTGTGCCATTAATCCTTCTAATGAATCAGCATGTAATTCTGGAGTGTGTACTCCACCACCAAATGGTGAACGAACAGTAATAGGTGCAGTATGAGTACCACCAGAACGATAACGCATACGTGCCATTTGACCACTAATAGAATCAATTACTTCATACACAAAGCCGAAGAATTGAATTTCCGGTACTGGGCGATATCCTTGCAATGCTAGACCAATTGCAAGACCACCAATTCCAGATTCAGCTAATGGCGTATCAAATACACGATCTTCCCCGAATTCTTTTTGAAGGCCTTCTGTAGCACGGAATACCCCACCATTTTGGCCGACATCTTCACCAAACACTAACACGTTTTCATCATTTTTCAATTCTACGCGTAGTGCATCAGTGATTGCTTGAATCATTGTCATTTGTGCCATTTTTTACTTCGACTCCTTTGCTTTATACTCTTCCATTTGTTCTACTAAATTATTTGGAAGTTTCTCGAACATATTAGAAATAAAATCAGTAACTTTTTGTTTAGGATATTGGTCAGCTTTTTTAATAGCTTCTTTAATATCTTCTTTTGCTTGTTCAATTACTTGATTTTCCTCTTCCTCAGACCATAATTTCTTACCTTCCAGGAATTTACGGAAGCGTACTAATGGATCTTTTTTCTCCCATTCAGAATCAAGATCTGCAGAACGGTAACGTGTTGGATCATCGCCAGCCATTGTATGAGGACCATAGCGGTATGTCATTGTTTCAATTAACATTGGGCCTTCTCCAGCAATTGCACGTTCACGAGCATGTTTTGTCGCTGCATATACAGCAAGAACGTCCATACCATCTACTTGAATACCTTCAATACCAGCTGCAATAGCCTTTTGTGCTAATGTTTTAGCAGCAGTTTGTTTATCTCTAGGTACAGAAATGGCAAAACCATTGTTTTGTACAATAAAGATATTATTAGCTCCATATGCTCCAGCGAAGTTCATACCCTCGTAGAAGTCACCTTGTGATGTACCACCATCACCAGTATAAGTAATTGCTACAGCTTTTTTACCTCTCATTTTAAGACCTAAACCAACACCAGCAGCTTGCACATATTGAGCACCAATGATGATTTGTGGAGGTAATGCATGAACTCCCTCAGGCATTTGGTTTCCATGGAAGTGTCCTTTAGAGAATAAGAACGCTTGATATAGTGGTAAGCCATGCCAAATCAACTGAGGCACATCACGATACCCTGGTAAAATAAAGTCATCTTTTTCTAGTGCAAAATGACTACCTAATTGTGAAGCTTCTTGACCTGCAGTAGGAGCATAGAAGCCTAAACGTCCTTGACGGTTAAGCGCGATCGAACGTTGGTCTAAAATACGAGTATAAACCATTCTTCTCATAAGCTCTTTTAATTCATCATCTGATAAATCCGGCATGTCATCCTTATTGACAATTTTCCCATCTTCATTAAGAATCTGGAACATTTCGAACTGACTTTCAACACTCTCTAAAACGTGTTTCAAAATAGTTCACCTCTTCCTTTCATGTATCCTTATAAATTTATCTTTACTATCCTTCCCAAAAACTTGGAAAACCTGTACCTATTTGCTCATATTTATGCCTACATGCAAATCGGTTGTAATCATAAGTGGAGAAACAGCCAAAACTGTTACATAAATTCCGCAAAAAATACTGGTACAATTTTTAATACATGTAAAGTTTAGCGTATATAATCCCTTTAGGTCAACTACTTTGTTTTATATTTTCACATCTTCATTAAGACAGTTTCTTGGACACTGCCCTAATCTGTTATAGTTACAATTTAATTCTGTTACATTTTGAAACAAAAAAGAGCCTCCCTAATATGCTAGGGAAGCTCTCTTACAAGTTAGGCTTCGTTAATCAATATATTTCACATTAATCTCAGCTACTTCATAGAAGTTCTTTTTTAATTCATTATATTCAGAAGTATAGTCATTAAAAAGGCTATTCGCTTCAATTACTTCTTGATACTTTAAATTAACCTTCTCAACTTGTTCTTGCAACGCTTCTTGCTCTAAATCCTCACGTTGTAGCATCTCATATAATTGCTTTTCAAGCTCTAAGGACTCATTATATGTCTTGTTTAGAATATCATAAGCATCAAAACGATTAATCATGGTGTCATACATCGTTAACGCCTTCTCTTTAACTTCCTCATCCTTTATTTCGCCAATCAACTCTTTAGACTGTTCGAATTCTGCGCGAGAAGCATCTAGGCTTTCTTTCTCCAAGCTTATTCTTTCGTCTCTCTTCTCAATGGACTCAAGCGCTCTTTCCGCGAATTCTTTTATTTGATCTAGTTCTTCAATTCCTAGCTCAATGATTTGTTTATATAATTCTTGTTCTTCCTGCTCTAGCTTCGTAATTTCATCTTGTTGCTCCTGAAAACCCTCTTCTAATTTAACTGCCTCTTCCAAATGATTATATATTTGCGTTTCCGGACTATTTCCACACCCAGCTAATAGGAAAACCATACCTAACATAATAACTAGTATTAAGTGATTATATCTCACGTTTTCTTATCCCCCTCAAAAACTTCTCGTATAATAACTACTCTGTGTCGAACTGTTAAATAGTATATCATAAATTATCATTAAAGCATTTATTAATTATTACTTGTCTTCTATAAGTAAAAATATGCCTTCTAAACTAATTATATGATAAACTATTTAATTGACTATAATATGATAAATATAGGACCATTATAGAGTTGGAGTGAATCAAAATGCTAACTATGAATGATATTGTACGTGAGGGGCACCCTTCATTAAGGGAAGTTGCAAATGAAGTACCACTTCCACCTTCCGAGGAAGAAGTTTCCTTACTAAAAGAAATGCTTGAGTTTTTACAAAATAGTCAAGATGAAAAAATCTGTGCACGATATAATTTGAGACCTGGTGTAGGGCTTGCAGCACCACAATTAGGAATTAACAAAAGGATGATGGCTGTGCATTTCGAGGATGGTAATGGCGATCAATATAGCTACGGTTTATTTAACCCTAAAATTGTAAGTCATTCTGTTGAGAAGGCTTATTTAACGGTGGGAGAAGGATGCCTATCTGTTGACCGTAATGTAGAAGGTTTTGTTCCACGTTATGCACGTATTACCGTTACTGCAACAGATATAAATGGTAATCAAGTAAAGCTTCGTTTGAAGGATTATGCTGCAATTGTATTCCAGCACGAAATTGATCATTTGAATGGTATTATGTTCTACGATCATATTGATAAAGAAAATCCTTTTGCAATTCCTGAAAATTCGAAAGCTATCGATTAGTTATGAAGGGTCGACCACAAGGTCAGACCCTTTTTTTATACAATGCATAGAAAACGGTATTCTCGAGAAACATAAGGTTAAGAAACTGGACCTTGGTACCTAACTAACGTTTAAATAGCTTTCTTAATAAAATGTTTTTTAAAGTAAATCGTTGATTTTTATTTCAATATTTTCAAATCCATACTATACTATAAATAAGAGGGATTGGACGGTAGAAAATTATATTTGCTTTTCTTTAATCTTTTGAAAGGAGTGTATGTCCTTATGTTACGTCGCCTAAAAGAAAAGCTAAAGAAGCGTTGGAAAGATTTTTTAGGCCGAGGACGTGTACCATCAACTTTTAGAGAATAAAGAAAAAAAGGCAGGGTATAAATGATAGCCAATCTACCGATAATGATAAATCTAACATAGTCATTCACCTGTCTTTTTGTTAAGTTACATGGTGTGAACGGATTATAAAGATGCGGAATATAGTTAGGATGTACGATAGACTCTAAGTCAATCGTTATATTAAAATGAATGGATTAAACGGACCGATTCTAATCGGAAATAATTACATAATGAGCTTAAGCTAATTAGTAATAACGGATATCTTCTTTACATTTTTTGAATGGTAAATATAAAGTTATAGAGAGAGACAGGAGAGATAGTATGATTTTTAAAGTAATATACCAAGAATCTAGACAAGAAATACCAGTACGAGAACGTTCTAAAAGCCTTTATGTTGAAGCAGATTCTGAAAAGGAAGTAAGACAAAAATTAAGCAATCGCAACTACAATATCGAATTCATCCACCCACTAGATGAAGCACATTTAGCATATGAAAAACAATCCGAAGATTTTAAAGTGGAGAATGTTTAAAAAATGAAATTCGTAAAAAATGATCAGGCAGCAGTATTTGCACTAGGTGGACTTGGTGAAATAGGAAAAAATACGTACGGAGTACAATTTCAAGATGAAATAATTCTAATTGATGCTGGGATTAAATTCCCTGAAGATGAGTTACTTGGTATTGATTATGTTATTCCTGACTACACCTATTTAGTGCAAAATCAAGATAAAATAAAAGGCTTAATTGTAACACATGGTCATGAAGATCATATTGGTGGAATTCCTTATTTACTGCGTGAAATTAACATTCCTATATACGCAGGTAAGCTGGCGATTGGCTTAATTCGAAATAAATTAGAAGAACATGGATTATTAAGAAATGCAAAATTACATACCATTCAAGAAGATGATATCATTAAATTCCGTAAAACATCTGTTAGCTTTTTCCGTACCACACACAGTATTCCCGATGCATATGGTATAGTCGTAAAGACACCACCAGGCAACATCGTTCATACCGGTGACTTTAAGTTTGATTTCACACCAGTTGGGGAACCTGCAAACTTAGCAAAAATGGCAGAAATAGGAAAAGAAGGTGTACTTTGTCTTCTTTCAGATAGTACGAATAGTGAAGTTCCAGGCTTTACTTTGTCTGAAAAAGTAGTTGGAGCAAATATTAGCGATATATTCAGTCGTGTAACTGGAAGAATTATTTTCGCTACCTTTGCCTCAAATATTTACCGTCTTCAACAGATGGTAGAAGCTGCTGTTCGCTATAATCGAAAAGTTGCTGTATTTGGGCGTAGTATGGAATCTGCTATTAAGTTAGGTCAAGAGCTTGGCTATATTCAAGCTCCAAAAGATACATTTATCGAAGCAAACGAGATTAATCGTCTCCCAGCAAATGAAGTAACCATTCTTTGTACCGGATCTCAAGGCGAGCCGATGGCAGCATTATCTCGAATTGCAAATGGGACACATAGACAAATTCAAATAATCCCTGGTGACACAGTAGTATTTTCTTCTTCGCCAATCCCTGGAAATACATTAAGTGTTAGCAAGACCATCAATATGTTGTACCGTGCCGGTGCAGAGGTTATTCATGGTAAATTAAATGATATTCACACTTCTGGACACGGAAGCCAAGAAGAACAAAAGCTAATGTTACGCTTAATGCAGCCGAAGTACTTTATGCCGATTCACGGTGAATACCGTATGTTAGTGGAGCACACTAAATTAGCTGAAATGTGTGGCGTAAATCTAGAAAATTCCTTCGTTATGGATAATGGTGATGTGCTAGCTTTAAGTAAAGATACTGCACAAGTATCCGGAAAGATTCCTTCTGGTTCTGTATATGTAGACGGAAGCGGTATTGGTGACATAGGTAATATTGTCTTACGTGATCGCCGTATTCTATCGGAAGAAGGATTAGTTATTGTAGTCGTAAGTATTAACATGAAGGAGTTCAAGATTGCTGCAGGACCTGATATCATTTCTCGTGGTTTTGTTTATATGCGTGAATCAGAGGACATGATTAATCAAGCTCAAAAGCTTGTTTCTGCACACTTGAATAAAGTAATGGAGAGAAAAACGACACAATGGTCTGAAATTAAAAACGAAATTACAGATACAATTGCTCCATTCCTATATGAGAAAACGAAACGCCGTCCAATGATCTTACCGATTATTATGGAAGTTTAAAAAAGTCTTCTAAGGGGTATGACTCCTTAGAAGACTTTCTTTTTTATGTAATATGAACAAACTCCATTCCATTAAAACGAAAATTAATCATCTATCACTAGCTGCCTTTCAAATCTAGCAATGTCTTTATCTGCACCTACTACAACTAATATATCGTTTTCTGTCAGTATATCGTCTGGAGTTGGCGATACGTTTATATCTCTCCCCTGCTTAATCGCAACAACTGTACACCCGAATTTTGCACGTATATCGAGTTCAATAATAGACTTACCTGTCATTTTCTTGCCTGCTTTTACCTCGACAATACTGTGGTCATCTGAAAGTTCTAGATAATCAACAATATTATTGGAAATAATACTATGAGCTATTCTTCGGCCCATGTCTCTTTCCGGGTGTACTACTTGATGGGCTCCAATTTTATGTAGTATTTTGGCATGGTAATCATTTTGAGCTTTTACTGTAATTCGCTGTACACCTAATTCGACTAATACTACGGTTGTCAAAATACTAGCTTGGATGTTATCACCAATAGCAACAATAACATGGTCAATGTTTTTAATACCTAATTCTTTCAATGTCGTTTCATCGGTTGAGTCAGCTATCACTGCGTGAGAAGCAATATGCTTAAATTGATTCACTTTTTCCTCATCACGATCTATAGCTAATACTTCCATTCCCTCACGGCTTAATTCCTGACAAATACTCCCCCCGAATCTTCCTAAACCAATAACTGCAAATTCCTTTTTTCTCATTAGAGTTCCTCCATCAATATCCTTCTATCAATTATACTTTAACAATTGTAAGAAAAAGAAGCAATTTCCTTATCGAAAATTGCTTCGTGTTCCTGTTTTACATTGCATCGAGCATTTGAAATTGTGAGCGTACTAAATGATAATACTCTCCTTTTTGCGCCATTAATTCATCATGGTTTCCATTCTCTAGAATCTTTCCATGCTCTAATACATAAATATTATCTGCTTCTCTAATAGTTGATAATCTATGAGCAATAATTATCGCTGTTCTACCATGCAATAATGTTCGTAGTGCAGCTTGTATTTTTAACTCTGTTTCCGTATCGATGCTTGCTGTTGCCTCATCTAAAATAATGATACTAGGATTAGCTAAAAGTGCACGAGCAAATGATAATAACTGTCTTTCTCCGGCAGAAAGAATATTCCCTCGCTCTTCCACTTCTGTTTCGTAGCCTTTTGCCAGACGTTTAATAAAATCATCTGCCCCGACTACTTTAGCAGCTTCCAATACCTCCTCATCGCTTGCATCCGGTCGGCCGAAACGAATATTCTCCATAATCGTTCCCGAGAAAATAAAAGTATCTTGTAAAACTACACTAATATGTTTACGCAAGCTCTTTAATGACACATCTCGTAAGTTATGACCATCAATCTTCACTTGCCCTTTTGTCGGATCATAGAATCTACTAATTAAATTAGCAATAGTTGATTTACCACTTCCCGTATGTCCTACTAACGCAATTGTCTGACCTGCCTTCATTTCTAAAGATACTTCATGTAGTGCAATCCGGTCATTATTATAGGAGAATTGAACTTTCTCAAATTCAATATGCCCTTTCATTTCAGTAAATTCATAAGGGTTATCCGCTTCATCAACATTCGGCTTTTCATCTAAATACTCGAAAATCCGTTCAGATGAAGCCATGGCTACAAGCAACTGATTATACATCTGACCTAATCGAGAAATAGGATCCCAGAACATACCTAGATAGAAGGCAAAGGCTATAAAGGTACCAACTGCTATACCACCTGCATCGGGTCCTAAAATAATTAAATGCGCACCATAGGCAATTAGTATTACTGTTCCTATGGCATTACTCATTTCTACAAACGGACGGAACATAGCACTTTTTCTCGTTGCATCAATCCATGCAGAATAAGTGTCCGTATTTAACCCATCAAAGAACTCAGTGTTTTCCTTTTCCTGTGTAAACGACTGTGTGATACGAATACCCTGAATGCTTTCATTCAAATGTGAATTCATACGTGATTGTTGAATACGAACTTCCTGCCACGTACGTCGAATCTTTCTTCTTAATACTGTTGTAATATAAAACATTAACGGCAAAATAACCATCACTGCAACTGCTAATTTAGGACTTAAGGTAAATAGAATGGTAACAATACCAAGTAATGTAACAATATCCATTAATAAATTGATGATACCGTTTGAAAATAACTCTTGTAAGGAATTGGTATCATTCATAATACGAACTAGGATAGAGCCTGCAGATCTTTTATCAAAGAAATTATTAGATAAGCTCTGTACATGGGTGAATAAATGCTGTCTTAAATCATATATGACATTTTGCCCTAGCAAATTCACCCATTTAATTCTTAAATAGTTCGCAATATAGCTTAGAAGGTACAATATCCCTATAATAATAACGAGATTGATTAACAGTTTCGTATCTTTATTCGCGATTGCTATATCAAACGCAGCCTTACTAATTAAGATAGGGATTGCTAAGCGAATAGCCGTGGATACAATCATAGCGATAATGGCACCTAGTAAATATGTTTTCGTGTATGGTTTTAAATATACAAGTAAACGCCATATCTGCTTCCAGTTAAAGGGCTTTTCTATCGCTTGATCTATCGTATAATAAAATCGTTTTAAATGTCTTTTGTCAGGAATACTCTCTTTTTTACTTGCCATCTTAATCCCCCCTTAGTTCACAGCATTCATAATCGTATCATGGTCTTGATATTGGATATCATAAATTCGCCTGTAGGCACCATTTTGTTTTAATAACTCCTCATGGCTACCTCTTTCCACAATCTCACCATTATCTAATACAATAATTTCATCCGCATGTTTTAAGGAGGAAATTCGGTGAGCAATGATAAAGGAAGTACGCCCCTTCATTACTTCCTTTAATGCTTGTTGGATACGGAATTCTGTTTCCATATCTACAGCGGATGTGGCATCATCAAGAACGAGAATACTCGGATCCACACATATGGCACGCGCTATCGCAATACGCTGTCTTTGACCACCGGATAATCCCATACCTCTTTCACCAAGTAACGTGTCATACCCTTTTGGCATTTCCATAATAAACTCATGTGCTTGTGCACGCTTTGCTGCATCTATTATCTGTTCATCCGTTGCATCTGGATTACCATACGCAATATTTTCACGAATGGTAGTAGAGAATAAAAACGATTCCTGTAGCACAAATCCAATATGTCTTCTCAACGTCTTCAAATCATAGTCTTGAACAGGTCTGCCATCGACCAATACCTCACCACTCTCAGGTTCATAGAAACGAGTAATTAATTGCGTAATACTTGTTTTACCTGATCCTGTACCTCCGATTAACCCAATTGTCTTACCTGGAGGCGCATCAAAGTTAATATTCTTAAGTGCAGAATCATCATCTTTTGTATAGGTCAAGGTTACATTTTTAAATGTCACATGACCTTTAATTGATTCTTTAATGGCATTTTCTTTGACTACAATATCTTCGTTCTCTTCTAATATCTCACGAAGTCTTTCCCCTGATGCTTTCGCTTGTGAAAACATGTTAATAACGTAACCAACATTCATTAATGGTCCCATGATATACCAAACTAAGCTAAAGAATGCTAGTAACTCACCAGGATTCAAACTACCATTAATAACTAAATATCCACCAAATCCAAGTAGTGCAACAGCACACACATTCCCAATAAACTCCATTAGTGGGAAGTACTTTGCCCAAAGCTCCGATGTTTTAATGTAATTTTGACGGTAGTCTGCATTACTTGTGGAAAACCTGCCAATTTCGAAATCTTCTCGTGATAATGATTTGACTGTTTGCACACCGCTTATATTCTCTTGTACCCTTGTGTTTAGTCTCCCAAAGGATTTTCTTATTCCTCTAAATGCCACGTGTGCAAGCTTTTCAAACCGCATCGCTACTAAAATGAGGAAAGGCATTGCTGCCATTGTGACTAATGTTAATGACACGGAGTAATAAAACATTACACTTAAACTAATAGCGATAAGTAAAATTATTCTTATCAACTCGGAAAATCCAAAGGATAAGAAAAAGCGAAAACCTTCTACGTCTGCCGTTAGACGTGACATAATATCTCCTGTTTTAGCGTTATCGTAATATTTAAATGATAGGACTTGAAGCTTCTTGTACAATGCATCACGTAACTCATAGACTGTACTTACACCAAAACGGTCCCCTAAAAACTGGTGATAAAATGTTGCAATGCCCTTAATAAGCATTAGAACAATAAACACTGTAGCAATATAAGGTACTAACTCATATTTTTCTTTTGCTACAACTTCATCAATTGTTAACTGTAAAATGATAGGATACACAACTGTAATAACCGTTACAAAAAACAAGAAGAATAATGATCCAAAGAAGTAGTTTTTATAAGGCCAATAAAATTGTTTAAGCTTTTTAAATGTATCCATCCATTCCCCTCCCCCTGAAGTTATTTTCTTTTATTCACGTAATTACTAATATAACGGTTTCCGAAATAAATTACCACCTCTTTTTCATAATTTATTAAAAAATTTTTTATAATGAAAAAGACATAAAAAAAGAGGCCAAACGTGACGAGCCTCTTTTTGATATTACTAGCTTAATTTTTCGTTTACCATTTGAGCAATTTCTTCAGCGTTCTGTCCACTCGCATTAATTACTGGTCCTGCTATACTTGTATCCGCCATACCCATGACGTCTTTGTCAAGTCCAGAGATTACACAGCAATCACAATGCGCTGTATCAGCCTCTGATTTTAATTCAATTACTTCATGACCCATTGCCATTAATGCTTCCTTAACATCAGTAAGGGATTCTTCTACCCCGATTCTAGCCATCTTCTTCACTCCTCTAAGTATGCAATTTACAACTTTAGTTTTACCGAAAGTGAAGAAGATATTCTATATTAATATTCCTTTGACGATATGGTTTTAAGCATTTGGCTTACTATTTTTACACCAACCCCGAGAGCCTCTTCCTTTGGAGACAGTTTCGCATTATGTAATCCGTAGGGTGAGTCGACACCGAGCCAGAACATAAAGCCTGGAATTTCCTTTAACATAAAACCAAAATCTTCCCCAGTCATTGCTTTCTTAGCGCCTAAATAGGTAAATTCAGATTGCTCCACTACAGCTTTGAATAACTGGACATAGTCTGAATCATTATATACTTGATAGTAATTGGATCCATAGTCTAATTTTATTTCACAATCATGACTAATCTCAAACCCTTGTGCCATTTTCTCTAACTTTTGCTTTATTCTTGTCATCGCTTCAGGATTTAATGTTCGGATTGTCCCTTCTAGCCCAGCTGTTTCAGCAATGGCATTTTGCACATGTCCACTCGACATCTTTCCAATTGTTACAACTGCACTATCTTGAGGATCCATTGATCGAGAAACAACATGTTGTACTTGAGAGATAAAGCTCCCTGCAGCTACAGCCATATCCTTCGTTAAATGCGGAAAGGCAGCATGCCCACCTTTTCCAATAAAATCAATATATAATTCACTTGTATTAGCAAATAATAACCCCGGCTTACTAGCAATAGTTCCAACGGAATATTCAGGTGCAACATGAAGTGCAAAAATACAATCTGGCTTCCATCTTTGAAATTCCTCTGATTGCATCATAGGAAATGCTCCACCTGGACCCTCTTCCGCTGGTTGGAACACAAAGACGACATCGTCTTGAATAGGATGCTCTATAACATATTTCAGGGCTCCTAACGCAATCGTCATATGAAAGTCATGGCCACATGCATGCATCTTCCCTTCATGTGTAGAGGCAAACGCAGATCCAGTAAGTTCTTCAATCGGAAGTCCGTCTATATCTGCCCGGTATCCTATTTTTTTCTTTGGATTTAAACCCGACACCTTCACGAGTATACCTGTTTTCCATGTTTGTATCTCTACGCGATCTGTTGCTATATCATGAATAAACCGTAATAAATATTCTTGGGTTTTCCATTCCTGAAACCCTAATTCCGGAATTCGATGTAAATCTCTCCGTATTTCCTTCAGTTCCGCAAGCTCCATAGGTTTTCTCCTTGCTCTAATTATCTAGATTACGAAGTTCTTGCATAATCTCCGTTTTAGCCTTTGTTCCTTCATCAATTTCTTTTAATACTTTAGCAGGTGTTCCGGCAACTAATGTATTCGGCGCAACATCTTTAGTAACCACTGCCCCGGCAGCAACAACAGCACCTTCACCAATTGTCACACCTTCTAATACAACAACGTTAGCACCAATAACAACATCATCTTCCACTATTACTGGTTTTGCAGAAGGCGGTTCAATCACACCAGCCAACACGGTCCCGGCTCCAATATGACAATTCTTTCCTACCGTCGCTCTACCACCTAACACCGCATTCATATCAATCATCGTACCGTCACCAATTACTGCTCCAATATTAATCATGGCACCCATCATGATAACAACACCGTCTCCAATTTCTACTTGATCACGTATAATAGCACCTGGTTCGATGCGAGCATTAATATTTTTTAAGTCTAATAATGGAATTGCCGAATTACGACGATCATTCTCTATTACAAAGTCAGTAATGGCATTATTATGTTCGTTTAAAAATGCCGAAACCTCATCCCACTCACCAAATAGTACCCCACTTCTTTGCTCTACAAAGGCTTGAATAGTACCATAGGATAGTGCATTCAAGTTATCACCTTTTATATAAACCTTTACAGGTGTACTTTTTTTACTATTTGAAATAAAATTAATAATTTCTTTGGCATCTAACATTTTCATGGTCAGCCACCTCCTAATTTTTCTAATTTTCACTTTAACAAACTGTTATCATTTGAGCAAATATTAAATTTAAAAAAAGTTCCTTTGCAGTTTTGCAAAGGAACCGTATTAACGACCTTGTTTGTTTTTTCCAGAATAAATATCTTTTCGTATTTCTTTCAAAATAGCTCTTCTTGTTAGTATGCCATCAAAATATCCTTCTCCATCCACAACACAAACAAACGGATAATCAATCAATGCCTTCAGCCCATCAACTAATGTATCCTCTTTTAACACCCTAGGAACGTCTGTTACCATGACATCTTTAACTTGCAAATCTGATAATCGATCAATTTCAAAGCGTTCTAGTCCTAATATTTCATTTAATATCTTTGTCTTACCAATTGTACCTTCCAGTTTGTATGTGGAGTCCAATACTGGGACTGCAGAATATCCAGATTTGACTAAGACTAAGAGAGCATGCTCCAATGGATTATTCACTTGCACATGAGCCACTTTTTCAGAAGGTATCATCATATCTGCAATCGTTAATGCTGTTAATTCTTGATCTTGCAACAAACTCATTGTACCCACTCCTTAAAAAACTATAGTGCAATTTCAATTGCGAAGGGGCTTTCATTTCTTATCCTACTCTAATGTAATCATCACCTACATTAATTGTAACATACTATAAGTTGTTTTAGCATGTACAACAAATCTTACTTCACAAAAATATAACGCTAAAAGCATTAACAACGTACCACTTTGAAAAATACTATGAAGCGAATGGCTCTTACGATAACAATGTCCGAAAACAAGTCAAATACTATCATAAAAAAGATATGATAATGTACTTAAATTCAGAGGAATGATAGAAGGGGCTTGAGAACCCCGGAAGCGAAAACGTAATAGTGGTTCCCTAATCCCATGACGACAGGGTAAGCACTCCAGTGTATAGTAAAACAGATCCTGTCTTCTTATTGAAAATACACCTATTTCTCCGGGGGCACTTCTGATATTCTGTCGTTTACTAATTTATCCTTCATCACTTTATTAAAAAGGAAATTTATTTAACCACTGTCCACCATCCATGGTCACGACCTCACCATTTATATACGATGCCTTTTCTGACAATAGGAATAATGCTAATTCAGCAATTTCTTCAGGCCTACCTAATCGTTTTAACGGCACAGATTCCAACGTACGCTTTGCAGCTTCTTCGGATAAGAACAACTTTTCAGCTCCACCAGTTCGCTCTATTGGTCCTGGAGCAATAGCGTTTACTCGAATCCCATATTTTGTTCCCCATTCAACTGCCAATGTTCTTGTCATATTTAGCACACCTGCTTTAGCTGCTGAGGAATGGATTACACCCGCTCCGGCATTCCATGCATAAGTTGCTACCATATTAAGAATGGAACCGTTTATTTTATTTTCTATCCAGTACTTTCCTACCTCACGACTACAATAGAACGTCCCATTTAAGACAATATCTATTACCGCATTCCAACCATTTATAGACAGTTCTTCTGCCGGAACGATAAAATTACCAGCAGCATTATTTACTAAATAATCAACTCTTCCAAAATGAAGTACTGTATCCCTTACCATTCGTTCTACATCTTCTGGGCTCCGAACATCCATTGGAACAACTAGAAGTTCCCCTTTTGCAGTTTCTGTTAATTCTTCCCGAACGATATCAAGCTTCTCTTTCGTTCTACCTGTTAGGACAACATTTAACCCCTCGTCTGCAAACTTTTTTGCCATGTACTTTCCCATACCACTTGAGCTACCCGTTACGATTACCGTTTTCGTATTCAATTTTTTACTCCCCCTTACTTAATTCTTTATCTCTATAGTATTTCCATTTATCAAAAAAGTCAAAATACCATTTTTTGTATTATCATGTCATACGTATTTTTGGAATAGGTATGTTATAATTTAAAAACATTATGTTCACGAAGGTGAAAGTATGAATAGAAGATCTTTTATAAAAAAACTATTAGCTGGTTCCCTTGCATTTTTTGGCATTAGTGGAGGTACATATTATTACGCAAGAAATGTTGAACCGGCATTGCTTACCGTACATAAAGAAACCATCCAATCCAAGAAAATACCGTCCTCATTTGATGGATTTAAAATCATTCAATTTTCCGATACGCATATTGGATTTCATTATACGCTTGATCAATTTCAAGAGCTAGTTAAGAAAATAAACGCTTTAGAACCCGATTTAATTGTTTTTACCGGTGATCTAGTAGATAAACCGAATCAATATAATTGGAATCCAAGACTTACTAATCTATTAAGTTCATTACATGCACCAAAGGGTAAGTTCTGGATATACGGCAATCACGATCATGGTGGCTACGGAACAGAAATTGTAAAAGAAGTCATGGGACAAGCCAATTTTCAATTATTAAAAAATAGTCACCATACCATCGAACAACAGGTTGACCGAATCCTTATCGCTGGAATCGATGATGTTATGCTTGGACAGCCAAATCTTTCTAAAACATTAGAAAATACCAACCCTGATTTATTTACGATCCTTCTAGCCCACGAGCCTGATATTGCAGATAAATCAATGGAATTCCCTGTCGATGTTCAACTATCAGGTCATAGTCATGGCGGACAGGTTAGACTACCTTTTGTTGGTCATCTTTATACACCGTTATACGCGGAGAAATATGTAGAAGGAAAATATAGATTTGAATCTAGTAATCTCGACTTATATGTAAGTAGAGGCATTGGTACAACACGACTACCTTACCGGTTCCTTTGCAAACCAGAGATCACGTTGTTTACTTTAAAAACACAATAACCAGGCTCTTTCATACGGACAAATGCATATATTGTTATTAGTCCATTGATGAAAGGGAGCGTTATAGATGACTACTCCATCTCTAGATTTTGAGTACTATACTGTAAATAATACAAACCAACTAGATGAACGATTTTTCCCAATTGTTCCATTTCTAACCGGTTTAGTAATTGGACCATTATTATATCAAGCATTCAATCCATATTACAGCTATCCATATCCTCTACCATACCCAGTACCCGTTCCTTATTATAATAGTTATGGGTATGGTACAAGTTATTATTAGCTTCAATAAGTTATAATCTATAATAGATGGATTAGGCTTACTGATGACCTAAACCACACTTGGTGGCTAGAATTCAAACAGTGCTATGATAAACTGGATATAAACTAATGAGACCATAAGAAGTCCTACATCCAGTATAGGGCAGCAAGAATTCTAGCTACTCAACCCTATAGTTTATGCATCCTCTTGCTAGCTGTAACAGTTTATTCATAGTTTTCTTCACCTTTCCATGTTAGAATAAATGAAGATTGAATTTACATACAGTGGAGGATAATTACATGTTTAAAAAAATTCCCTTGTTCGTGCTATTTGGTTCCATTCTCTTGTTAGCTGCATGTGGCGGCAAACCTGAAGGTGATTTCTCTATAGACGTAAAGGACTTTACCTACACAAACCAAGATGGTGAACAAGTAAGTAAAAATGATTTTGAAGGTAAAATCTGGATTGCCGATTTCATTTATACAACCTGCTTAACCGAATGCCCTCAAATGACCTATAACAAGCAAAGAATTGAAAAGGCTTTAAAAGAAGAAGGTATTGAGGAAGTTGAATTTGTTTCCTTCAGTATAGATCCTGAAGTTGATACACCTGAAGTACTAAAAGAATATGGAGAAGTCCGGGGAATTGATTTCGCAAATGGTAATTGGACGTTTTTAACCGGTTATGATTATGATACGATTAGGGAATTTGCGGTTTCCTCTTTTAAGACAATTGCTGAGGATATGAATGATGGTACATATGCACATGGTGTATCATTAACTATTGTAAACCCTGAAGGAAAAGCTATTAAGCAATATAATGGAATGTATTTAACAGAAGAAGAAATTGAAGAAGTTGTTGAATTCATTGATAGCATGTTATAAGAAGCCGAGACCCGGCTTCTTCATTTATTAATTGAAAGTGGACAAGCTTTGCGATACTATAAAAAGAAATACAAGAGGAAGATGGAAAGGAGGTTTGTCGATGCCAAATAGTGAAACGGTTTCTTTGCGTGATTTGGCCAGAGCTATTTATACGGTTAATCGTCATGCCAAAACTGCTCCCGAACCACAACATCTATACTTCATTAAGAAAGAAACCATTAAACAATTATTAAAGGAAAAACGGGCAAAAAAAATCGGGTTGCATTTCTCCGATCATCCCAAACTTAGTAACCAGCATTCAACCCTCTTAGTTAAGGTGGATGACTATTACTTTCATATCCCTCCAACGAAGGAAGACTTCCAGGAACTTAAACATTTAGGATCACTCGATCAAAATTATCGAAATCCCCAAACAAAAATGTCATTATCACAAGCAAAGAAAATAATCTATCAATATATTGACTATAAACCAGTCAATCATAAGCAAAAAAGAAGACAATACAATTCCTCTTACTTTACGCCGTCTTCTTTAGGTAAAATGGAATGGCCACCTAAGAAAAACTTTCGATGAGTTTATAATATCCTAGATTAAATAAACAGAGCAATCCTCATAGTGAGAACTATGAGGATTTTTGGTTTCGTTGGATTTAGCATAACTTTTAGAAAATATGATTTGATAATAGAATTTATTAATTTATTCTTTACGAGCAGGCCAAACTAAATTTCGCGCGGCTTTACTTACCTTTCGCGCGACAAAAACTACATTTCGCGAGTCCTTGCCACTCCCGCGCGATTTCTGCCTCCTGACGCGCGATTTCTCTTCTTCCCCGCAACTTCTGCCTCCCTGTCGCACTATTGCTTTACTTTCCGTACGACATCCTCCACCGCACGCGCGAATATAGTGCTCCCTATGTAACACGTCTCTTCTATACTTTCTTCCTCCTCTGTTTCATTCCCTTAAATACATGCATCACACATAACACAAGACCGAATATCGCTAATACTTGTAAGGAGATTTTAAACAATTCATAAGTTAACATTTCTATATCGCCTATAAATAACACCACTATAAAGAAAATGACGATAAATGCTAGACCGCTTAGTATGTAATTTAATAGCCTTTCAGATTTTAATGATATGAGAATTAGAGCAATTGGTCGTATAATAAAATAACAACCTAGAATTCCCAAAAAAATGAACAGCGTAAAAAAAGCCTCTTCTGATATTCCAAAAGATTGTAATTGTGATATATTGATCCAATTTATTCCCCAGATATATTCCATCAACATCTACCATTCACCTCTGCACCTTCTATTATTATCCATTCTAAACGAACTATGAGAAAACTATACTCCCCTTCTCTTATTTAGCTTATTTTTCACTAATTTTGCTATAATTGATATAGTAATGAATCATGTAGAGGTGGTATGATGGTTGAATAAAGCAGTTATATGGATAATAGTAGGTGCAGCATTATGGGGGACCATTGGTTGGTTTGTAAAGAATTTATATATGTACGGTTTTACACCAATGGAAGTTGTCACACTTCGAGTAACATCAACTGCTATTCTTTTAGTAAGTTATGTATTATATCATTCTCCTAAAGCATTAAAACTACATTCTTTTTCAGATGTAAAATACTTCATCGGTACAGGGATTTTTAGTATTATATTTTTTAATTACTGTATGTTCATGGCCATTGATTTATCTACCATTCCAATTGCAACAGCTTTACTTTATACGGCTCCTGCCTTTGTTACCATCTTATCTTTTTTCTTATTCAAGGAAACTTTCACAAGTCGAAAAGTACTCTCCCTGATGGGCACTATAGCTGGAACAAGCTTCGTAGTTGGACTGTTACCTAGCAATTTAAGTGCCATCCCATATCAAAGTATTCTATTTGGAGTTGGCTCTGGTATTGGATATGCTTTATATAGTATTTTTAGCAAATACGCGTTAACCAAATATACTAGTCTAAGCATAACAGCCTTTACATTTATTATTGCTACCGTTACATTATTACCGTTCTTTCCCTATAGTGAAAAGCTAACAATATTAACGGAACCGGCGGTGCTTTTTTATGCGTTTGGACTAGGACTTTTTCCAACGGCTATTGCGTATATTGTCTATACACACGGCTTGAAAAAAACCGAAGCATCTAAGGCATCTATTCTATCAACCATTGAGCCGGTAGTTGCAACTTTTATCGGCATTTTAGTATTTCATGAATCGTTTACATTTGTACAGATGTTAGGTATGGCGCTTATTATAAGTTCGGTTATTCTCATGCAAACCAACCCAAGAAAATCTTTACAAACTTAACTAATCATCAAACAACCTGGAGGAAGACCATGGAGCATTTATTAAATCAACAAGTTAAAACAATAGAAATATCTGGAATACGAAAGTTCTTTAACATGGTAACAGATGTTGAGGATGTTGTGTCACTTACGATTGGGCAACCAGACTTCTATACCCCCGAACATATAAAGGAAGCTTCTATTAAAGCAGTAAAAACTAATAAAACGACCTACACGAGTAACGCTGGCATTATCGAATTAAGAAGGGCAATAGCACATTATTATGAAACGAATTATCATGTTAGCTTCCATCCCGAAGATGAAATCATCGTTACTACGGGAGCATCCCAAGGGATAGATATTGTGCTTCGAACTATTTTAAATCCGGGTGACGAGGTAATACTCCCTGCTCCCATCTATCCTGGTTATGAGCCATTGATTACACTGGCAGGAGCGAAAACGGTTCATGTTGATACTTCTAACCACCAATTTAAAATGACGAAGGAGCTATTAAAGCAAGCTATAACAGATAACACAAAATGTATTGTTCTCCCCTATCCATCTAATCCTACTGGAGTCTCTTTAACTCATTCAGAATTAAAAGAGCTCGTAGACGTATTAAAAGACAAGAATATATTTATACTAGCTGATGAGATATATAGTGAATTAGTTTATGATTTTGACCATACATCAATTGCGAGCTTTCAAGAAGTTGCAAATCGTACAATAGTCATTAACGGCGTTTCCAAATCTCATTCGATGACTGGATTTAGGATAGGTTATGTCCTTGCACCGAGATGGCTTACCGCACATCTATTAAAAGTTCATCAATACAATGTTGCTTGCGCCTCTTCTATCAGTCAATACGCAGCCTTGGAGGCCTTAACACACGGAATTGATGATCCTCCAAAAATGAAAGAGGTTTATGTAAAAAGAAGAGATTATGTATATGATCGTTTTTCTAATATGGGGATTTCTGCTAACAAACCGAACGGAGCTTTCTATTTATTTCCGAATATTTCAAAGCCTGGTATGTCCTCCTTGGAATTAGGGGTAGACATAGTTAGAAAAGGGAAAGTAGCATTAGTACCAGGGGGAAGTTTTTCAGAGTATGGAGAGCAGTATATGAGGTTATCTTACGCATATGATTTCACCACTTTAGAAAAAGGCCTCAATCGTCTTGAGGAGTATTTCTATCGATATATTAAAGGCTAAGTTTAGATGGGATATTCATCACTTAGGATATCCCTCCTATTAGCCACTTTATCCTTATCTGGTCATATTCTTTTCATTTTTCACTTTTTCATAGATATTTAATAATCGATCTAGCTCTTGACTAAGTGCTATGGATTCTAAACTTGTTATTCCTTGCGTTAAGGCAACAGAACTCATTTTATTACGTAATTTTTCTATTTCTTTTAGGAGCTTGTCTGTTTCACACAAAATTAACAAAACCTCCTTTTCTATTTCTATTAATTTAGCATAAATAGGCTTTTTTTAACAATGAAATACCAACTCTTTTTTAAGTATCAAAAATTTACACTGATTTACCTTTATTCTTGCTATAATAAATATAGCTGAAATACATAATAGAACTTTTTTTAGTTGAAAGGAATGTCTTCTTTGACCGAAGTAAAACAAAAAAATGAATGGAAAGAATGGGGCAAAGCAATATTAATTGCCGTTGTTCTAGCCTTCTTATTACGCACATTTGTATTCGCAACTTCCATCGTAGAAGGTGATAGCATGGACCCTACGCTTCAAGATGGAGAGCGTGTTATATTTAATAAATTTGTTTATTTGATTAACGAACCAAATCGTGGAGACATTGTAATTATTCATCGTCCTGAGAAGAATTACGTAAAAAGAATTATAGGGTTACCTGGTGAAACAATTGAGATTAAGGACCATAAATTATACATCAATAATAAGCTTCATAATCAAACGTTTCTAACAGAGGATGCTAAGAATCACACGGGTAATTATGGTCCGATTACAGTACCAAAAGGAAGATATTTTGTTATGGGGGATAACAGGTCCATCAGCAAAGATTCAAGAAATGGGCTTGGATTTATCATGGAAGATGAAATTATCGGTAGATCTGAGTTTATCTTTTATCCCTTTAATGAAATAGCGAAAACACGTTAAACCATAATTATGAAATATGGAAGGTTGTCTTTTTAGTACATGGGCTAAAAAGACAACCTATTTTTTGTTTATTATTTCTCGTTATCTAATATACAGCTTCCAATAAAGTACAATAAAATTACAAAACATAATATACCAAAGTATGTTTCAAACATAGTGAAGCACCTCCTAGAATTTATTATATGTATTATTTCACTATTATAAAAATACACTAGCCTTTTATATCATACCACATATGCCCCCTAATTAAAGAGAAATGTGATAAGATATATGTAAAAATAATGACGAAGTTAATCGAAATAAAAGAGAAAGCAGGTGAATATTTTGTTGCATTGCCCAAAATGTGGCTCCATCGTAAAAGAAGAGGAATTATACTGTGTAAGCTGTGGTGTAGAATTACCTAATGATATTCACTTACGTTCTATAAATAATAAGAAATTCAATAAAATATGGTTTATACCAATCATAACCATCTTCATCACGTTATTAGCCAATAATCTTTTTTATAATTTTCTACAAAATCAATCCTCACAAGCAATAAAGCATTACGAGCTTGGAGCGAAGAGTCTTGAAGCAGGAGACTATGAAGCAGCAAACATGTATTTTACACTTGCCTTGAAAGAAAAGCCAAATTTTAATCAAGGTGAAGTTGCATTAGAGTTTATTCAAAAAACATCCGATATTACCTCTTTATTAGAGGAAGCTAATCAGGAATTAGAGAATAATGAATTTCAAACTGCACTTACTTTAATTAGTCAAGCAGAATCATCTTTAACAAACTTCAATGGAATAGCAACCACTGATCTAGTAGATGAGATAGTATCTTTTCGTGATCATGTTAAAATCGAACAACTGAAAAGCATATTGAATCAAAATCCATCTGTTGATGAGTTGAAGGTATTACTTTGGGAAGCAGATGCGATAAAAAACAATGAAGCAACGGAAATCACTGACACTATCCGGAACCAAATCGTTGAATTCATCTTCACAGAAGCCAGTAAACAACTAAGCGAAAATCAGTTCAGTGATGCTTTATTTATAGTGGATGACGGGCTAAAGTATGCCCCAAATTCAGAAAAGCTCCAAAGTCTTAAAACAACAATAGAGAAAGAGAAGGTTTCATTTGAGGTTACACAACAGCAGCGTATTCAACAGGCAATCGATACAGCTGAAGAGGAACGAGAAATGAACGAAACAGATGCTATTGAATTAACATCAATTAAACTGGAAAATGATGACCATGGGAACTTAGTAGTTAAAGGTGAAGTAACGAGTGTGGCAACCATTCCAATTAGTTCCATTCAAGTTGAATATTCCCTACTGACGAAGGATACAGAATTTCTCTCGAATAGTGTTTACGTTTATCCAGATACTCTATATCCTAATGAAAATGGAAAATTTGAATTTACCCATTATGATATAGGCAAGGATGTTAAGAAATTCGATGTCAAGGTATCCAAAATCACCTGGTATACAAATTATTAAATACTCTATTGGAGTGAAACTATGTTACAAAATAAAAGAAAATTCCCGATAATCATTACGACTATTATAATCGTTATTGGTATTGCTACGTCAATTTATCTTTATATATCTTGGCAATCAGAGCCATTAGTAATAAATAATCCTGCCATTAGTAAAGTGCAAACTGACAATGAAACGGTTGACTTAAAGACGATTATTCACGAGGCAGAGAAAAACGTCGTCCAAATTGAAGCTAAGAATGATTCCCAAACCCTAACCGGTTCAGGATTTCTTTATAATGAAAAAGGCGATATCATAACAAATGCACACGTTATTAAACAGGCAGATACAATATATGTCCGAACTGCCAATGCCCGTGTCTACCCTGCTGCTGTCATTGGAATCGGTGAAGAAACCGATATAGCGGTTATACGTGTACCTCAGCTAGCAGGGGAAAAAGGTCTCTCTATAGAGAAAGATCAATTAGCTGAACTTGGTGATGAAGTAATCGCGTTAGGAAGCCCTCATGGATTTCAAAATACCGTTACACTTGGCATTATCTCAGGTAGTGAACGTAACTTCTATGTAGAAGGTTACGATTATAAAAATGCCTATCAAATCTCTGCTCCAATCACACATGGTAATAGTGGCGGTCCCTTAATTAATCGCAACAGTGGCAAAGTGATTGGAATAAATTCTGTTGGAACTGAAGACGGAACCATTGGCTTTAGTATACCTATTGTTGATGTCATTCAAGAGATTGAAGGCTGGTCAAAGGAAGCTCAAAATAGTGAATTGACCTATACAAGTACAGAGGATTTACTTAATTCGATTGATCCCGAGCAAATGAAGCAGGATGCGGAATATGTGATGGAGTACTTTATCGATAGTATTACGATTCGCGATTATGTCGCTGCATATTCACTACTCGGTGATTCCATTCAATCTACGACCTCTTACGCTAGTTTTCGTGAAGATTATATCCAAATAGTAGATGTTAACTATACCCACCAGTCGACTTCTATTTTGGATAGCAATCATGCATCTGTTCTAGTAGATGTTACATTAACCCAAAATAAACCAAACGAAGAGGAACAGTTAGAAGAACAAATCCAATATGAATTTACCATCGGGTATGAAAATGACCAGTTGAAGATTATAGGAATTGACTATCAAGAACAAGATTAATCATAAGAAAAAACAGCACAATCACTCCTCTTCTAACGATTGTGTGTGTGTTAGTTTTTTCTTATGATCCAGCTTTCGGAATGTATTTTTTTACTTTCCTATCTATCAAGAAGGAAGACCACGGAGCTCCGAGGTCTTCCTTCTATCTTAATCACCCTAGAAACGGTGTTAGTTTTTTTGGTGGTAGAGGCCTACTAAAGAGATATCCTTGCATTTCATCACATCTTTCACTTGTCAGAAAATCCAATTGTTCCCTCGTTTCAACCCCTTCAGCAATCACCTTCATATTCAAGGAGTGGGACATATGGATAATCGATTTTACAATTGCTTGATTTTCCTTCTTTTGTTCATCTAAAAACATTTTATCTATTTTTAATTTTGTAATTGGAAAAACACTCAAATACTTAAAAGATGAGTAACCAGTTCCAAAATCATCTATTGAAACGAGAACACCTAGCTTTCTAAGTGCATGTAACGTCTCTAATATTTCTTCTTCATTGGACATGGCCATTCTCTCTGTTATTTCTAGTTCTAAATACGAAGGCTCCAGGCCCGTTTCATCTAAAATATCGTTAATCTTCTCAACTAAATTACGTTGGTAAAACTGTTTAGCAGATAAATTAACACTTACTGTGATTGGCTTATATCCCTTGTCTTGCCATTCTTTGTTCTGACGACATGCTTCCGATAATACCCAATCCCCAATATCAATAATTAATCCTGTCTTCTCAGCCAATGGTATAAACTCACTCGGACTTATAAATCCCTTCTCCGGATGGTTCCATCTGATAAGCGCCTCTAGACCAACAACTTCATTCGTTAGTAGATTTATTTGGGGTTGGTAATGCAATTCAAACTGTCCTTCTTTTAAGGCCCGTCTCAGTTCTGCCTCCATCGTTAACATTAATTTAAAATTCTCTGAGATAGTAGAATCAAATATATTGTAATAATTCCGATGTCGTTCCTTAATTACATACATAGCAGAGTCTGCATGTTTAATTAAATCAGAAGCTGTTAACCCGTTATCCGGAAAGATGCTAATCCCAATACTGACAGTAGTATATATTTCATAATCATCTATCGTGATCGGTTTTTCAAATTCAGCAATTAGCTTTTCAGCAAAATCAATTGCATCTTCTTTCTCTGTATGCCGTTGAAGAAGTAAGAATTCATCCCCCCCCATTCTAGCAAGAAACGTATCCAATTGCTGGAATAATTTCAACCGATTCGCACAAGCCTGCAAAAGCTTATCGCCAAACGAATAACCTAAAGTATCATTAATTTCTTTAAAATAATCCAAATCTAAGAAGAAAACTGCGACTTTTTCTTCTTGTTGTTCGGCTTGTATAATAGCATCTTTTAACACTTTATTAAAAAAATTTCGATTAGGTAAATCGGTTAACTCATCATAATAAGCCATATACTCAATTTTATTTTCTGCTTCAATTCGTTCCGTTATATCTTTCACACTAGCAGCACGTATAATCTTACCATTCTTATAATAAGGGTATTCGACCATTTCAATATAAAATAATGTTCCATCCTTGCGTACACCTTTTAATTCAAGTACACCATTAATAGTAACCAAATCAGTCTCGATAAGCTTTCGATAGCTCTTTGCATCGATTAATTGATCCATCGTTTTCCGTTTCAATTCTTCTATTTGATACCCAAACATCGTAGCAAACGTGTCATCACAATCTATAATAGCTCTTTTCCCGTATAAAACGATCCCCTCTACGGAGTTATTCGAGATTTGATTAATATAGCGTTTAATTTCATCTGCTCGATTCCTGATGGACAATTCATCAAGAATCAAACAATAGAGATTTTCGTTTACTTGAAGTGATTTAACTTCTAATAATTTTCCCTTTTCTGTTTTCATTTCCATTAACAAGTGAGATTGAGAAGCATCCAACAATAATCTAAAATCAATGTAATCTTCGATAGAATTACTAATTATTTGTTCTGCATTCAATAAGGTATATGCCTTTAGATTACCTTCAATAATCATTCCATCCTTGCTTACAAACACAATTGCCTCTTTAAAAAAAGATAATATTTGGCTATTTAATGGCATGGTAAGCTGCTCACTCATTTGATTTCTCCTCACTTGTCTCTGAATTTAACCGATACTAATTCTTTCCTTTGGATAGTGATAATCCCCTGATCGCTTTGTTTTCTTAAACATGAACAAGAAGGTAAGAATCCCTACTCTACCAATAAACATTAATGTCATTAAAATAATTTTAGTAGTGGTTGATAGCTCTGATGTGATACCCATGGAGAGCCCTACTGTTCCAAAAGCAGACGTTACTTCAAATAAAATTTGCGTGATGGTAAAAGGTTCATATGTAGTAATGAATAATACAGAGATAAATACCATAAAGATTGCCATTAGTGTAACCGTTACAGCTTTCATTAAATCTTCTTCATGTATTTCTCTTCTAAATATCCGTATACTACTTCCACCCCGTGCATACGTAATAATAAAAATAACTGCTAAAGCAAAAGTAGTCGTTCTAATTCCCCCGCCGGCACTACTCGGTGACGCCCCAATAAACATTAAAAACGACATAAACAAATGATTCGATTCCGAAAGCTCACTAACATCCATTGTAGAAAGTCCACCACTTCTAGTCGTAACAGACTGGAACAACGAATAGAATAACGACTCATGCCAGCTTTTTCCAACAAAATAATGCTGTACGTCTAATAAAAAGATACCTATAGTCCCAACAAATATTAAAATTGCAAAAGTCAACGTCGTTAACTTTGTAAATAAACTGAAATGGGTTAACATGCGATTACGGGAAAATAAGAAATTCTTCACTTCAATTAATACAGGAAATCCGATAGCGCCAAAAATAATTAATAAAATGTTTAGAAACTGTACAAAGTAGTCATGCTGAAATGGTATTAGAGACTCCCCAGTAATATCAAATCCACCATTGGTAACTGCGCTAATTGTTCCAAAGAAACCATGTAAATAAGCTTCTCCAGGAGAAGAGAAATATTTTAAGAAATATGTACCTAACACTAAAAATGCAATAAACTCAACTGTAAGTAATACTAGAATAATTTGTTTAATTAAACGAACCATGCCCTCAAAATTGGTTTGATTCTGGTCTGTCATAA
This sequence comes from Ornithinibacillus liuyingii, assembly GCF_055550225.1. NCBI lineage: Bacteria > Bacillati > Bacillota > Bacilli > Caryophanales > Bacillaceae > Ornithinibacillus > Ornithinibacillus liuyingii. The sequence goes on along the minus strand of NZ_JBPWOS010000001.1, from coordinate 222,434 downwards.
TTAATTGACGTTCCTTTAAGCCGATCTTCTTCCCTAACAATAGCCAAATAAATGTACCTATGGCCATAACACCTACCGCACCAAGTTGAAGAATAAACGCCAAAAGAAATATACCTGTTGTGCTTAACGTGTCTGCTACCGTAATCGTACTTAATCCGGTTACACTTAATGCACTAACTGCGGTAAATACGACATCAATAAAATCTACCTCTACCCCGTCTTTATAAGCAATTGGTAAACTCATTAATATAGTAGAAAATATTGCAGCTATTATGTAAAAGAATAAAATAATACGTACTGGTGAAAGTGTGTTAATCCACCTAGAAAATGATTTTGGTAAAAACATGTATTTACAGACTCCTTAGACCACTTTTATTCAGAGTGTTCTTTCGTTTTAATTATAGCACGATTCTAAAAATTTTCCTCTACTTTCGACAATTCGCTTGTTTCCCTATAAAATATTAGTACAACATCCAAAAATTATAACGAAAAAAAGACCATTTGGAAAGACTTGTTCATACGCTTGGAGGAGTGTAAATGGAATTAACCCCTACCTTAGGACAAAAAATAATAAACGAAACAAAGAAATTAATCAATGAAAATATTATTATTGTCAATAATCAAGCCATCATTATAGCAAGTACCGACTGCTCTAGAATAGGTGATTTCCACGAAGGCGCCCTTCAAACAATTAAAAACAACACGACTACAATATTAACAGAGGACCATCTACAGAGCATGAAAGGAATACGTCCCGGTGTTAATTTACCGATAACTATCGAGAATCATGTCATTGGTGTTATCGGCATTACTGGTAATCCAAAAGAAATTATTCCTCTTGCATCACTCATGAAGAAAATGACAGAGCTATTAATACGGGAGAATATTTATGTTCAAGAACTTGAATGGCACGCTCGGGCTATGGAAGCCTATTTCTTTGAGTGGGTGCAAATGGAGCAACCATCTGAAGAATTCCTTAAAAGAGGTAAACTACTTGATATTCATCTCTCCCCTCCTTTAAGGTGCTCAATCATAGAAATCGATTTCTCCAAGCATAAGGATGTCATAAATGAAATTCTAGACCTCCTTTTGTTAAAACTGCCGTGTGTAGCGATTCGCTGGGGACATAATCGTATCGTACTATTAACTGAAGAAGATAAATTCGAATTGGACACGTTGAAAATACAGTTTGAAACATTCCAGAGCTACATAATAAACAAGTTACGTATACCGTTTTCAATTGGTATTGGATCAAAATCAAACTCTTTCTTCATTAAAGACTCTTATCAAAAAGCAACAAAAGCCCTATCTCTTACAAACGCTAATACCATTACAGCGTATGATGAATTATTATTAGAGACTTGCTTGGATGAAGTTAGTCATAATGTTCGAATCGACTTTATTAACAAAGTACTGTCCCCATTAGATAAAGAAGAGGCTTTACTCAATACATTAAAAGTATTTCTAAAGAATAATTTAAATTTAAAGGCAACTGCTTCGGAGCTGCATATCCATATTAATACATTACATTACCGCTTAAGTCGAATTGAGCAGTTGACAGGACTGAATCCCAAAAACACCTATACCATTGCTGTTTTCTATATAGCTTTTTCCTTCTTGGATGAAAACCCAAAAAAATAAGCTTATAATTAAATTTTTTTGTATATTTCACCATATTAAATCATAGGCATTTATTTTAGAATAAAATAAAAAACATTTAGGAGAATAGCCTATGTTTACGGAAGAACTGAAACAAAGATTCATCACCATAGTCGGGGAGAAAAACTTCCAGGATTCAAGAACTAGTTTACTTACCTATTCCTATGATGCTACACCAGGATTTCAATCCTTTCCCGATGCAATACTATCTCCACGAAATACAGAAGAAGTTTCCAACATTGTAAAGCTTTGTAACGAGCATAACATCCCCATTACTCCAAGGGGATCTGGCACGAACCTAAGTGCTGGTACGACCCCTTTACACGGGGGAATTGTCATCCTAATGAAGCATTTCGATAAAATACTAGAAATAGATGAAGAAAATTTAACCGTAAGGACTCAGCCAGGAGTTATTACCAAAACCCTCATTGAAGCGGTGGAATCGAAGGGGTTCTTCTATCCACCTGATCCTAGTTCTATGAAAATATCTCAAATCGGAGGTAACATTAATGAAAACTCTGGTGGATTACGTGGTCTTAAATACGGTGTAACACGTGATTATGTGATGGGACTAGAGATTGTATTACCAAATGGAGAAATTATTCGCACTGGAGGAAAATTAGCAAAAGATGTAGCTGGATATGATCTTACTAGCTTATTTGTTGGCTCTGAAGGCACATTAGGAATCGTTACGGAAGCAACCTTAAAACTCATCCCTAAACCAGAAACGAAAAAAACAATGCTAGCACTTTATCAAGATCTAGATGCTGCTGCACGTTCTGTATCTGCCATTATTGCTAATCGAATAATCCCTGCTACACTAGAGTTTTTAGATCAACCAACACTAAAAGCTGTAGAAGATTTTGCTCAAATCGGCTTACCCACGAATGTCAAGGCGGTTTTATTAATTGAACAAGATGGTTCAGAACGTGAAGTTGATCAGGATATGGAAAATATAACCAAAATATGTCGAAACAATAAAGCTGTAGAAGTAAAATTAGCCTCTTCATCTGAAGAAGCAGCAGCCTTAACAACTGCAAGAAGATCAGCGCTATCTGCACTCGCTCGTTTAAGACCAACTACCATTTTAGAAGATGCTACTGTTCCTCGATCCGAAATTGCGAAGATGGTAAGCGCCATCCAACAAATTGCCAAGCGTTACGATGTTAACATATGTACTTTCGGACATGCTGGTGATGGAAATCTACACCCTACTTGCTTAACAGATATTCGCAATGAAGAGGAAATGAAACGTGTGGAAAAAGCATTTGAAGAAATCTTTGTCAAGGCAATTGAATTAGGAGGAACTATCACAGGTGAACATGGTGTTGGTGCAATGAAACTACCTTATTTGCATTTAAAAGTTGGAGAAGCAGGGATAGAGGTTATGCGTAATATCAAGGAAGCAATAGACCCTAACGATATTATGAACCCGGGAAAAATTTTTGCTAAATCCGACAGAAAAAGAGTGGTGGTTCATAAATGATAAAAACGAAAGAAAAAGAACGAATTGCTCTCGAATTTAAAGAAAAAATGGATTATGAAGAGCTGTTAAACTGCATGCGATGTGGGTTTTGCCTTCCAAGTTGTCCAACCTATATCGAATCAGGAATGGATGAAGCACATTCTCCTAGAGGACGAATTGCCATGATGAAAGCTGTTGTTGATGGGGATATCGAGCCAAATGATGATGTTAAGCGTTCTTTAGATTTATGTTTAGGGTGTAGAGCCTGTGAACCGGTCTGTCCATCAGGAGTAAAATATGGACATCTACTCGAGCAATCTAGAGATATTATTTATCAAAATAATAAACAATCGTTACCTGTAAAGGCTGTACGAAGTATGGTATTTCACAACTTATTTCCGAAACAAAATCGAATAATCAATGCCACCAGTTTACTAGGCTTCTATCAAAGGTCAGGATTGCAGAAAATAGCTAGAAAAAGTGGTATTATGAATTTTTTCCCAGATACATTAAAATCAATGGAAAAAGTACTTCCAACTGTACCAAAGAAAAAACAATTGAAGAGTAGACCAACACATCTATTTCCACTACAAAATCAAAAGAAGAAAGTTGCATTCTTCTCAGGTTGCTTAATGGATACTATATTTATGTCTACAAATGACGCAACAATGAAACTTCTACGGTATGCCGGATGCGAAATCGTAATTCCTAATACACAAAATTGCTGTGGCGCCTTACATGGTCACAGTGGTGAACGAAATAAAGCGAAGGAATTAGCGAAGAAAAATATACTAGCCTTTGAAAAAGCTCAAGTCGATTACATCATTACTAATGCCGGGGGGTGCGGTGCATTCCTTGTGGATTATGACTATTTACTAAAAGATGATCCGGAATGGAAAGAGCGAGCAACTGAATTCTCATCAAAAATTAAAGATATAACTAGTGTCCTTCTTGAATTAGACTTTCATAAAGAGCGATTAAGCCTACCGGATCAAATTGTAACTTATCAAGATTCCTGTCATTTAAAAAATGGTCAAAAAACCTTTATGGAACCTAGAAAATTATTACAATCTATTCAGGGTGTCACATATGTAGAAATGGAGGACGCAAGTAGATGTTGTGGTTCTGCTGGTATTTATAATATTGTTGAATCTGAGATGTCTATGCGAATATTAGATTCTAAAATGGAACAAACGAAAAAAACAAACGCAAAAACAGTTGTAACAGCGAATCCTGGCTGTCTACTCCAAATGAACTTAGGAATAGAACGTGAAGGTCTTACTAGATCCATCCGTGCAGTCCACATTGTAGACTTATTATTAGAGGCATATGAAACAAGTAATCATACACAATAATGTATTAGGCTAGGCTACATACTGTCTAGCCTCTTCTATATCAGCTTTTTAAACTTCTCTAATAATTCTTCACCTTGGTAACCTTGCTCAATAAGCTCACCTAACATTTCTTCAATTTTACTTTTTCGTTTATCAACAATAGTACCAGTAAAAATGACATTAATATGCTCACCTATATTGTTTATACTATCAATGGAGGTAATGAATGTTGCAGGAGCATTGCTCACTTTTGAAATTTTCACTTCGATCATAACTTGGTCACGAGTATTTTGCATATTTTCAAACCAGGCAACATATTTCTTATTGATTAGTGCCTCGATAAGCCACGTGTTTTTATCATCTTCTCTATTTATGACTAAACCATCGATTAATTCAACTTCTGTTTTTACGATATCCTCGTTATTACTTTCAACAATTTGTAACTGTTTTAGTAGGAACGTCTTCATCGTGTCCCCTCCCTTCTATCCTTCTATATAAATTCAGTGTACCAAATTTTTTTCAAATTGATAACTATTTCTAAACACGTCTACTATCAAAAAATAGGAATTGTTGCTTATCTCCCTGTTAATCTCTATTCACCTTATCGAGCATGAATTGGATTGATGAAGATACTTTGTCAATATCAGTCCCAGATAGCTCTCCTACCTATAAAGAGGAACTGGAAAACAGTAATGATGAAATCAAGGACATCATGCTCCAGGTGTACTAAAACATGTTACCAGATTTTTACGTGGTTAAATTAAACTAAATATACAAAGACTATGGGTGTTCCAATGAGGAGCACCTTTTTTAAATACACTATTTCAACTCACTGTCACGATAATGGTAATGAGCTTCTACTTGAGGAGGAAACTTCATATGACTGTAGGAAGTCAAATTAAACAAGCTGTTGCAGGATTAAAGAGTGTGCAAGCAAGCTTTGAACAGTTTGCTTTACAAACTGAAAATAAGCAAGCAAAACAATTATACGAGCAAGCTGCACAACAAACCCAAAGCATTTTAAACTCTGTAGAGCCTCGTGTACAACAGATTGAGCAGGAAGAGCCTCAATATAAGGGTTTTTAATTAGTGGGGAGTAATATCCTCCCCACTATCCATTTAATATAGAAACAGGTGAAAAAAGATGCTTAAAAAGCCATTTTTAATAGTAGTTGGGATAATATTCATTGTTACTTTAGCAGGTTGTAACCCTGAAAACAACACCCAACGTAATTCAGATCATCCTATCAATGTTACAGAAATATCAGCTAAAAATACGTACGACCAATCTAAATCCAATAAAGCCAAGAAAATCCTCTCCAAAAAAGAAAACATAACAAGGGTCTTAGCTGCCAACACAGATAAAATACTTATAATAGCGATTGAAATACCTCATCATGAACGGTTTGGCTTACAAAAGGTTAATAAAGAATTATCAAAAGAGATGGATGAAGAATTTAAGGACATTAAGGTTGAACTAGTAACCGACAAAAAAATTGTAATTGAATTAGAAAAAATTGAAGAGAGATTACAAAATCACGACATAACGAAAAAAGAACTTGAGAAAGAGCTTAAACATATAAGTAAGCTTCTAAAGGAGCAGACCTAAAATTAATAAGCATAATAGAAAGAAGGGATACAAATGCCAGATAAAAAGAAAAAGAACTTACCACCTCAGGCACAAACGTATCAGGCATTTCAGGATAAACGAGAAGTTAAACGTCCAGTTTTAAAAAATTGCGTCAAAGCTTTTCTAGTAGGTGGATTGATATGTTTTATCGGCCAGTTAATTACGACATTTTACATCTATTATTTTGACTTTACGGAACAAACAGCTGGGAACCCGACAGTCGCAACATTAATCTTTATCACCATGCTGTTAACTGGTTTTGGCGTATATGACCGGATTGGACAGTTTGCAGGTGCTGGTTCTGCCGTTCCAGTAACAGGCTTCGGCAATGCTGTCATATCTGCTGCTATTGAACATCGTACTGAAGGATTTGTTTTAGGTGTAGGTGGGAATATGTTCAAGCTTGCTGGTTCGGTTATTTTATTTGGTGTATTCTCTGCTTTTATCGTGGCTTTGATTAAAACGATTTTGACTACATGGGGTGGATTCTAAATGTTATCTGGACATAGCACCTGGTTATTCGAGAATAATCCTGTCATTATTTCTACTGGTACTGTAGGTGGTCCGTTTGAAGCAAACGGCAAAATCCCTGATGCCTTTCATATTCTCTATGATGATATATGGTTGGAACAAGATTCCTTCGAGAAAGCGCAGCAAATGATGATGGAAGAAGCATGCCAATACGCTATTAAGAATAGTCCAATTGAAAAAGAACAAGTCTCTTTCTTTATAAGTGGCGATTTAATCAATCAAATTACACCATCCAGTTTTGCAGCTAAGACATTAGGTTCACCTTATTTTGGATTGTTTAGTGCATGTGCAACATCAATGGAAAGCTTAGCCTTAGCAGCATTCATCATTAATGCTAACGGTGCTGAATACATTATAAGCGGTACTTCAAGTCATAATGCAGCAGCCGAAAAACAATTCCGTTATCCTACCGAGTACGGAGGTCAAAAACCCCCTACAGCTCAATGGACGGTTACCGGTGCTGGTTGTGCATTAGTTGCAAAATCAGGACAAGGACCACGTATTACATCTGCTACTATCGGTAAAATAATCGATATGGGAATGACTGACCCTTTTAACATGGGTGGTGCTATGGCTCCAGCTGCTGTAGATACGATTCTAACCCATTTAAGAGAACGTAATGTCGATGCTTCCTATTATGATTTAATTATTACTGGGGACCTCGCCCATATCGGTAGGGAGGTTGCATTAGACTTACTGCATAAAAATGACATCAACATACCTGATGAAAAGTTTGTTGATTGTGGACTTACAGTATATCGTGAAGATCAACCAGTATTAGCTGGTGGCAGTGGACCGGCATGCTCTGCCGTGGTAACCTATGGACATTTCTTAGAGCTTATGAAAAAGGGAGAACTGGATAGAATATTAGTCGTTGCAACCGGTTCCCTCCACTCCCCCCTTAGTGTTAATCAAAAAGATTCTATACCTTGCATCGCCCACGCAGTATCTATCGAAATAGGAAGTGATAAGTCATGATATTCTTTTGGGCATTTGTAGTTGGAGGATTAATTTGTGTAATTGGTCAAATTCTATTTGATGTATTCAAGCTCTCACCAGGACATACATTAAGTATCCTGGTTGTAGCTGGGGCAATATTAGATGGATTAGGACTATATGAACCTTTAATTGATTTTGCAGGGGCAGGTGTAACCGTACCAATCACAAGCTTTGGTAATTCATTAGTACATGGTGCCATGCAAGAAGCAGAAAAACATGGAATTATTGGTGTTATTACTGGGATGTTTGAAGTGACCAGTTCCGGGATATCAGCAGCGATTATCTTTGGTTTCATCGGTGCGCTAATCTTTAAGCCGAAAGGATAATCTCATAAAGGAGGAAACAGAAACCATGACAGTAGGCTCACAAGTGAAGACCTGCTACGCTTCTATCAAAAATATTGAAGCAACATTAGGAGTACTTGCTTCACAAACAAATGAAGCTAATGCAAGAAATGTATATAGGGAAACAGAAACACTCATACGTGAAATTAAGCAGGATTTAGAGAAACAAGTATTAATGCTAGCTAGAGAAGAACCCCAATATAATCAATAGGAAGGAAAGTAAACGATGGCAGATTGGATTCAAATCGCTCTTAGATCGATAACATTACTCACTATATTGTTCCTTTTCACTAAATGGTTAGGTACGAAACAACTGTCCCAATTAAATATTTTTGAATATATAAGTGGAGTAGTATTAGGAGGAATTGTTGCCATCCATGTCAGTACATTAGATAGCCCTTTCTATTACGCGTTAATTTCCATGTTTGTGTGGTTTATTATTCCATACGCTGTCGAGTATTTCGCATTAAAGAGTAAAGTATTTCGCAATTTTGCTCAAGGTAAAAGTACTGTCTTGATTCAGAACGGAAAAATAATGGAGGACAATTTAAAGAAGGAACATTTTTCAACGGATGATTTATTAGAAAGCCTTCGCGATAAAAACATTTTTAAAGTAGCAGATGTAGAATTTGCCGTATTAGAACCAACTGGAAAGTTAAGTGTACTACCGAAGACAGAAAATCGCCCATTAACCGCCAAGGACATTGGACTAAAAGTAGCACCTGATCGAGAACCACAAACGGTTATTATGGATGGAAGGCCACTTCTAGAACCGTTAGCTAACCTCTCCTTAAATCCTAAATGGTTAGAAACGGAACTAGAAAAAATGAATATTAGCATGGAAAATGTATATCTTGGTCAAGTTGATAGTGATGGTCAATTAACGGTCGATCTTTACGATGATAAACTTACCGTACCAAGTCCAACACAAAAACCACTTTTACTTGCCACAATGAAGAAGTGTCAAGCTGATTTAGAACTATTTGCCCTTTCAACAAACAATCAAGAGACAAAGCAGTTGTATCAACGCAATAGCGAAAAAATGCAAAAAGCGATTGACCTTGTATCTACCTATCTAAAATAGAACCCTAATCCAAAAGGGTTTTATTTTTATGTATTACATATTTTTAACTAGGTGTGGAATCGTATTAATAAACATTATGTTGGAGTTGTAAATAGAATGGTAAAGAAAACATTTAGACGTTCCACTAGAAGTAGACAGAAATTGACCGACACTGACTCAATAAGTAACATCAAGAACTCCATAATAAACCCGAACCTAGAAAAAACCATTGAGCAGTTTAAGACTTTATATTCGTATCCAACAAACAAAGATGTGGTAGTACGCAATCTACATATACCAGGACTAAATAAGGATGTTGGAATAGTATACATTAATACTATAACGAATACTACAGATATCGAAGCATCTATCTTAAGCCCCCTTCTTCAGAACCAGGATTCAACGAAGGGAATTAACGAAATTATTACTTCTCCATCTGTCAGTACATTAATAAGAATGACCGAAATAATATCAGGAATAAACAATGGGAATGTAGCTTTATTTATAGAAGGAGAAAGTCAAGCATACCTCTATAATGTGTCTAACTTTGAAGGAAGAGCTATAGAAAAAGCAGAAAATGAAAATGTCGTTAAAGGACCAAAAGAAGCATTTAATGAAAAGGCAAGTACGAATATCTCCTTAATTCGTAAAAGAATTAAAAGCGAAAACCTACTAGTAGAATCTGTAGTTATATCTGAGCGCTAAAAAAATAATGTATTTATGGTTTATCAAAAGGATTTGGTAAATGAAAAATTACTACAAAATGTTCGTGATCGCCTCCAATCATTGGATGTTAATGCTATACAGAATCTAAGCTTATTAGAACAATATATTGAAGAACGAAAATACTCTATTTTTCCAACGTTATTATACACAGAACGACCTGATCGAGCCACATCCTTCTTAGAGGATGGTTATATTGTTTTATTAATGGATAATTCTCCAGATTGTCTGGTACTCCCAGCAACATTCTGGTCGTTTTATCACATATCAGAGGAGCATTATCTGCGGTTTGCTTATGGGAATTTCACTAGGGTACTCCGTATTTTGGCACTTTTTATAACTCTATTTACTTCTTCTTTATATGTAGCAGTTGTTACCTATCATGCAGAAATGATTCCTCCTGACTTATTACTGGCCATCGCTGCTACAAGAGAAAGGGTTCCTTTTCCAGTAGGAATTGAGGTTTTTATCATGGAGTTGGCTTTTGAACTAATTCGAGAAGCTGGTTTAAGAGTCCCTAGCCCAATAGGACCAACAATTGGAATTGTTGGGGCATTAATCTTAGGACAAGCAGCAGTTGAAGCCAATATTGTAAGCCCAATCGTTGTCATCATTGTTGCACTTGGGGGCTTAAGCTCCTTCGCGATAGGTGACATTAGTATGAACTTTGCAATAAGGATATCACGATTTCTTTTATTGTTAGCAGCAAGTTTCTTAGGGCTTTACGGTTTAACTGCTTTCTTTACATTGGGATTATTTTATATGGTTTCTATAAAGTCATTTGGTGTTCCCTACTTATCCCCTTTAACGCCTAAATATAAGTCATCCGGTGACACGATTTTAAGAAAAATACTTCAAAATGAACTATTACGGCCTGGTTATGTGAAATCTAAAGACATAAAAAAGAAAGCTTAGAGGGATTAATAAATGGTCCAAATAAAAGAAAGAATCGGTATAAGAGAGTATATAGCTATTGTATTAATTATGACAAGCACTAAACTAACTGATAATACTCCCGTTTTATTATTTGAGCCTTTATACAACGCAGGATGGATGGCACCGGTAATAAATAGTATTTTATCTATTATTCCTATCTATTTGCTTATACGTGTTATGGGAAATTATCAAGAGAAGAATTTACTAGAAATCTCTGACCGATTATTTGGGAAATTTTTAAGTACATTTTTATTATTGGTTTTTTTATTAATAGCATTTAGTACCTTAGTAGTTGACACAGCGATTTATACAGATATCATTGGAACGATGTATTTTATTAGAACTCCCACAATAGTTATCTATGGAATTTTATTAACCGTTAGCGCATACGGAGCGAAAAGAGGATTAGAACAAATTGCTTCTGTTTCGTGGTTAGTACTTCCTTATTTACAGGTTACTTTACTTTTCGCTTTAATCCTCACCATTTGGGATGGAAATATTTCATTTATTTTCCCTATTTTTGGACAGAGTAGCTGGGAAGTAGTAAAGGAGAGTGCTCTAAGACAATCTATATTAGCTGATTTTCTATATTTATTTATACTTTATCCCTATTTAAAGAGTAAGAAGGATTTCTCAAAAGGAACATGGTTAGCACTATTTTTTACAACGCTAAACTTAACAGTGTCTCTTGTATGTTTTTTACTTTTTTTTGATTATAATACCGTAATGCAATTGAATTATCCCTATCATGAAGTTATTCGAACTATTTCTTTAGGCTTTCTTACCAATATGGAGACATTCTTTCTTCCTTTTTGGCTTATCGCATCATTTGTTAGGTTTTCCATTTATTTATATATTGTAGCGTTCTTGTTCGGACACATCTTTAAAATAAAACACTATGAGTATGTTACCCCATCGCTGGCAACTGTTATTGTATTTCTTGGCCTAATACCAGAAAGTCCTTCTTTCACCTTGTTCAATTATAAAGATTTTATATTCATTCTTACATCACCGGTGTTTTTCATCTTCCCTATCCTACTGTATGTTGTTGCAATGCTAAAGGGGGAATTTAAAAGTGCAAAAAACAAAAGGTCGGTTAATATCGTTTTACTACTCGCTATTCTTCTATTCTTAACTGGCTGTTGGGACCAAAGAGGAGTTGAAGAATACGCTTTTGTAATTGCTCTAGGAATAGACAAAGTAGACAATCAAAAGGATAAAGTAAGAATTACCTATTTAATTGCCAATCCAGAAACAGGTTCAGCAGCCTCTAGTGCAAGTTCCCAGGAACCACCTAGGGAGATAATTTCCTTTGAGGCTAACAGCCTAATTACAGCAAAAAGCCTTGCAAATATAGTAATAGCCAAGGAAATCACCTATGATCTTGTTAGGATGTTATTCGTGTCAGAAGAACTAGCAAGAGATAAGGAATTCGTAAAGTGGATATATGATGCGGCTAAGTCTATGGATATAAGACGTGACGTACAATTCCTAGTAACAAAAGAAGAAACCTCACAATTTATACAATCAAATAAACCATTATTAGAAACTAGACCACATGATTATTACGAAAAGATTTTTAATGTGGGAGAAATATTTGGAACAACACCACCTTCGGAATTGAATACTTTTTTTCGAATTACAGAAGCCGACGCAGACTTATTTTTAGGTATGTATGGAACAACCGAGAAGGTTCAAGAACATAAATTAAATCAAGAACCTGATCAAATCAAAGCAGGTGAGTTTCACTATACGGGAGAAACTAATACAACTCAAATTGCTGGTTCTGCCGTTTTCAAGGAAGGCCGCATGATTGATTCTTTAACTATAGAAGAGACTAAATTAACCTATTTACTTAACCCAACTTTAGAAACAGGGTATTTTCTTTTTACCTTCCCAGATCCATTTGACGAGGACTATCGAGTTGATGCACAAATTGAATTGGACAATCCAATAAAAATAGACATGAACCTTAAAAGGGATACACCTAAAATTGATGTAACGGTTCCGATATCACTTGAAGTATTATCCAATCATAGTATGACCGATTACTCAAAAGATCCAACGAAGCAGGATAGACTAGAATCATCCATAAAAGAGGATTTAACAAATAAAATTAAAGAGCTTATCAAAAAGACCCAGGAAGAATTTAAATCAGAGCCCTTTAACTGGTCTTTAATCGCTAGAAAAGAGTTTCCGACTATTCCAGAATGGGAGAAATTTGATTGGATGAAAACGTACCCCGATATGGATATTAATGTTTCTGTCCAATTGAATTTAGAGAAATTCGGGAGACAAAATGAACTGCCGAGAATAGAAGAAATGAGGGATTAAATGAAGCTAGTAATTTGGCTATTGATGATAATCATGTTCGTTTACACGATAGGATTTTCTATTACTCTTTGGAAAGGCAAAAGTAAAATAGGTTCCATTACAACCTTTTTGCTAGCACTTGCTATCGTGATCCTCCCCTTTTTCACTATTCTAAGGTAAGCATATTATTGATGAGGAGGCTTATTATGCCTCCTCAACTATTAGTAAAGCTTCCCCTGTCTATACATAATCATAGAAAGCTTCATTACTGCATGGATATAGCAATTTCGCCTTAGCGGATAGGGGTCTGCGAAGAATTGTGGTAATACAGTATCAAAGGTTTCTTTCATTTTTTCATATAGTTTTTGGTATACTTCTTCCTCTTGATAAAACTGGGTCTCCCTGCCTTGTAACCACTCTAAGTAAGATACAATTACTCCCCCAGCATTAGCCAATATATCTGGTATGATGACGACTCCCTTTGCACTTAAATATTCATCCGCTTCTGTTGAAACTGGTGCATTAGCACCTTCTACAATAATTCTTGCCTTTATATCCTTCTTATTCTCCCCATGAACTTGATTTTCAAGTGCAGCTAGGAATACTACATCTGTATCTATTGTCAATACCGCTTCTCGATTTAGAATTTCTGCTTTTATACCTGCCAACTTTACCATCTCATCTGTTTTCGGAAGGTCACCATTATTTGCGTAACTATACTTTACTAAACTAGGTATATTTAGTCCTTCCGAATTGTATAAGGTGACATTACGATCACTTACCGCCACTACTTTATTATTTAAATGATTACATTGAAAAGCTGCTAATGCGACTACAGATCCAACATTCCCAAACCCTTGGACAGCGACCGAAAGTAATTTATCTTTTAAAGCTAAAACAGTTTTAGCAAATGGATTATCCCGCTCCGCTAACCAACTTTCTTGAAGGTTGAGAAAATCATGCATTAAATAACGAAACGTATAGTAAACACCTTTACCAGTAGCTTCTCTTCTTCCTAAGGATCCCCCATTTTCTACACTTTTACCTGTAAAACTACCTCGATACGATTCCCCTGGTCGAATGCTTTTATATTCCCCCATCATCCAGTCCATTTCCCGTTCTCCTGTTCCAACATCTGGAGCTGGTATATCTTTATCTGGGCCTAAACTATCAATGAAATACTGTACATACTTTTTACATATAACATATAGATCCTTTTCGCTAAATTCTCTAGGATTAATGACGACTCCGCCCTTAGCTCCGCCAAATGGAACTTGGTGTAAGGCGTTTTTCAATGTCATAAGAGCAGCAAGGTTCACTACCTCATCTTCATTGACCGATTCGTGAAAACGAATTCCTCCCTTATATGGACCTAATATGTTGTTATGTTGTACTCGGTATGCAGGGATTCGCACAACCTGCCCATTCTCCAGAGCAATTCTTAAAAACGATTTATTGACATGATTTGGTGTAGATAGGATTGCTAACAAGGACGTAAATGCCTTTTTTCTACGCTCCCCACTTAATTCTGGTAAAAAGGATTTGTCATCTACTAAAGCTTGTAATGAACTTTTTACAATATCGACTGTTTGATTTCCCACATTAATACCTCCAACTGATTTATCTAACAATAAAATTGTAACAAAATCAACGGAAGATACCAATTAAGTTATCGAAATTTACAGAATAAAAACAGCTGCCATAACCATTACTAGTAAGCCTATGATTACTGGCAGGAAGTTTTTCCGTACCAGATCCATAACGGAGACCCCACAAAATCCTGCAATTGCAATTAAGGATGACCACGCTACGATCGTCCCTCCACCGGTCCAAATGGCTCCTAATTGGCCGATAGCAGCTAGCGTTCCTGCATCCATCCCACTCGTTTCAAGTGATGCTGCAAGTGCACCAGTAAGTGGTAAGCCTGAGAATCCAGATCCATCCAAACCAGTAATAATCCCTATTACTAGAACACTGATCGCTGCTAGTAATGCACTTTGGGGAAGAAATTCTTGTGTGGATTCTACTAATCCAAATAATAATGATGGGCCTTCCTCGACTCCAAGAATACTCCCCGAGAAATCAGTACTGCCTAGAAAGAAAAACCCCGCAATTGGAATAACCGGTCCCATTGCTTTAAACGCAAACACAAACCCATCCGTAATATGGTTCGAAATATAATCCAATGCATGATGCCTACCAAAGGCAACTGTAGATAATAATAGTAAGATAACCGCAACCCCACCAACAAAGGCTGCCCCATCTCCTCCAACTAATCCACCACTTCCGGTAAAAAGCTTGTTATACATCATATAAACTACAACGACTAAGAGAGCTAGGGGAACAAATACGGCAAAGATTTTACTCCATCTGGTGAGATTATTCGTTTTTGCTTCATTTTTTGTACTTTCAGCTGTGTTTAATGTTGTTAATTCATTTTTATTTAAAGGGTCGTCTTTAGAGCGAATAGATTTTCGATTTATTACATATGCAAGGAGAATTGCCACACCTCCTGCTATTAAAGATAGGACAAGTGCTTTATCAGCAACCAGCCCTGGATTAATTCCTGCTGCTGTCGCAGAGAGGCTTGGAGCTACCTGGACAATATAGTCAGACGATAAAGCCATACCTTGACCAGCAAGTGCAATAGCAACAGCTGCTACAATGGCTGGTAATCCTGACCGGACAGCAGCTGGTACTAGTAAAGCACAAATTAATGGTACAGCAGGTGTTGGCCAGAAGAATAAAGAAATGATATAGGTCGTTGCCACTAATACAAAAAATGACACATGACCATTAACCATTACCTTCTGTACTGGCTGAATCATTCGAACATCAGCACCTAAATCTTTTAAAGAATTGAGTAAGGCGAGCATAAAAGTAATGATGAGGAATATACTAAATAATTCTTGTGCCGCGATTAAATTGGCATTAAATATTGCTGTAAATCCATCAACAATACTTCCTTTATAAACCCAAGCTATAATAAATGTCCCAAGTAATGTTGGAAGTACAACTCCTTTTCGGAAAATCATCGTTATAATGATTAAGAGCGTAAATATACCATATAACCAATGGACTAAAGTAAGCTCCATGTACATCTTCCTTTCTTACCGTAGTGCTATAGCCTATGTTAGTTTAACAATAGCGGTGAAAAGAAGATCTCATGGATAAGATTACTTTGTCCTTAAAATTCTTATAGTTAGAAACTAACGGCAGACATGTGCTTCGCTTTATTTCCCTTCAGAACACATAACTTGCATAGTAGTTCTCCTCCATCATGATGCCCATCAAGGAAACCGTTCTCACAATAAATCTCTATTCCACAACGATTACAAATTCCAACTAATTCCTTCACTGGAACACCCCCATTTTAATATATAGAGCCAGATGGTTTACTATGTTTCAAAACAAAACCAAAAAACGACAAAATGTAGAAAAAAATAAAGGTAACCTCTAATATGAGATTACCTAGTTGTGAGCAGATTGTTCAATTTTTATGCAGATCGTAATAATCGCTTAGGTTGTTTAATAAACAAGAAGAAGACTACAATTGCAGATAATATAAATGATGGTAACATATAAGATCCATTATAAATTAGAGAAAATAACCATACCGGTTGACCTTCTGGTGCTGTATCACCCCAAAAAACGATTCCTGCATAAAAATGGGCCAGAAAACGTAATCCAGAGCCTATCAATACCCCTAAGGTAATATACACTAATCTTATTGCAATTTTACCTTCCTTAAGTGACTTTTGAATTGGCTTAGCGAAGATTCCTGCTACTCCTAAAACAGTAAAGGCAAATCCATATTCAATAAATGCTTGATATAAGTTAAGTATATATGCACCGAATGCTAATTGGAGCACTCCCCATATAAAACCAGCTAACAGACCTCCCTTTAGCCCCCATCGAAATGCAACGATAAAAATAGGAATCATTGCAAATGAAATAGAACCTCCATTAGGCATCTTAAAAGTTGGCAGTAGATCTAGTATTAATGCTAGTGCTGCAAATACAGCAACCTCAACCATAAACAATGTGCGTTTAGAACTCACTTTATTTCCTCCCCTAAATGTATTAAAAAATCAATATTCTTCGATTTTTAAACACAAAAAAAGCAATGCCAAGGGGAAGCTTCCTGATGGGGGAATTCCGCTCACATTGCTAATAATTCCATCAAAAAAGCCACCATCCCTACGCTAGTACTAACTAACAGGTTCAAAGGGTCTGAACATATTGTTCACTCTCAGCCAATCGGCTCCCCCTGTGGACTAAAAATCATTCGCTTTTTTTGCTATTGATATTGTAGCCTAGTTTTCTCTTTTTAGCAAATGTTCTTCCTTACAGTGAAACAAACTCTTCTACATCTTTCACACAAAGTGCAATAGCATCCTCCCAGAAATCTGGTTTTGTAAGGTCTACATTTAAATGCTTCATTGCTAAATCTTCTACATTCATACGTCCAGTATCACGTAATAATGCTATATAATCATCTTCAAAACTCTTATCACTTTTAGTAGCATGAGCATAGATCCCTAGACTAAATAAATAACCAAATGTATACGGGAAGTTGTAAAAAGGTGTTCCTGTAATATGGAAGTGTAATTTGGATGACCAGAAATTCGGATCATATTCGCTTAACGCTTCACAATATGCTTCTTTTTGCGCTTCTATCATTAATTCATTTAATCTATTAACGGAGACCATTCCTTGTTTACGTTCTTCATAGAATCTAGTTTCAAATAAGAATCTAGCATGGATATTCATAAAGAAAGCAATACTGCGCTGTAATTTATCTTCCAGTAACTCTAACCTTTCTTGCTTATCTTTTGCACTTTTCACTGTAGCATCTGCTACAATCATTTCTGCAAAAGTGGAAGCCGTCTCCGCTACATTCATAGCATACCTTTGATTCATACCATGAATATCATTCATGACATGTTGGTGATACGCATGGCCAAGCTCGTGTGCAAGAGTTGAGATATTGGATGTAGTACCTGAATATGTCATAAACACTCGTGTTTGTTGACTATCTGGGAAGCTAGTGCAGAATCCACCAGGACGTTTACCGGCACGGTCCTCCGCCTCAATCCAGCGTTTCTCAAATGTCATCTTTGCAAAATCTGCCATTTTAGGACTAAACTTATTAAAGTTCTCCATAATAAAATTCGCAGCTTTTGTATATGGTACTTTCTTTACCGTTTTCGCTATAGGGGCACTAATATCATATATACTTAGTTTATCTTTACCGAGAAGCTCGGCCTTTTTATTTAAATACTTTACAAAATGTTTTTTATTTCTTGAAATGGCATTCCACATAACATCTAACGTTTCACGCTTCATCCGATTTATTTTAAGCGGTTCTTTCAAGACATCTTCCCAACCACGATGTTTATATGTTTGTAATCGAAATCCAGCTAAATGATTAAGTGTTTGTGCAAATAAATCTGCATTGTCTTCCCAAGCTTTACTAATCTGCTCAAATACATACTTTCGAAATTCTGGGTCTGAGCTGCTTAATTTATTGGCAGCTTGCCCAACAGAATAGAATTTCGTTTCTCCATTTTCTTCAATTTGTACTGACATTTTGCCTACGATAACTTCATACATTTGTCCCCAAGCATTATAACCATCAACCGCTAAATCATTAATTAGCACTTCTTGTTCCTTTGGAAGCATCTCTTTTGCTTGTGATCTTGTTTCATCAAGTACAAAAGCTACCTCTTGTAATGATGTATGCTGTAGTAGTTCTCCCCATTCCGAGTCCGGAATAGATGCAAGTTTTTGATTTAACGTAGTATGTATCGTTCCCATCTTCGCGCCTAAATCACTTCGTTTGGCGACCAGTAGGTTAGCGTTAGTATCCTTCACATTCTGTGCACTTAAACAACTAATAAATGCAAAGGACTCTCGAAGCTTTTTCATCGTTTTTTCCAGTTTTGCTACTATATTAGCTAACTCATCAGTTATTCCCTGACCTTCCGGATTAAATGCTTGAACAATTGTCGTTAACTCTTTCATTTCATCTTCTACTGTCTTTAGGTAGGATTGAAACTCCTGTGACTCACTTCCACCTGGAAAGATTACATCCAGATCCCATGTTTTCTCGTATTCTCTTACTTTTTGCATCAAACCTCTCCTTTATAAAAAATTTCAACTAATTAATATATTAACAATAAGTTCATCATTTTTCACTAGAAATATTTTGGAAACCGAAATATTTTATAATAGAAATAAATTGTATGAAATAAAAACCTAATAATTTTGTAAAGGATATCCTGCTCCAGAAATATTATGGTGAATCATACTAGATTTGGTAATCATTATTCGCAAATAGTTTACGAGGTTCTCCCCACCCCTTACCTGAACACCAATTCCAGATATATTTCCAGAGCCGATTATAATACTTCCTTTTGAGATGACTATTTCTCCTGATAAAGCATTATTTATTATCGATTGGAAATGGTGGCACCAGTATTTGGGTGTGCATAAATTTGCACTCTTCCAAAATCCCTTGTTTCAATAATATATACATGAGCTTGTGTGCTTCCTAGTATTTCATACGTTAAACCACCGAATTTCTCGGGATTTAAAAATCCAACCTCATTCCCTTTTACTGGGGATACCTCTAATGGATAGACTCGCCAGGAATTTATACTTGATGGTAAGTGCAGGTGCTTATGGGTGGAGGTATTTGTGTTATTATCTAGCTGTAAATATATTCTAGTTCGTCCGTTGGTTGGCTTTATACTGGCACCTGTACTTGGATGACCGTATATCTTTACTTTTCCAAAATCATTTGTTTCAATCGTGTAAACATGTTCTTGTGGTATATCTAAAATTTTATAGGTTAGTCCACCGAATTTTGCAGGATTTAAAAATCCTACCTCATTCCCTTTTACAGGAGCAGCATTTAATGGGTATACTCGCCAAGAATTTTCTGAAGCTGGAAGGTGAATATAATTGCCAATTCTCTCTCTTGATTTATCGGTCGTACCAGGTCCTAGTGAATTATTTTTCTCAGTAGGAGGAGAGAAAATGGGAGTAGTAACATGATCTATCTCGTCTTTAGGCTTTCTATACGTAAATCCTACATATTGACAGAAAGCCCTAACAACTGCTTCAGCATAAGCTAAATGATTATTCCGTAGTTGTTCAATATCATCTCCTGGTGAATCCGCAAATCCATATTCAATAATATTAGTAATAACTATCCCAGTCTCTCGAATGATAAAGTAATAATCTTTACTTGTGTTACCTGGCAATGTTCTCGTGAAAACACGCCGAATATTTTGCCCTTCTCTCTTTAATTCCTGTGCGATTTGCTCGGCCATTTCCTTCCCATCATAAATCGAATGAATGACCTCAGCACCATCTCCTCCCCCCGCATTTATATGATTAGAGTGACAATATTTTACTCCACTATTTCGAACAATCCTTGTTCTTTCATCAGGATCCAATGTTTTATCAATGGTTCTTGTAATCGCCACAGGTACACCCAATTCCTTATAGCGATTATATTGATATAAAGAAATTTTCAATGTTAGATCTTTTTCCTTCCAATAGCGATTAGTCCCTCCACCTGGATCGACTCCCCCATGTCCTGGGTCAATAATTAAGATCGGTTTTGCCATTTAAATTTCCTCTCCTTTGCGTTGATCAATCCTTTTTCTCGTAATACATCCCTCTGCTGTAGCCCTTTCTTTGTTATATAATTATTTTTAAACCATGTATTTAGTGCAGTAATTGTAGTAAAAAGTGAAGAAATAACAAGCTCTAATGTCTCACTATCAATTGGAAGAGGCGACTTGCCAAAAATAACAAGAAGCTGATTAATTAATGCAACAAACAATAATACAGTTCGAATTACTGTGCCTTTATCCATTCGTTCATACCTCCCTTCGTTAGCTTACTTTATTATTTTCATCTGTCCGTTAATTCGTCACGGCGATTAACGTTACTAATGTATTTCTACTTCTAAAATCGAAGGAGTTTGAAAAAAGGAGGCAAAAGGAAGATTTTTTTACATAAATTTATCTTTAATTAATAATATTTTAATTAAAGTATATTGACTTTGAATATTTATACAGCTATAATAAGTTACGTAAAGTAAGTAATGGATTAAATATTATTATCGGAGGGGAAATAAACATGACAAAAGCAGTGTGGAATGTTGACAAAAGCCATAGTACATTAGAATTTTCAGTTAAGCACATGATGATTTCAAAAGTAAAAGGAGCTTTTACCGACTTTGAGGCCACAGTAGAAGCAGACCCTACAGATTTAACCGATGCTAAAATCGAATTTACAGTAAATTTGAATAGTATTGATACACGTAATGAAGATCGAGACAATCATCTTCGCTCCAATGATTTCTTTGATATTGAAAATCATCCTAAGATGACATTTGTTGCTACAGATATTAAGAAAAAATCGGATGATGAATATAATGTCACAGGTGACCTATCCATACGTGGTGTTACGAAGACAGTAACCTTTGAGGTTGAAATGGAAGGAGTTCATAAGGATCCATGGGGAAATGAAGTAGCGGGATTCAGTGGATCTACAAAAATAAACCGAAAAGATTTTGGTTTAGTTTGGAATGCCGCCCTAGAAACTGGTGGAGTTCTTGTAGGAGAAGAAGTTAAAATTAATATTGAGATTGAAGCACACAAACAAGCTTAATTAAATTAAGGGATTGTCTCTCCAATAATCGGAGGACAGTCCCTTTAATTAATTTTAACCTCTTCCGATGAAAAGATTCGAATTACCATTTTACCATCTATAGCTTTTGCCCGTATTAATATTGGGTGACTATACTCATTTTTAAATATAAAATCCGGCCCCCACCAACTTACGGTTGCATCTTTTCCTGGTGGAACATATGGAACCTTCCGACTATGGGAATACCTTTCTACAATTCGGATACCTTCTAGATTTACAGCATTAAATAAAGTGGACGATACTTGACAGATCCCTCCACCAATGTCTTCCGATAATTCTCCTCTAACAATTACCGGTGCACGTTTGTAACCTTTTTCTACAGTACGCTTACCAACCACCTTGTTAAATGAAAACTCTTCGCCAGGAAATACAACAGTATTATTTATTGCTTCAGCTGCTAAATAAATATTGTGTGAACGTTCTTTGTTACTTTTTCGATAATACGTTATATAATTTCCAATTTCTTTAGAACGAATATCGGATAATAATTCACTATCCACCTTTGGATAAATCTTTCGTTTCGGTACCTTCATTTCAAACGATACATCGCTATAGAAGAATTGATAAAAAAAACGAATAAATCCTTCCCGATCTAGCGTATACCCATGTTTCTCTGGAACAATAGTCCAAGAATCATCTAATGAAGCATTAATTGGAGGTACATAAACCTGTTCTTCCAAACGATCCATTAAGGCATATAATTTATCCGTATTCATAAATATGGAATCAATGTAACGATAGGTGAAATCATCACGAATAATTTTCTCTTTCACATCTATATCGGAAATAATTAGATTATTGGCTGAGATACTATCGGTAAGAACCATAATAAAGACAACCCCTAATAAAAGAACTCTTTTCACCGTGTCACCTCCTATTTCCTATTATTCGATATACTTGCTATTTCATGTATAAAAAACCACCCTACTGTCTAATAGTAAGGTGGATGCGTTTATCTAAAGTCTCGATTATCTTCCATTTTTCGACTAGTAACGATATAGCCAATCATTGTTGCAATGCCAACCACTAACCATTTTCCTATTTTTCGCATGCCACACACCTCTTTTTAAAGAATTAGAACGGACGAAATTTTCCTTTTTTCAATAATAACTTTGGTCCACCAAGTAAAAATAAATATCGATCATCCACAACTTTTTTCATTGTTGCAGCCGATTTACCATATAATTTTGTCCCATTTAGTATGGACCCAACGGCATCTGTTACACCTAAACTTGCAACGGTCCCTTTATCACTAAATACAAATTCCTCCAAAGGCTCGTGATACATTAAAGCTCTGATATTTTGAGCACAAGTTGTTGCATGCTGCATGGCAGCTTGTGCTGTAGGCGGATACGGGCGATTTTCTGCTTTATTCATTACCCAAGCACAATCTCCAAGAATAAAAATGTTATCATATCCTGGTGCACGCAAATCGCCATTTACAGTTACTTTCCC
Source organism: Ornithinibacillus liuyingii (assembly GCF_055550225.1). Lineage (NCBI taxonomy): Bacteria > Bacillati > Bacillota > Bacilli > Caryophanales > Bacillaceae > Ornithinibacillus > Ornithinibacillus liuyingii. Next base: position 199,252 of record NZ_JBPWOS010000001.1, on the reverse strand, counting down.
TTTCGTTAGTTCAAAGCCAGACTTATCTAAGATGGAATTTCCTTTTACACCACCAGTCCATACAATGGTTCCAGCTTTAATCAGTTCGTTATTTTCGCCTACAATAAATCCTTCTGCAGTACATTCGTTAATTTTGGTTCCTTCTATTATTTCCGCACCACGTTCTTGTAATGACTTTTTAGCATACGCTACTAAATCATGATCAAATCCCGGTAAGATAGTAGGTGCCGCTTCCACATTGATTATTTTTACTTTACCCCGATCAATGTCATATTTTTTACAAAGCTTAGGGATCTTCTCCACAAGCTCCCCTACAAATTCTATTCCAGTATACCCGCCTCCACCTACTAATATCGCAAGACTAGCTTCATCCATCGTCGGATCACTATGGTATCTTGCAAATTGATATTCAATATGCTCTCGAATTAATTGACAGGATTCAAAATTCTCAATAAAGAAGGCATGTTTGTCCATCCCATTTATGCCAAATGTGTTAGATTCATATCCTAATGCGACAACTAAATAGTCATAGGTTAGTTCACTATTTTCCATCAGGACTCTTTGATTGCCCTTATCTATTTCCACTACCGTATCATAAATTAACCGAACTCGATTTGGACTAATAATATCACGAATCATGATACGCACTTGATTAGGATTGATGGTACCCGCTGCCAGTTCATGCAGCCAAGTGGTTTGATAATGATAATTATGTTTATTAACTAATACAATCTCTGCTTCTTCAGGAGATAAATTCTTTAGTAACTTCTTTGTTGTCATCATTCCCGCATATCCTGCACCTAGGACTACAATTCTTGGTTTCGCTTGCATATGTATTCACCCTTTTCTTTAATTTAGCTATGTTCTATCCAATAAGACATACATAGTATTATGTATAAAGTGCCAATTATATCCATAGCTTTACTAACTTCATAAAAGATGGTTATTTTTTGTTAGACTAGCATATATATGGGATAGGGGGGATAGGTACATGCCACTTGAAACATTTCATGATCTTTCTGCTGATACCATAAATTTGCTTAAAGAAGCGATTAAGAAGAAGAAAAAGAAGAATCGTTATGAAACTTTACGAAACACCTCTCTTATAGGTGCTCTTATACTTTTATTGTTCCTATTTATGATGCTCTACCTTTCAGACTTTACCTATGTCGCTGATCCTTTTAGAACATTTGCTAGTATTCTCTCCAATCCATTTTACTTATTCATGATTGGATTACTATCGATATCATTGGCTTATTATAACTTCTATCAAAAAAAGTTAAAAAAAGAGAAAGAAAAATTAAATAAAGTACGTTCTGAAGTAATTGATCACCTGAACGATTCTAAAAACTTAAACCTACAAGATAAATGTGCTGCTATTAAAGAAATGATGAAAAGAGAATATGATATTAATCTTTATGTCAAAAATAAATAATCGATTATGTTAACATTGGTAAAATACTTAAATTAGCTATGTTAATACACTACTAATATATTTTTATATTTCCATTAATCATTCAACTAACCAGACTCAAGAACCGATTTTCAATTCCGCTGAAGAAATATCCAAAATGGTCGTTCCCGGGTAATAGAACTCGATAATTTCTCGATACGTTTTTCCTTGTTCTCCCATGAAATGAGCCCCCCATTGGCTCATTCCAACACCATGGCCAAATCCTCTACCTTTCATTGTATAGGCGGACTTATGTTGCTCAAGGGAATCAATCAAATAGCTCTTAAACACAGTTCCTCCTATCATAGGACGAATTTGATTAAGATTAACATCTTTTAAACTCATCTGTTCAAACAAGATTAATCCTTCAAGCAATTGCCGCATGAAGATTAAACTAATCGATCCAGTAACGCTTCTACCAGAAGCAAGTTTATCACCATTTAGTTCAAACTGATCAATCTCTAGGATTTTTATCTTACCAGGATAACCATTACGGTTTAGCCAGCTTTTGAGGGAATTAGAAATTTCTGCATCTTTTTCAACCGTTGTATCCCACCATGCTGGATTCGAAAAATCGATTGCGTCATAAGCAATTTGCGTTTTGTGTATTGTAAACTCCCATGGATGGGTAGGATCGTATGGATCATCCTTAATTGGAAAATAGCGCATAGAATCGCCACCCCATACGTTAGCATTGTTTTCTGTTTTCCCACCATTACTAGCAGAATAAAACGTTTCGATTAATCGATTATCATAAGTAACAACCTCTCCTTCTGTCTCTTCAACAGCCTGTGTTGTACTCGTATCCCATTCGTAGCCACCATATACTTGATAACGAATTGTATCGTCAATTACTTGTCCCATTTTCGAAACAGCATAGGTTCTAGCAGCTAAGGATTGCGCCTTTAGCGTTTCAAGTCCCCAAGATGAAAATACTTCAAACGGGACAACCCCTTTTAAGTAATCTTCTAATGGTAATTGATTAACTGGACGGATATTCTTTTTATCCTCAATTAAAAACTCCATTGCACCAAGATACGGTCTATCATTAATATATACAATATGATTCATATCATAGGTCTGTGGAACGAGGATAAATCCCCCTCCTATCTTTTGCTCTTTTTCCCCTTTTTGTTTTAAAAATAACTCCCCCTTCCTAGACTGTAGTGTATAGTTCACCCCTTCTTGTAGTTTTAATGTAGGATCTAACGTAAAAAAGTCCCCTTCTACTTTAATGATTAGTTCATCAGTATTCCCTATATAGTTTACAAGCTTCACCGTCACCATATGTTCCGCACTAATTTTAACAGGAACAATTAAACAAAATACAATTATGAATAAAAAGGTAAAGTGTCTCATATGGATATTTTTTCAACTAGGAGAAGAAATATACATATGAAAAATAGATTGACTATCCGTAAATTATTGTGTAATATCTAGTTAAGTTCATACGGTTACCTTTAATTCAGTCCTGTGAGACTGGCAAGGTGTAAAGACAGTTTAGCTGTCTTTCATAATAGTAGAAATGGTATACCCATTTCTATATTCTTATGCATAAAAGCACCTTAGCCTAATCCGGCCAAGGTGCTTTTCTTTTTATCTCTTACCTGGTAACTGTAGAGCTAATGAAACAAGGGAGAGATTCTATATGGCAAAATTCGATGAAATTCAAGTTGATCAACGGCTACCTTTCTTTCAAAGTCTACCGTTAAGCTTTCAGCATTTATTCGCTATGTTTGGATCGACTGTATTAGTACCAATCCTTTTCGAGGTTAATCCTGCTACTATTCTACTAATGAATGGTATAGGAACATTGTTATACATTTTTATCACAAAAGGAAAAATTCCAGCATATTTAGGTTCGAGCTTTGCATTTTTAGCTCCTGTCGGGATTGTAATTAGCCAATTCGGTTATGGGTATGCACTTGGTGGGTTCTTAGCTGTTGGAATCATCCTAACCTTAGTAGGTTTACTTGTAAAGGTCGCAGGTACCAAATGGATTGATGTTTTATTTCCACCAGCAGCTATGGGAGCAATAGTATCCGTTATTGGACTAGAATTAGTACCAGTTGCAGCAGCAGATGCTGGATTAATTGGGGAGAACCTAAATCCGACAACGATTATTGTTTCTTTATTAACTTTAGGAATTACAGTAATTGGTTGGGTAACTTTCCGAGGTTTCTTTAAGATTATTCCGATACTAATTGGATTTATAGCTGGATACATTATTGCTTTCTTCTTTGGATTGGTTGATCTAGAACCAGTAAAAAACGCTCCTTGGATTGCGATGCCAGAGTTTTATACGATGCAATTTGATTGGTCTGCCATATTAATTATTATACCTGCAGCGCTTGTATTAATTCCGGAACATATTGGGCATTTATTCGTAACATCTAATATTGTTCAGAAAGATTTAGCTAAAAATCCTGGTCTGGATCGCTCATTCATCGGAAATGGTGTATCTACGATTTTATCCAGTTTTGTAGGCTCTACTCCAAACACAACATACGGGGAAAACATTGGTGTACTAGCAATTACTAGAGTGTATTCAACTTGGATAATTGGCGGAGCAGCAGTAATTGCTATCTTACTTTCCTTTGTAGGAAAATTAGCTGCACTTATCTCCTCTATTCCAGGGGCTGTTCTTGGTGGAATTTCTCTACTATTATTCGGTATTATTGCCGCAAGTGGGATTCGAATGTTAGTAGAAGCAAAAGTAGATTATAGTAAATCCCAAAACTTAATTCTAACTTGTGTAATTTTAGTTATCGGTATTAGTGGTGCCACGATTCAAATCGGTCAAGTCGGACTTTCCGGAATGGGATTGGCTACTATAGTTGGAATTCTATTAAGCATACTATTTAAGTTATTTGACATGCTAAAATTATCTAATGAATAAGAGATACGTAAGAGGTAGAAATACTTCCTCATAATAAAATAAAGAGGTTAGGACTTAAGTAAAAATGTTATAAGGAAGAATCCGAACCAGTATAGGTGGTTCAAATTCTTCCTTATTATTAGCCCTTATGTCCTCAACACTTTTTACTTTTCAAACTCCATTTTCCAAGCGTAATAATCTTCGTCTGGATTTTTTTCATAGCTCAAATAAGCATTAAATTTCTTCCCCTTTTTACTCGTTAATCCTTTAACATAAGCTTTTTTATTCTTTAGGATATTTTTTACCATTGTCTTGGTAGGTTTTTTTCTTAATGCCTGTAAGTATTTATCGTTTTTCCATATGACAAACTTACATCCTTTTTTCCAATTACTACACCCAAAGCCTTTCCTACCTTCGATAATGTTGCCGCCGCAATTCGGGCAAATTCCAAGTATATCATGACTAGGTTTAGCTGCATTGCTTTTCACCTCATGAATGGTGACTTCTTGATCTGCCTTAATTATTTCAACTGATTCTGTCGTAAATTTATAAATCGTTTCAAGGAAAGCTTTTTTAGGAACAATGCCCTTTTGAATGTCAGAAAGTGTCTTTTCTAGTCTTCCCGTAAATTCAAGGTCAAACAATGACTTTACTGGTAGCGTTTCTACCAATTTCCTCCCAAGATCTGTACTGATAAGATTTTTACCTTGTGTGGAAATATAGCCTACATCTTTTAGTTTTTTTATCGTTTCTGCTCTTGTAGCAGGGGTACCTATGCTAAAACCGGTTAAAATACTACCAACTATTTCTTCGTCGTCCTCATCATAACCTTTACCACAAGTTTCCATCACACGTAGAAGCGTTTTTTCTGTATGAGGCTTAGGTGGTTTCGTAACATGAGTTGTCAAATCGGATTCAGCTACCTCCACCCATTCACCTTTCTCAACAAATGGTAGCAGCTTATCTTTCGAATTAATGTTCTCTACCTTTTTCCAGCCCTCTTCAAGCTGAACTTTCCCTTTAGATTCAAAGATCCCGTTTAACTCGACATCCTTAATCTTCGTAATTAACCTCGTTTCTTCGTACACTGCAATAGGCATAAACTGCATAATAAAACGATTCTTAATAGCAGTATATATAATTTGTTCATCTGCTGTTAACCGCTTTGGTTTCATATATGTCGGAATTATCGCGCTATGGCTTTCCACCTTGGCATTATTAAACACCCGTTTTGTTTTCATAAATTTAATTTCATCTTTATAAGGCAGCTCTTCTGCTAGTGTTTTGAGAACTCTAGCAGTTTTACCGACTAAACTTTCCTCTAATGCTGTACTAGATGTTCTCGGATACGTAATAAATTTCTTCTCATACAAGGACTGAGCAACTTTTAATACTTTATCTGAAGTCCATCCCTTATATTTACTCGTAATATATCCTTGCAAGTTAGACAGATTAAATAGAAAAGGTGGAAATTCTTTTTTCTTTTCTACCTTTTTGTGAGTAATAACCGCTTCTTTTTGTTGGATTTGTTGATTTACAATTTCAAGTGCTTCCTTTTGCTTAAACTTCTCTCCTGATTCCTCTACATATGTACCCTCGTACAATTCATTATTATTCGTTTTAAATGTTGCTACTAATTTAAAATAATCTTCAGGGACAAAGTTCTCTATTTCTTTATCACGATCATAAATAATCTTTAAGGTAGGTAGTAAGACACGACCTATATTAAGTGCCTTTCCTCTTCCTTTTTGATATTTCAGCGTTGCAACAGAGGTTAAATTAATTCCAATCAACCAATCTGCCCATTGTCTACTAACTCCTGCATCTTGTAGAGGACGTAATTCATCATTTGGTTGTAGTGATTCAAGGCCACGTAAGACCTCATCCTTCGTCCATTCATTTAGTAATAATCGGGATACAGGCTTATTTAATCGAGCTCGGTAAATAATACTATCTCCAATCAATTGCCCTTCTCGATCAAAATCACATGCGGATATAATTTCCACTACATCTGTTCTTTTCATCAATTGATGAATGATAGCTAATTGCTTCTTTGCCCCTTGATCTGCCCATTGTCTATTTTTTGGATTGCTCTTTATTTTGTACTCAAACTTAGTCGGGATAAACGGGAAATGTTCCATTTTCCATCTAGCCATTTTACTGTCATAGTCTTTGGCATCATAGAGCTGTAATAAATGACCAAAAGCCCAAGTAATAATATAATCATTACCTTCATAGTAGCCGTCTCTCTTACCTTTAATCCCTAGAGCATCGGCTATATTCTTTGCTACGGAGGGTTTTTCAGCGAGAATTAATTTCAAACTTACACCTACTTTCATTATTGAAGCATATGGGAAGGGAATCTAATAAATATTAGGAGGATAAAAGATGGGTGAATCTATTATACTAATAAATAGAGGAAATGTTAACAGAGAAAATAGAACATCGAACACTCACTTTTTTGCAAATAAAGGGTATACTTGTAGAAAATAGTTTAAGGAAAGGAGTAATTAATATGTTAGCTACTATTGAGAAACAATCCAATGAATTATTGGTAACATTTCAGCGCCACTTAAAACAATCAAAGATGGATGTATGGGAAATGCTTACCAACAATGAACGGTTAGCTCTTTGGTTTGATGAGTTACGAGTTATTAAGCTGGGAAAAGGTGGATATTTGCACTTTGATTTGGGGGATGGAACATTTCAACGAATAGATATAATCGACTTCGAGGAGTATGAGATACTAGAATTTACTTGGGATGATAATTTCGTTCGGTTTGAACTGTTAGAAGAGCCTAATGGGTGTAATTTAGTACTAATTGAAAGAATTACAGAAATTACAGAGCATACTGCGAAAGACATTGCTGGATGGCATGTATGTTTAAATGTTATCCAATCAATCTTAGACAATGAACTAATTAATGCTCGAAAAGAACAATGGGAATATTGGTATGAAAAGTACACTAAAGCTCTAAATTCTCTAAATTCCTACTTATAAATGGAAGTAAAGAAAAGCAAAACAATCAAGAAGAGCGAATTGTTTTGCTTTTTTCCATGATAATAAATTCTACTAAACGGTCAATAATTTGTGGCCCATCTTCTTCATCAAGAAGATTATTCAGCATAATAGAGAAAATCAATTCTTCCCCTTCACGAGTCGTCAAATAGCCTGATAGGGTACTGACCCCCATAATTGTTCCTGTTTTTGCAACAACTGGTAACCCATACATTCTATCATGTAATGTCCCACCTATCATTCGGTCACCATCACCTGCAACCGGCAGAGATCGGTAGAAACTAGTAAACCAGTTTGTACCCTGTATGCGGAATAACAAATCAGTTATGACATTGGCCGGGATTAACGTAACGTGTGAAATTCCAGATCCATCTCGAATTACTAGTTTACTTGTATCTATTCCTATATCAACTAAATAGTTATTTAACACTTCTAAACCACTTTCCCAACTGCCCTCTCCTCTTTTTACCTTTCCTAATTCCTTAATGATAATCTCACCATGCCCGTTATTACTAAGCTTCATAAAAGGTATAGCTAATTCGCTTAAGCGAATAGAATTCCTAACAAAAAGTAGCCTAGCGTCTTTCGATGTCTCACCCCGTGTTAACAGTCCAGTATAACTTATCCCTACCTGTTTCAATGAGCGGGAAAAGATTTCTAAAGCATACTTTGAAGGTTCCCAAACGGAGACCCATTTATTTATGGTTGCAGAATATTTAGGGATAGTCCCTTCCAATACAACATTATTATTCCCGTGTTCACGTGTAACCGTAATATCAGCCTCTTCCTCACTGCCAATCTCTACGGTAACTACCTTGTTTATTATAGTTATGTATTTCGTGTATGGATTCAATACAATCTCTGGTCTATCTCCTTCATTATCCCCTGGTATTATCGTCAGCATTACCGTACCTGAATCATAATCCTCATTTGGTGAAACAGTTAGGGCTGATACTTGGGCACCATAGTATTGATGTTCATCATTCCAATTTAGATCCTGAGATAATCGAACTCCATCATACCATGTATCGTCACCAATGATATTGCCGTTTATTTCTTTAATCCCATATCCTGGTAATACCTTAGCTAATTTATCAAAATCAGCTTGTAACAAAGTTGGATCCCCTTTACCTTTAATATACAAATTACCCTCTAATCTCCCTCCAACCATTTCACCGTCCACCCATAATTCGGTTGGAAAAACATAGTTCTCACCTAACACCTCTAATCCTGCTGCACAAGTAAATAGTTTCATATTCGATGCTGGGTGCAATCGAGTATTACCCATATGCTCATATAATAATTGTCCAGTTTCTCTCGAACGAATACTGACCCCTACTAACGCTCCCTCTAGTTTTGGTTCAAGTTTTATTAATTCTTCCAATCTAGTCCATTTCATGTCCATTTCTCTACCCCTTTTATCATTTTCATTAAGACTTCTTAATTTAAATTCAATTCACTCTACCTATATTTAAATAGCAAAATTTAGGAAAAGTTTCCTAAAAAACTGCGAAACTAACTCGTTTTTTATATATTTTCATATTTTGTTGAATATTGTCATTATTATATAGTATTTTATCTCTTTTTTGATTATAATGAAAGCCGTGGAGGTGAAAAAATGGGAATTAATTTGGGAAAGTCAATTAAAATCAATCGATTACGAGCAAATATGACACAAGCAGATTTAGCGAATGGAATCATTTCTGTATCCTATTTATCTAAAATAGAGAATGGTACGGCTGAGCCAACAAATGAAATAATGCAGCTATTAGGAGAAAAACTGAATCTTTATCAGGCCGATTTAGAGGACCAAATTACAAATCAAACTATTATTAGATGGTTTCTATATTTACTCCGCTCTCATAAAGAAGAAGCGATCAGACTATATGATCAAATCAACTTTGCTTTACCTAATGGAATCGATAAACAACTGCTTTCATTAATAGATATCCATAAGCTCAGCTATTATGTTCTAGTTAATAATTTGGAAGCAGCAGGACAACTTCTCATCTCCCTTCATAAAAGCTCCAAGAAATTCAATGACATAGAAAAATACTATTATTATAAATATGCAGGAAACTACTACTATAAGCAGCTTGCTTATAAAAAATCTCTTGCATTCTATCAAAAAGCCGAAAACCAGCTTAATCCTGAGCTGTTCCATCAAGATGAAGAAACCCATAATCTATATTACTTAATTGCCCTAGCTGCTAGTAAAAATAGGCAGACCCATTTATGTTTACTGTATTCCAAGAAAGCATTAAGTTTTTACCAGAAAAATTATCAATTAAAGGAATGTGCAGAATGTCATATTTTATTGGGGATTTCCTATCAAAGAATTAGGGAATTAGAAAACGCAAAAGCAAGTTATAGTTCTGCTATCAACATTGCTAATAAGATTGACGACAAAGAGTTATTAAAGCTTTCCTACCAAAATATTGGATCTTTGTTTTCTGATTGGAAAAAACCTTTAGAAGCAATTACTAATTACCTAGAAAGTTATGAACTCCGTAAAGAAGACCCTATTAATATTAAAATTGTACCAATATCTAGTTTAATGAAAGAGTACTTTGATTTAAATGATCTTCATAACACTAAAATTTGGCTTGAGCTAGGGTTAGATTTAACAAAATCATTGAGTCCTCTTAAGTCTGTCTATGTTTATGAATTTACAGCATATAAGTATTTAATTAGTGGGCTAGATAGCTCTTTCGAAAATCTAGTCAATAACGAAATCATTCCTTTTTTAGAGGAAAAAGAATTATTGTATGAAAAAGTATTTTATCTAAAGCTTCTTGCAAAATACTATAAAGATAATAGAAAATACAAGCTATCTTCCAGTACTTATGAAGAAGCATTAAATATATTTTCTAAAATTACTTGTACTTGAAAGGGGGTGAAATTATGAAAAAGATGATTAATACATTCCTACTATTATCATTTTTGTTTCTTTCCGGAACCCTTATGGCTATTGGCTTCTCTGCAGTAATAGATTCAAATGTAACATACGCAAATGAGGAAGAACCAATACCTCCATGGGCTACAAAACCATAAATTTAAAAAAGATGTGTATATTTCCTTGCCTTTAAAGAGATAAAATTTGGAAGGATATACTCTCTATACTAGATTTCCTTTTTTCTTTATATCATACTTAATTCTTAGGAAAGGCAAGGAAAATATCCACATTTGATGTAAAGCTTGCAAGCACCCATTATCTAACTGTTTCATGTCAAATTGCTCTTCTAAAGGTAACTTCATATTGCTCTTTCCAATGGTCAAGTAGATACCAGCATCTGAGTACTTAGACAACCTTTTACTTGTTAAACAAAGCCCACTCCCCTGCTGTTGGAGAGCCAAAATCCCTGTCATAGTAGTTCTTGGTAATGGTAACGCTATATTCATATATCGCACACCTGATGTTTCATGCTCCGAGTACAAAGCAACAAAAACGGTTTCATTATTTATCTTACGAATCCACGCTCGAACATTCTCTCGACCATCCTTCGAATCCTCTACATCGATAATTCGTCCAGTCATTTCTATTTGCTTTTTACTTAATGGTAAGTTAATTTGTTTCATGAGCCGACTTATCAACTTATATATAGCTGCAAACGGTAGGAACCATCTACTCCATTTTACTTCAGCATACAGTTCATAGTCATTGGTATTTTCATAGAAATCTTGTATATTATTGGCCATACTATCACTTTCCACTGTAAAAAACTTTTCCATCCTGTCTACCAATCCGTTATGAACATAGTCGCCTCTTTTATCTTCTAAGATTTTTTCACCGATAATACATTTTCCTTTAATTTGACTTACCGGGAATAACGTTTTCGTTACTCTTGAATTTGGTATATCTATTGACCAGCCGATTAACCCAATAAAAGCAAAAAGTACCGCGTTGATTAGCCCATGGGATTCTATCATACGATCAATCCCAAGGGAATATAGACCAGTTAAATTCCCAAATGCATAGATAAATGAAAACAAAATGGATATGCCCAATGATCCAAAGGAAAGATTAATCAATACTCGTTGGATATTGCTGCTAATGGGAGCTTTTATACTAAAGTAAATACTAATATAGATGCCAACAATGTATAAAATAACCGATAATACTTCTATGAAAACCGAAAAGGTTATTCCAAATGCAACTATCCAAGGAGAGATAATAATCATCATCCCGGCCAAAATAAACAACCTATTCCTATTAATCATTCTACCAAGTAACCCCAGGAAAACAGGGAACAAAAATGCCGAATAATGAAAGTGAATACTCGTTAACCAAGTAATCATTGGCGAAAATCCCACATCCAGCTTTACTTGATACGCAAAAAACCAAGCACCACCGATAGCTAAATAGATAAACCCTATATCAATTAAAAATTCCTCAAAGTAAATAAATCCTCTACTTACAAAGCGTATTATCCCGCCAATAGCAAGTAAGCAAGTAAATAATAGATAAATAGTAGAAAGCAGAAAAATAAGGGTTTGATTATGAACAAAGTATAATAAGAAGACGGCAATAGAAGACATAAGAACTGAATATGGTAGAAATCTACCAAACACTTTATTAAAATCCTCGCGAAGCAAGTACAGTATCGACGGTACAAAAATTAGTTGCGCTACCGTTAATAAAGTTAAATACCAGCCTGAACTTTGTGATAACAGGATTATCAATAATAATAGTATATTTATAAGTAACAGATCACGTATCCTCATCTTCCTTAAACACTCCCTCATAGGAGAAAACTCGTCCTATAATTGGATTTTTCACTTTAACATCAATTGTATACAATGCCTTTTCATCACAATATCCTTCCCGTACAGTAGCTTTCCCTTGTAGCATTTTTGGCAACTGAATTTCTAGTTTCCCTATTATTAGCCGTTGTTTGTTGGATTGAATTAATAATCCACCATCAGCTTCGACATGAAATATCAGGTCCGAATACAACCTTGGTGGTTCTCCTAAATAGTCATTAATAATAGGTAGTTTAGAGTCTAATTTCATCAAGGCATTAAAGTACCGATAGTGATTTTCAAATTGAAATATTCTTTCCCAATGAATTTGTTCTTCTCCATTTGTTCCTATCCTTGGCGAGTTTTTTATTAAAAACGGTATATTTTCTCCTGATTCCGGGATAAGAAGCTTCCATCTTACACCGAATCGAAAAAGTGGATAAAGCCATTTAGGACCCCCTTTTACCGTTTTCATTATCCCTTTCCCCCGAAAAACTCGTTTCCCCATCGATAGATAACGATATTGCAGCATGGGATGTAATTTTTCAAATTGATCTTCTAGCACTTTTTCATATATAGACATCCTAACTTCCCCTAACGTTTTCGATTACAATTTCGTGCAGTTGGAACATCCTTACTAATTACTATCCCAATAATGGATAAAACAAATAAAGCTAGATTAAATGTTAATGGGTTAAAGGGTTGAACTAAATATTCCACATTCGAAACGATCGCAGCTAGCATCAATACGGGAAAAAGAATAGCTTGAATGTAGAATAACCTTCTCTTATAAGGATAGAAAATCCATATGATGCCTATAAGAACTTCTATAACACCTACAGTTAATACGATTAACTCCCCCTGCTTCATGGTTAAAGGAAGTGTATTCGTTACCATCATCATTTCCTCTGGATGCATAGCAACTAGCTTCGGGACAATTCCATGGTATAACCAAATAAACATAAAAAAGATAGATAGCATGACATGACTAAAGAAACGTATAAATTGTGAAGCAGGAGTCTCTTCTTTCTCCATCCATCGTTTTAACACATCAAAACTAAGTGCTGTCGCCCAGCCCATTAAAGGACGAAAAAGAAAGTGATCGATAAACCTACCAACTTTTCCAAAACTAGGTTCATAGTTATATTGCGTTAAAAATTGTAAAGATTGATTTTGCTGATTTGGTATGTACTTCCAATAACCTCTCCCCTCTTTTATTATCGATATTTTCTGATTGGTGCCAAAATGAAGCGAAGAGGTCCGAGAACCATCCTCTGCATGAAAGCTTCCAACACTTTTTCCCCAGCCTTGCACAGAAATTCCAAAGCCTATATTCGTCTTGTATAAGAACTCCTGTGGTTTTCCTTCTTCTTTTGGCATATATGTAATTTCAGAGAACCGTAAATCCCATTGCTGATGTAATCCTGGATCCTGTGTCGCTTTCCAGACCTTATCCATTCCCGCCTCGATAGTTGTCTCTACATATATCGGCTTACTCCTCACGTCTACCTCCCCCTTTTAAGTCCTTCTTTTGGTTCAGTTTACCATAAAGAAAGAGTTGTAGGAAAACTCCCTACAACTCCCTCTCTATTTGCTCAGTCTTTTCTTTTCGTTTAATAGCTCTTGAAATTCCCTTTCTAATTCTGGATCAGGATTAATACTTAGCCTACTTAAGACATCTGTTAGCTTCGTTTCAATAATCATCAAATCTTGTTCCTTTTCATCCAATGTCTTCGGTTGATAATTGATATACGAATTGTAATTCCCCTCGAATAACTTCATTTCTTGATTTTCAATCGCTATAATTTTATCCGCAACTTTTTCAATAAATCGCCTATCGTGGGATACAAAGATGATGGTACCTCTATATTCCCTTAATAAAGATTCCAATGCCTCTACAGCTGTAATATCTAAGAAATTAGTTGGTTCGTCTAGAACTATTGTATTTATATCACTTAGAAAAATTTTGGCAAAGGCAACCTTTACTCGCTCTCCTCCACTTAAAACTTTTACTTGCTTATAAACATCATCTCGAAAGAAATGTAATCTCGCCAAAACTGTTCGAATGAGCGTTTCATCCTGTGATGAGGTGGTCGTAATGTTTTTTAAAATCGTTTCTTCCACATTTAGGATATCTAAGTTTTGACTAAAGTAACCCACTCTTACCGATGGAGATATTTCTATTCCATTTTCCTTGGATAGTAATTTTTTGATGAATGTTGTTTTACCAACACCATTACTTCCTATAACCGCTACTTTATCACCTGCATGAAGTTGAAAGGATGTTTGGCTCCATAGTAACCTAGTTCCTACCTTTCCTTCCAATTCCTCTACACGAACAATGGCCTTCTTTCCAAGCATTTCCTCATGAATAATATCCATATTTAATGGCGGATCCTCTTTTACTTTTTCTACCTTTTCAAGCTTTTCTATTCGCGTTTTAATGGCATTAGCAGTTTTCTCTAGCTTCTTCTGTTTTTTAGCATAATATGGACTACTTCCCATTTGATTTGCATCTGAATCGTTTTTCTTTTTAGGATTTTTCGTAGCACGGGCTGCTTTTTTCTTTTTTAATTCTAAGGCAGACTCCAGTTGTCTCTTCCTTGTTATATATTGTATATACTCTTCTTGTTGTTGTTGGATTTTTAGCTCTTTTTGCTCACGATAGGCTGTATAATTCCCGGGGTAGACCGTAACTTTACAGTGCTCAACCTCCCAAATCGTCGTACAAAGAGCATCTAAGAAAGCCCTATCGTGTGAAACAATCACAATTGCCCCTGTCCACCGTTTCAATTGATGCTCTAATTTTTCAATATGCTCTTTATCTAAGTTAGTAGTTGGTTCATCTGCGAATAATATTTGTGGTTTCTTTGCGATTGCCTTATTAATATATTGCTGCGTTATCTCTCCACCACTCTTCGTTGTATTGGTATGCTTCAATTGTGGTAATAATTCCAAGCTTGCTTCCGATTGAATAGTACCCTGATAGTCTAACTCGCGACCTGTCAAAATATTGACTAAGGATGTTTTACCACTGCCATTCTTTCCGACTACACCAATACAGTCACCATGTTGTATTTGCAGATGTTGAACATTTAAAAATTCTTTCCCATTCACTTCATAAATAATATCCTGAGCTTCTAATAACAGCATGTTTTCACCTCTTTTTTAACTAAAAAAAGCCCCAATTCACAATTGAATAGGAAGCTTTTCAGGCTAAAAACCATGCTAAATAAACGATTATTACCGTTATCCGTGTTTACTAAAGCAGAGCTAATCCTATTCAATGCGTGAATAAATTGCATGCTAAAAAGTGGGCTTTTTCCCAATCTTTTAAACGTACAACTATCCAATTCACGATTTTTAAAATAGGATTAATTTAACATCTGCCCAAGTAACACCCTTTCCGCTTTTCTTACTAATACTATAAATGAATGCTTTTTTCCTGTCAATGGAGAAAAAGATGACCCGTTTGTTATGGATCACCTTTTTCTAGTCTAAACTTTAAATTGTCCTACAAGTGTGTTTAGTTCTTCCGCTAATTTAGCTAAATCCTCTGAGCTTTTTGCCATTTCTTCCATTGAACTGCTCGTTTGTTGCGAAGAAGCAGACGTTTGTTCAATACCAGCGGCTGATTCCTCAGATATAGCTGCAATTTCTTCTATTGAAGTATTCATTTCATGTGTTGTATCAGATATTTCATTCAGGTTTTGTTTAACAACTTTAATGCTTTCTACCATTTCTACTATTGCCTGATTAATATCATCAAAGGTTTCTTTTGTAAAGATAACTTGTTTTGTTCCTTGTTGTACTTCTTCATATCCGCTCTCTAATGACTCGGTTACGGAACGTGTTTCCAACTGAACCTTTTTCACAATGTCAGTAATATCCGTTACTGATGTGGATACTTGTTCAGATAATCTTCTTACTTCGTCTGCTACTACTGCAAATCCTTTTCCATGCTCGCCTGCTCGCGCCGCTTCTATTGCTGCATTAAGTGCTAGTAGATTGGTTTGATCGGCGATATCACGGATGACAGAAACGAGCTGACTAATCGTCTTCGAACTATCATCTAATCCACGTACTTTTGTAACAGCTACCTTCATGATATTGTCGATACGATTCATTTGCTCACCTGAAGCCTGCATCAACTCATTACCTTGGTTAGCTAAATCTAACACAAATTCAGAAGAATTCTCTATCTTAGTTCCATTCTCGTTAGCTTCTTGAACTCTTCGTGAGAATTGCTGCATCGTATAGGTTAAATTACTTGCACCATCTGCCTGTTTTTCCGAACCTGCAGCCAATTCTTGCATTGTTGTGGCTACTTGTTCTGATCCAGCTCTTACTTCGCTCGCTGACAGCTTCAGCTCCTTGCTTTGCGTAGTGACCGAATTGGAAACAAGGGAAACTTGTCTTATCACTTCTTTTAAATAGGCGCTCATTCTCCCAATAGAAGATGCTAGTTGTCCTATTTCATCCCTACCATCATAATCAACTTCTGGTACGGTTAAGTCTCCTTCTGCTATTTGATTACTCACTTCAACAACTTTTTTGAGATTGCGGGAAATAGCTTGACTAATGAATACAATCAACAGAACTCCAATAACAATCGTCACCGCTAAGATAATTAATTGGGTTACGAATGTTTTCTTTTGGCTTTCCATTGCACTACTAATCGCTTGTTGTCGATCCGCATCTAACATACTGACTAATTCATCTAATAAGCTGACCGTCTCATCTCTGATTTCATTTGTCTGACTAAGGAATGATTCTGCCACATCCATATTTCCATTCTGAATTGCTGAAACAATATAATTGGTAAACATACGGTACATTTCTTGATTCATGGAAGTGACTTCTTGATAAATCTCTTCTTGTTCTTTTGACTTTAAATTAACGCGAACTTTGCTTGCAAATTGATTATACATTACTTGGTTCTCTTTAAACGATTCTACCAAATCAGGATTTTGTTCTTGATAATAAGAAACGATATAAATGCTCATATTGCGTGTTAATGATCCCATTTCGGAAATGCTCATCGCTAAATCACTTTTTGCTTCTAATTCTTCTATATTTTTTCCTATCCCAATAATAGAGTTTGAAACAAGAGCCGAAGAACCGATAAACAGTAATATAACAATAGCTAGTGTCAAGCCATACTTCCAACCAATTCTTATATCACGGTGTCTTATTCTTCTCAGTCGAAGTTTCTTTAGCATTTCTTTTCCTCCCATATTTTATAGATCAATTAGTAAACAACTCTTCTTTCAAAATCGTTAACTAGTTATGTATAAAATACTATCCCCTACTTTTTATAATAAGCTATGATTCGACAATTTACAACAATTCTCAAATATGGCTATTTACATAAAAATAGCCACTATTTCAATGGTTTAACATAATTGACTTCCGATATAGCAGTTAGTATGATGTTCTTAATATTTATATTGTTCAAACTTGGCATTTTCTATATACTTATCAGTCATTTTTAGGGGGACGATTATGAGAAAAATATTTATTAATGGGAACTTTTATACATTAGATCCAATTAAACCTGTTGTACAAGCCGTAGTTGTAGAGAACGGAAGATTTATTGCTATGGGATCTGAAGCAGACATATTACTTCAATGGAACAATCATACGTGTGAAGTTATTGACCTTGCTGGGAAGACGGTAACACCGGGGTTAGTGGATAGTCATCTCCATTTGTCACTTATCGCTGAACAATTTATGCACTTAGACCTTACTGGTATTACCTCTAAAACAGAAATGTTGGAAAAAATTCAAGAGAAGGCTAACACGTTAAGACCTAATGAATGGTTACTTGGTGGTGGTTGGGATGAAAATCTATTTATGGATGGATCCATTCCTACCCTTGAAGAGCTGGATTATGTTGCTCCCCATAACCCACTCTTTTTAACTAGAATTTGTACACATGCAGCTGTCGCTAATAGTAAAGCTTTTGAATTAAGTAACTATCACCCTCATATGTCTATACCAGAAGGTGGTAGTATTGTCTTAGACGAATCCTCTCGAAAACCGACTGGATTAATCCTTGAATCCGCTTCGGAAATATTTAAGCAGCACATCCCGCAAAAATCTTACGCGGAACTAATCCAGGCGATGAGGAAGGCTATTCAATTTGCTATTCAAAAAGGATTAACTAGTGTTCATACAAATGACCCACTCTTTCTCGGTGGCTTACAGCAAACATATACAATTTATGATACCTTATTAAATCAAGAGGGGCTTGGACTTCGGACGAACCTTTTAATTAATCATGAATTTCTTGATGATTTGAAGACCTCTGGTATGTATACTGGTTATGGAAATGAAACACTGCAAATTGGTGCAGTTAAAATATTTGCTGATGGGGCCTTCGGACGAAGAACAGCACTACTATCTGAACCCTACCATGATGCTCCAGGTCATTATGGAGAGGCAATGCTTGACCAAGAAGCTCTAACAGATATTGTTAGGAGGTCGCGTGAATTATCGATGCCTATTGCCGTACATACGATTGGTGATCAAGCATTAGTAAATGTTCTAGATGTCTTAGATCAATTTCCTACCGTTAGTCATCGCGACAGACTTATTCACGTACAAGTACTAAATCAAGAATTAATTAATCGTTTAATACATCCAAGCCGCATTGCTGATATTCAGCCTAGATTTGTAGCTAGTGACTTTCCTTGGGTTATAGAAAGACTTGGTACGAGCCGTTCCGAAACATCCTATGCATGGAAGACATTGATGGATTATGGTGTTATTTGTGCTGGTGGGTCAGACTCTCCAGTTGAACCAGTTGACCCATTACTCGGTATTCACGCTGCCGTTACGCGAAAATTACCAGGTGAAACGCATGATGGATGGAATCCTAAAGAAAAGCTATCTATGATTGATGGCTTTCGGTTATTTACCGAATTTACAGCTTATGCAACAAGTGAGGAAATATTAAAAGGAACTATTTCTAGAGGAAAACTTGCGGACATGACTGTTCTTTCTAATAATCCGTTCGAAATGGAAAATCCTGATGAATTATTAAAAACAGAAATTGAAATGACGATTATTGGTGGAGAAATCAAATACGAAAAATAACTTCGGTTTTAATAGATGAGGCTAATGACATAACAAAAGGTTTAACCACAGACCTAAACGTATCATCACTAGCTAGGAAATATACAGAACCTCTAGACGGTCCAGATGCTTAGAGGACATTGTGGGGAAGTTTCAAACAAATGTCTGTCGCGCGAGTTCTTCTTATTGCCGCGCGATTTTCCTTCTAGGTCGCGTGAGGTTTCACCTTTCTCGCGCGAAACTTGCTTCAGCCGCGCGGGCACTTCTTTTTCGCGCGACTTTTTCTCCATTTCGCGCGGGCATCCTTGTTTTTCGCGCGAGATTCCTTCTAGGTCGCGCGAGGTTGCATCGTACTTGTATGCTTTGAAAGCAAATATATTTCCTGTGCAGGGATATGCATGGGCTGCATCTGTCTCAGGCCTCATTTATTAATTTTATTCATTCCATCTCAATGCTACGGTTAATCTACAGCACTTTGTATCATTAACCCTGGATACAAAATCTAATCGCAAACCGTCTGGATTCACTTGAATATCTACATCCGCTGTTATTCCAATACTTTGGATTAACCGCCTAACTTCCTCTACATTGGATTCTTGCGCGGCAGTCATAACCTGCTCATCAAACTCCTTTGATGATGCAAAGCGATCCAAAACCATACTTACTTCTTTCATTAATTTTTTTGTTTCATTTGCAGAATCATATAATAAACCAGGGTCCACTTCAGGAAACTGGCGATAATAATTCCTAAATAGATAAGAATGTGGTAGATAATAATAAACTGGATACCAATAATACAAGCTCTCCCCTCCTCAATTCCCATATAACACTATATGCTTAAGAAGAAAATAAGGAAATTGTCTAGCCCCATGTTTGGATTATGAATTTTTTTCCATTGATAATCTATTTCCAGCACCATATAATAAGAACAAACGTTCCTATTGGTGGTGAAATGTAATGCAAATAGATTATTCTACTTTTCCACGTCACAATGTACTATGTATTGATATGCGATCGTTCTATGCTAGTGTGGAAGCTGTTAAATTAAAGCTTGACCCAATGACCACAATGCTTGCTGTTGTTGGGGATCCAAATAGATCCGGAAGTATTGTACTTGCCGCTTCACCTGCTCTCAAAGCAAAATACGGAATTAGCAATGTGAGTCGTTTCTTTGAATTACCGAATGACCCTGCTATTCATATTGTTCCAGCACATATGGCTGATTATCTTCAAGTTTCGGTGGAAATCACTAGGCTAATTAACCAATACGCTCCAAAGGAGGCCATCCATCAATACTCTGTCGATGAGGTATGGGTAACACTTGATGGATTAGAGAAGCTATTTGGGAATCCATGGGAGATTGCCAATCAAATTAAACAAGACATTCTCGATAGTTTTGGCATTACGTGTTCCATTGGAATTGGCGATAATAAATTTTTAGCAAAGGTTGTCATGGATTTACACGCTAAAAAAGTTGGCATAGTAGAATGCCGGTATGAGGATGTAGAGGAAAAGCTTTGGCCACATCCTGTGGAAAAAATATGGGGAATTGGGAGTAGAATGAAGCGCAATCTCAATCGTATGGGGATTGTCACCCTTGGACAGCTTGCAAAATTTGACTTGAATCGTATTAAAAAGCGGTTTGGTGTAATGGGAGAACAGCTTTATTGGCATGCGTGGGGGATTGATTTAAGTCCAGTATTTGGGGATTTTGTTAAGCACGAGCAAAAAGGCTTTGGTCACGGGATTGCTCTTTTACGAGATTATACGAAGGATGAAGTTGCGGTTTGTATTTTAGATCTTTGTGAAGAGGTTTGTCGTAGAACCAGAACGGCTGGCAAAGTCGGTAAAACTATTCATCTTGGAATAGCCTATTCCAAGGAAACCGGCGGTGGTTTCTCACGCTCTAAGTCTATCCCCATTCCGACTAATATCACGATGGATATGTACCATATTTGTATGCTGCTTTTCAAGGAATTTTATGACGGTCATAGTACAATTCGCCATGTTTATGTCACGTTAGATAACTTATATGATAAAGCCGAAACACAACTAGATTTATTTGAGAATCGCTCCAAAAAAAATGATATTGGCTATGTCATGGATGCTATTCGTGAAAAATATGGTACAACTGCCATCCTCCGAGCTAGTAGCTTTACCGATGCTGGAGTTACATTAGACCGTAGTAAAAAAATTGGTGGCCATTACGCTTAACAGGAAAACTAACGCATTTGCTCTTTCCCAAGCAAATGCGTTAGTTTTTTTCTTATGCCTGACGAGATGCATCCCTATCTACGAAGTGAACCATCTTTAGCTTTATTCGTTTTCTAGCAATGCACCAATTGCTCCAGTATGAGTACCTTTATCTAGAAAAACTGGCTCATAGGACATCATGTCACGAAATTGCACAAAAACTTCCTTCAATGCAGGATTATTCGTAACTGTACCACCTACAAATACAATTTGTTTAATTTGTTTTGCTGTCGCAACTTGAGTTGCTAATAATAAAATGGTCTCCCCTATCATTCGTATTACACTCGCAAGATGATCATGTTCTGTAGCATCTTTATTTAAATGTGCTTTCCCTAAATTGGCAGCTGTTAAGTCCCTATATATAGGAGGCTCTTCGGGGGCATAAATATCTCGTACTAGCAAATCACTTTTTCGAGAATCACCATTTCTAGCCATCGTTGTGAAGGTTTGAAAATCATTTTTCCGGGTAATTAGATAACCTAAACCCATCAAAGTACCACCACCGATACCACTACCTAGAACACGTTCAAATGAGTTATGAGTAACATGAAAAATGGAGGTTCCTGTCCCAATGTTAACTAAAATGTATTCCTCATGATTAATAGCCTTTTCTTTTAACAGATAAGAAGCACCTCTCGTAACTGCTTGAAACTCATTAACCAATTGGCAGTTAAAAGAGGGCAATTTTGTAAAGGAGTTCGCTTTACCACCTGTTACAAACAGACTCGCATTAGGAGACAAGATTGACAACCACTCCAACACTGCATCTATATCCAGACTAGAAAAGGTTTTAGTATGTATTTTTCCATGGTCATAATAAGCAAGCTTGACTAGTGACCCTCCAGCATCTATACCAATTTTATTCACCAACTTGTATTCTCCTCCTTGTCCTAAATTACCTTCAATTTACACGAACGAGTGCAAAAAGAAAAGCCAAAGATTGGCAGGCAGGTTGTCCATATTTATAGCCATAATTCAAAATTAGAATTTAGAACAAATTAATGAAATAGAAAGCAATTAGGAAGGAATGTCTATATGAACAAAAAACTTATTGACTGGCCTACTTTTATTGGAGCACTAATTATTTTGCTAAGTGTTTCACTACCATTAATTACCTTTCCAGAAGCCGGGGCAAATGTCATTAATATCATCAATAACTATATTACTGGAAAATTTGGTGTCCTCTTTCTAGCCCTAGGTCTATTCACTTTAATCTTTATGTTATATATTGCCTTCAGTAAGTATGGGAAAATAAAATTAGGAAAACGAGGAACAGAAAAAGAGTTTGGATCTTTTTCATGGGCAGCAATGCTCTTTTCTGCTGGAATAGGCTCTAGTATTTTATACTGGGGAATGATTGAATGGGCTTATTATTATCAGGGTCCGCCCTTTGGTATAGAGCCAATGACAAAGGAAGCGATAGAATTAGCCGCGACCTATGGAATTTTCCACTGGGGTCCGATTGCTTGGGCAATCTATACACTCCCGGCCCTACCAATTGCTTATTTCTATTATGTGAGGAAAAATCCAGTACTAAAAATAAGTTCGGCCACAAAGCCTGTTATCGGCAAGCTCGCAGATGGTCCAGTAGGAGTGCTAATTGATATTCTCTTCATCTTCGGACTATTAGGTGGTGCAGGAACAACTCTCGCTCTAGGAGCACCAATGATTGCAGAAGGTGTTAGCCATATTACAGGTATTCCGGTTACCCTCTTCTCACAGGCGGGTATCATGGTCCTATGCACATTAATTTTTGCAATAAGTGCCTACTCTGGATTAAATAAAGGAATAAAAATATTAAGTGATATTAATCTATGGCTTGCCATTTTCATTCTAGTGTTTATCTTCGTTTTTGGTCCTACCGTATTTATAAGTGAATCCACCTTTACCAGCTTAGGTGTTCTTATGGACAATTTCTTTCATATGGCAACTTGGTTAGAACCGTTAGCAGCATTTGAAGCATATCCTGAGACAAGGTTTCCCGAGACATGGACTGTATTTTACTGGGCATGGTGGGTTGTTTACGCTCCATTTGTAGGATTATTTGTAGCAAGAATTTCTTATGGGAGAACGATTAAAGAGATGATATTAGGAACGCTAATTTATGGAACACTGGGCTGTATTATGTTCTTTGGAATCCTAGGGAACTTCGGATTATACTTACAATTATCTGGTTCTTTTGATGTTATCGGTCATATGAATACGTTTGGGGCACCAGCAACAATTATTGCTATTTTAAATCAATTACCTATTTCGGGATTCATTGTACTAATGTTTACCATATTAGCGATTATCTTTCTATCCACTACCTTCGACTCTGCTTCCTATATATTAGCTGCAGTAGTACAAAAGCATGTACCCGGCGGGGAAGCATTGCGATGGAATCGTTTATTTTGGGCTTTTACATTATTAATCCTTCCTCTTGTACTCATGTTCATCGGCGATTTAGAAGCACTACAGACCGCTAGTATTGTAGCGGGTTTTCCCGTCATGTTTATTATGCTTTTACTTGCCATATCCTTTGTAAAAGCTTGCGGAAGTGATTTACGAGCATCAAAGGAATATCGTTCTCCTACAATTTATATAGATCGTAGAACCATTCAGAAAAAGGATAAATAAAAAGTAGAGGAAGAAACGTGGACTTCCTCTACATTCTATTTTTCACCTTTAAAACTTAATTCAATTAATAACGAACGGAAGCATTCACATCGATTAGTCCATAACGTACATCTCTTCCAACACCATTCATATAAACGGCTGTATTCTGAATAGCAGCTCGGACTTGCGTGTTATTTCTTCCTTGACCAGTAAGTAATGCTGCTTGACCAGCAACATGTGGCGCTGCCATGGAAGTACCTGACATATAGACATAGCGATTACCTGGATAAGTAGAGGCAATATCAACACCCGGAGCCATTACATCTACCCAGGTTCCCCAGTTTGAAAAGTTTGCCTTAACATTTCTAGAATCAACTGCACCAACAGCTATTACATTAGAATAGGAAGCTGGTTCAAATGTCGTGCTAACACCATCATTTCCAGCAGCAGCGACCAGAACAGCACCGTTATTCCAGGCATAATTCACGGCATTTTGTAAGGTTTGAGTATGACAGTCACATCCAAGAGAAAGGTTAATCACCTCTGCCCCAGCATCTGTTGCATAAATAATACCATCAGCAATATTAGCTAACGTTCCATTTCCTCTAGCATCCAGTACACGAACAGCTAATATTTTTGTATTAGGTGCCATACCTGCTATTCCTATCCCATTGTTCGTCCCCGCTGCAGCAATACCAGCTACATGAGTGCCATGACCATTTTGATCACTCGGGTTCCAATCATTTTGCACAAAATCATACCCTCGAATAACTTTCCCAGCTAAATCAGGATGATTATAATCTACACCAGTATCTAGTACAGCTATCTCTTGATTGGAGCTTCCCCGAGCAACATCCCATGCTAAATGCGCATTGGTGTTAAATAAGCCATACTGGTAAATAGGGCTAAAATACGGATCATCTGGTGTCCAGGTCGCTGATAGAATGTAGTTCGGCTCTGCATACTCAACATCTGGATGATCACTTAAAGCCTTTACTACAGCCTCTACACTCTCTACCTCCAGTACGGAGAAAGGCGATTTTACTGCATTCACATCTGCTTTCACTTTAGCATTCACCGTTTCTAGCACACTGATTTTCTGATTTTCCGTAACATGCTCTTTAAACTTTACAATTACCTCATCTTTCACATACTCCCCACTAGAGGAAACTTGAGTGCTATTCGTAACCTTCTCTAAATTCCCATCATCCGCTGCTGCACTTCCCACCATAGGAAATAGTAAAACAAGCACCGCAATAACAATACTACCTAACCAAGATTTTCTCATGAAACTCCTCCTCTCAAATGTACGATAAAGTATACTTCGAGAATATAAGTTTCATTATGAGTACTCCTTACTAAAAAAGTTGGGAAACAGAAGGAAATTTAGATTCTAAGTTGCAGGTCTATATGACTAAAAAATAATAAAACATGCATAAAAGTTTTTCACCAAATTGCCCATACTAAAAGTAGACTCAAGATGGTGGTGAAGTTAATTACAAATGGAATATAAAAAGGATTTTATCAAACTTCTAGACACGACCATTTATTGTGAATCTGTTATTCACAATAAACCAACTATCGTACTCATTCATGGGTTTGTGGCTTCGTCTTATACATTTAATCGTTTAAAACCACTACTCGCACAAAATTACTCGGTAATTACATTAGATTTACCCGGATTTGGTAAAAGTGAAAAATCTACTACGTTTACATATTCATTTAAAAACTATGCCAGTCTTGTGCTTCAATGTTTAGATTATTTTCAGATTAAAGAAGCACATATTGCTGGTCATTCAATGGGTGGACAAATTGCGTTATACACTGCAAAAATGGATCCCAGTCGCGTGAAGAAGCTTATTTTAATAGGGAGCTCTGGGTACTTGCCTCGAGCGAAAAGTTACCTAATCTATAGCTCCTATCTCCCTTTCTCTCATGTTATCGCAAGGCGAAAGATTAATTCACAAAGTGTAGTACGAAATTTAAAGAATGTCTTCTATAATCATTCCTTAATTACGGCTGACCAAATAGAGGAATATGGTAGACCGCTTCAAGATAAGAATTTCCCTAAATCATTAATTAGATTATTACGTCATCGCGAGGGAGATTTATGTACGGAACAGTTAAAAAAAATACAGACTCCTACACTACTTCTCTGGGGAAAAGAAGATAGGGTCGTACCACTAACGATAGGTAAAAAACTCACCCAAGATCTACCGAACGCTAAGTTGATCGTTTATGAAAAGGCAGGGCATTTAATTACCGAAGAAAAACCACAACAACTTTATGAGCAGATTATTTCTTTTACAGAGGAGTGAATGCAAATAGAAACAGTATTTCCCCTATAATAGCCCACTACCTTTATTTAAAATTGCATAATCTGATAGTAGAAAATTTTAAAAGTATGGGGGGATGTCTATGGCATCGAAAAGGAAATTACCAAGCCACTTCGATATTGATATGACCCCATTACACGATTTTATGAGAAACCTAGATTCCTTCTTTAATCATTCCTTTAAACAAATGAATGAACACTTTCACTTTAATCCATTCTGGTTAGATGTAAAGGAACATAATACCCACTTCACCATTGAAGCGGATCTTAAAGGCTACAATAAAGACCAAATACAGATCGAAGTGGCAGGTAACCGAATTCGAATAGCTGTACAGGATTATCATATGATGGATCAAAAAGATACGAAAAAACAGTACAGGGAAACCCAACAACGTTATTCTAAGAAAGAACGCGTTATATCATTACCATTTGACATACCGAAAAAGGACATCAAGGCTTCCTTTAATAAGGATAGGTTGAACATAACCATTCCCAAACCAAAAACGGATCATAGGTTTATCGAAATTGAAGATTCATAATCATTACTTGGATTCGGCACATAGATATAGTCGAGTCCTTTTGATTGTACAAGAGGAGTGATGAAGAATTTGTCCGTAATACGAACAGATAAATGGCTAGAGAAGTCATATAACACACCAGAACTGATATTCAAGAAGCTTTCTCCTTACTTTGACCATTTATATCCTAAAGTTATCGCTAACCTCCTAATACAGAATGGAATGTATCAAAAGCCAGAGCCAGAATCGGAAGATTTATTAAAGAAGCTTCAACATAATAAGATCTGGGGAATAGTGAAACAGGAGGAACGATATCTAAAACAGGAATGGGAAGGCCCAAACTTGCCAATATTTATTTTCCCTTCTAATTCTTACAATCGTAAAATTAGGGAACATTATAATGGAAGAACCGGCCTCGCATTTCAAGATAAACTATTTTTATTTATATCTACTAAAACGACAAAAGAAGAAGTAAAAGCCCTATTCACCCATGAATATCATCATGCATGTAGACTATTACACGATCAAAAAAATGATGAAGACTATTCGTTATTAGATGTTATTATTCTAGAAGGATTAGCAGAAAATGCAGTTTATGAAAGATTTGGTAGAGAGCCGTTAGCCCCATGGACTTCCTATTACTCTGATTCAGAATTAGAGGATCTATGGTACAAAGTAATACTTCCAAATAAGGATTTGCCAAAGACCTCTAGGAAGGCTATTCAACTTTTATATGGAAAAAGCAATTATCCAAATATGATTGGGTATTGTGTAGGATATTATTTAGTTAAACAATATATTAGAAAAAATGGTAGATTAAGCAGAGATTTAATCCGTATTCCATCTGAAGAATTTGTACTCGATAACTAACATATAGGCAAATAAAATGTTTACCTAATATCTAGGTATCTATCCCAAACAAAAAGAATGAGCTTTCATATAGTATTAACAAACACTAAATAAACAGTGTTTTTAACTAAGGAGATATCCTTAGATTAATTGAAAAAGTACGTTAGGAGGGATGTAGAATGTCATTCGGATACGGTTGTGGTTATGGCGGCGGTTACGGCTACGGCGGAGGATATGGCTACGGCGGTGGTTTTGCGCTGATTGTCGTACTATTTATTCTTCTAATCATCGTAGGTGCTGCTTGGCTATAATAAAGGAAATACCTTCTGGACTACAATTAGGCGGGGATCTGATCCCCGTCCAGGTAGTTAAGGTTTAGGTTTATAAACGAAAAACTATATTTCTTCTAAGTTTAATGGCCATGAGGTGGGCCAATTGTTCAAATATAGCGAATAAAAGTATCCCTTTCAATAAGGGATATTTTTTTGTTTAGCTAGAAATATATACCACCTCTCCCCCTCAATTTACTAATTCCTCCAATATCATCCACTACATCCATGAAAAAGACAAATCTTCTTGAACTTTTTGTGAAGTATTTCTCAATCCATTGTAATATTTATTACAGCGTAATAAGATATGGTTGCAGCACTTTGTGAATAAAAACACAAATTTGTCCATTTTATGAACAGTTAACTAGCTAGAAAGGAGCAAGAAAAATGAAAATCAAATTGGCATTTATTTCATTTGCTATATTGATCACAACAATATTAGCTGGCTGTGAACCATTATTAGTTCTAGATCCAAAAGGACCACAAGCAGAAACAACAGCTAATGTAATATGGTTATCCATTTTTACTATGGCAGTAATTGTTATTGTAGTTATTGCAATGCTAGTCATCATGCTATTTAAATATCGAGCGAGTAAGCAATCAGAGGATTATGAGCCTCCTCATATTGAAGGAAATCCAATTGTAGAAGGACTTATTATCGGGATTCCCGTATTAATCGTTATTTTCCTTTCTATAGTGTCGGTAAAATCAACCTATGAAGTAGAAAGTGTTCCAGAAGGTTATGAGAATCAAGAACCGATGATTATCTATGCTGCTTCATCTAACTGGAAATGGCATTTCAGCTATCCAGAACAAGATATTGAGACATTAAATTATGTCATTTTACCAACGCATCGTCCAGTTGAATTCCGTTTGTATTCCTATGGACCAATTACAAGCTTCTGGATTCCACAGCTTGCTGGGCAAAAATATGCCATGGCAGATATGGTTACAAAGATTAATATTGTAGCCGAGGTCCCAGGAGATTACCCAGGTCGTAATTCCAACTTTAGTGGAAAAGGATTTGCTGAAAATACATTTACTGCGACGGCGTTATCACCGAGTGAGTTTGATAAATGGGTTGAAGACATCCATTCAACCGCTGAACCTCTAACTGAAGAGAAGTTCGATGAATTATTAGAACCTGGACACCTTGGACAAATGACCTTCACGGGTACTCATTTAGAATTTAATCCAGCTCCTGAAGGTGAGCATGCTGGACATCAACATCATCAAGGTTCCAGTGAAGACCATGATGATCATGAAGAACATGAAAATCATGAAGACCATTCCAATCACTAGAAAAAAAATTGATGAGTTAATTGTATGAAATTAAACAGAAATTCTCGAGAGGAGTTAACATAATGGAATTTTTTGATCGATTTGCCGTCCCCCATCCAAGCCCATTAATCTATGCATCAATGGTTGCAATTGGACTAACACTAATTGCCATTGTTGTTGGTATTACGTACTTTAAAAAATGGGGTTACTTGTGGCGTGAATGGTTAACCACTGTTGACCATAAACGAATCGGTATTATGTACATGATATCCGCATTATTAATGTTATTCCGTGGTGGAGCAGATGCTGTCATGATGCGTCTGCAAACTGCAGTTCCAGATAATACATTTCTAGATGCACAGCACTATAATGAAGTATTTACGACACATGGTGTTGTCATGATTTTCTTCATGGCAATGGCATTTGTTATTGGTTTAATGAACTTCGTTGTACCACTACAAATTGGTGCACGTGACGTTGCATTCCCACGTCTAAATGCGATCAGTTTCTGGTTATATTTTGCGGGAGCAATGCTATTTAACATCTCCTTTGTTGTTGGTGGTTCTCCAGATGCAGGTTGGACGAATTATTTCCCACTTGCAGGCACCGACTATAGTGAATCAGTGGGTGTTAACTATTACATGTGGTCTCTGCAAATTTCAGGTATTGGTACGTTAATGACAGGGATTAACTTTATCGTAACCATTTTGAAAATGAGAGCACCTGGCATGAAACTGATGAAAATGCCAATGTTTACTTGGTCTGCATTAATCACAAACGTTATTATTGTTTTTGCTTTCCCGGTACTAACAATAGCACTATTAATGGGTACCTTTGACCGTCAGTTCGGTACACATTTCTTTGCATCAACAAATGGTGGAATGGATATGCTTTGGGCCAACCTATTCTGGGTATGGGGACACCCTGAAGTATATATCTTGATACTCCCTGCCTTTGGTATTTATAGTGAGATTATTTCTACTTTCTCACAGCGTAATCTTTATGGTTACAAATCAATGGTCGGTTCGATGGTAATTATCTCGTTCCTATCATTCTTAGTTTGGGTTCACCATTTCTTTACCATGGGTCATGGAGCAATGGTAAATAGTATTTTCTCTATTACGACTATGGCTATTGCCGTTCCAACAGGGATAAAAATCTTTAACTGGCTATTAACTATGTGGAAAGGTAAAATTCGTTTCACCGTTCCAATGCTTTATTCTCTAGGGTTTATTCCATTATTCACAATTGGTGGAGTAACTGGTGTTATGCTTGCAATTGCAAGTGCAGACTACCAATATCACAATACGATGTTCCTAGTTGCTCACTTCCATAACGTGATTATTCCTGGTGTCGTATTCGCAATGTTAGCTGGTCTTACCTACTGGTGGCCGAAGATGTTCGGATTTATGCTTAATGAACGAATCGGAAAATGGGGCTTCTGGTTCCTATCTATCGGTTTCTGTTTCGCATTCTTCCCAATGTACATTACAGGACTAGACGGTCAAGCACGTCGTATGTACACATACTCTGAAGCAGCTGGATTTGGTCCATTAAACTTACTTTCCTTCTTTGGTGCAGGATTAATGGCGATTGCATTCGTGCTTATTGTATACAACGTATACTATAGCTTCCGTAACGCACCAAGAAATGTAGGGCAAGATCCATGGAATGCACGTTCACTTGAATGGGCAACTCCTAACCCAGTTCCGGAGTATAACTTTGCTGTAACACCAGTCGTTAACTCATCAGAAGCATTCTGGGATTCGAAGAAAAACGGACATACCTTATTTAAAGATAAAATCACAAAAATTCATATGCCGAATAATAGTGGATTGCCAATCATTATGGCGGGATTATTCTTTATACTTGGATTCTCCTTTGTCTTTAGCATTTGGGTTGGTGTCATTATTGCACTACTAGGAATTCTTGGTACTATGGCCTATCGATCATTCGAAATTGACCATGGTCACTATATTCCTGAAGAAGAAATTAAAGAAACAGAAAATAAATACGGAGGTGCTAAATAATGAAAATCGATCACTCGCAACCTCTTGAATATGGTACGCATCAGAACCAAATGAACATCCTAGGTTTTTGGATATTCTTAGGTGCTGAAATCATGTTATTTGGTACACTGTTTGCATCGTACTTCACTTTAGAAAACGGTGTTGGTAATGGTCCATCTGGTGCAGACATTTTTGAAATAACTCCTGTATTAATGGAAACCATTATTCTATTAACTAGTAGTTTTACAATTGGTCTTGCAACACATGCCATGCGTATAAATCATAAAAAAGCTACCATTACATTCTTAGCTATTACCCTACTACTAGGGTTATCATTCTTAAGTGTTGAAATTTACGAGTTTATTCATTATTACCATGTTGGGGCAACCCTTCAAACAAGTGCATTTACAGCGATTCTATTAACAACATTAGGGACACACGGTGCCCACGTTACGTTCGGTTTATTTTGGGGATTATTCATCCTTCTCCAAATTAAAAAGCGTGGATTCACACCGGAAACAACCAACAAGTCGTTTATCTTTTCCCTTTATTGGCATTTTCTAGATGTAGTTTGGATTTTCATCTTTAGCTTCATCTATTTGAAAGGAATGATGTAAACATGAAAGAATTATTTCCAGCAAAACAAGTGATAGGCTTTGTCTTTTCCTTAATCCTTACTGCTGTTGCGCTAACTGTTTACTTCCTTGACATGTCATTTGAGGTTGGTATGACGATACTATTAATAACAGCATTTACCCAAGCTGCGCTCCAATTAGTCTTCTTTATGCACGCTGGGGAATCTGAAGATAAGAATATGATCTATACCAATGTTTATTATGGAATTGCGATTGCATTAGTTACCATATTTGGGACATTGTTAACATTAATTTGGGGTTATATGTAAGAGAAGTGTTTGAATCCTAAAGCTAAATATTTATAACAGAAAAGAAGCTCTGTCTTATGACAGAGCTTCTTCTTTATTGTGCGGATGGTTCTGCTTATTTTTCTCCACTACTTCTTCCGTAGCAACTAGGAATATCCCCATAATGAAAATAAATACGCCGCCCATTACAACACCTAATCCAATCCCTGTTAACCATGCGTAACCGCTTCCAAAGAACCCATACAGAAAAGAAATGACACCTATTGTAATTAATGCACCACAAAGAATACTAATCGTTCTAACAATTTTCGCAGAATTTATCATAATAAATCCCCCTTCTATCTTATATTATTCACATCGTTCACAAATTTGTCAAATTTATTTCAAATTAAGAGAATCGCCTTTTTTAGTTATTGTTTGTACAAATAGCTCACTCCTTCTTCACAAGTTGTACATATTCTATTGTGAAATTCATTTTATCGAAAAGGAGTGAACTATTTTGATAAATTATTCTATTTCCCAATTGGTTAAACGAAACGAAAGAAAAATAGACCAAACATTACGAGAAACCTTACTAAATTTTTATCAACCATTTCATTCTATCCCTACTATTCTGCACAAGCCACTTGAGAATAACCTGAAGAAATATAAAAATTACTCCGTCGTAATTGAATTTGAGCCCCAATCGTATGAACACGGAATAAAAGATATTAAAACCACCAATTGCAAAAATCTCAAAGAATTTCCTATGATTACTTGCTGTTCAGCAAAAATGTCATTAAACAACCTTGAACAATTACTTGATAATTGTAAAGCAATTAAAAAGGTATATCATGACCGAGAATTCACAGCACTACTAGATGTAGCTACCCCATCAATAGGATCGAGTACACTTCATCAATCAGAATATACCGGGCTTGGTAAGACGATAGCTATTATCGACACCGGTATACATCCACACGATGATATAAAGGATCGTATTACGGGTTTTATAGACCTAATTGGTGGCAAAAAAGAGCCTTATGATGATAACGGACACGGTACCCACTGTGCTGGAGATGCAGCAGGAAATGGCTTATCCTCCATTAATAGAAAGTATGAAGCACCCGCACCCGAAGCTAAACTGGTTGGTGTGAAGGTGCTTGATAAGAGAGGTGCAGGATCTTTATCAACTGTAATTCAGGGCATTCAATGGTGTACGCAAAACAAAGAGCAATACAACATAGATATAATTTCCCTCTCTCTAGGCTCAGAGGCAATTGAATCAGCCAGTGATGATCCAGTAGTGCAGGCAGTTGAAAAAGCTTGGGAAAATGGAATTGTCGTTTGTGCAGCGGCAGGAAACTCCGGTCCCAGAAATGGTACAATAGCTAGTCCAGGAATAAGTCCTGCAGTCATTACCGTTGGTGCAATTAATGACAATAACACGATAGACCGTTCGGACGACACTGTTGCTGAATTTTCAAGTCGAGGACCAACCATCGATAATTTTATAAAACCTGATTTAGTGCTACCAGGTGTTAATATAGTATCACTTAGAGCACCTGGGTCTTATCTGGACCGGGCTAATCGATTTGCTAGAGTTGGTTCAAACTATTTTTCCCTATCTGGTACCTCTATGGCGACACCGATATGTGCTGGGGTCGTTGCGCAATTACTTCAAAAAGAACCCTACCTTACCCCAGATCAAGTAAAGGATAAATTACTCATGGCATGCACTGATATGGGACAACCACCTACTGTTCAAGGATACGGATACTTGAATGCAGTAAATTTACTACATTAACCCTCCTTCTATCTGAACTACTTTAGGTATCTGCAAGGATAAAGATTTAGCAGATACCTATTTTTATTAAAAATTGTTTGTATTTTGCGAAACCTGCGATACAATAATAACGTATAATAGGTAATCGGAGTTTTAAATCTACAGATAGGATGATGCATATGACATTATTTGGAGTTGATATCCAAACCATTTATTTAACAACACTTATCATATCTGGATGTCTAATTGTTCTTTATATCTTTTTTGGGGACGTGTTAGATGCTGTTAGTGAAGGGATACCCTTCCTTAATCCCACTCTTATACTAGCCTTTTTTGTTTTCCTTTCTTCATCTGGTTATGTTCTGGAATTAGTAACATCCATCTCAAGTTTAGTAATACTCCTAATCTCTATAAGCTTCGCATTAATAATGGATGTATTATTAAATTTCTTCGTATTAATTCCTCTTGCATCAGCCGAAGAATCATTAGTTCTAACAGAGGAATCACTTAAAGGACGAGTAGGAAAAATTATTATCTCCATACCAGAAGATGGATTTGGAGAGGTTGTAATTGATGGTAAAGGTGGCATGATTACAAGACCCGCAGCAAGTTATGAAAACACGCCTATCCCAGAAGGAACCGAAGTATTAATACTGAATAGTCAAGAGCGCGTTTTATATGTCGTCCCATATGATTTAGAATCCGAGTTGTCTTAGTCTAATACGGGATATCCGTGTTAAATAATTTTTAGGGGGAACGTTAATGGAAGAATTAGTCAACGGAGTGACGATTATTATTGCAATTGCCGTCTTTCTTGTCATTGCACTTATCGGGGTATTTATTAAGAAGTACCGTACAGCTGGGCCAGATGAAGCACTTATCGTTACTGGTAGTTATTTAGGAAATGGGAAGACGGTACATACAGATGAATCTGGAAACAAAATTAAAATTATTCGTGGTGGCGGTACGTTTGTACTTCCGGTATTCCAACAGGCAGAGCAACTAAGCCTATTATCAAGTAAAATAGATGTTACAACTCCTGAGGTCTATACGGAGCAAGGTGTACCCGTTATGGCTGATGGTACTGCTATTATAAAAATTGGTGGAACTATTAATGAAATCGCTACTGCTGCAGAACAATTCTTAGGTAAGACAAAAGAGGATCGAGAAAATGAAGCCAAAGAAGTTCTAGAAGGACATTTACGTTCCATTCTTGGTTCTATGACTGTAGAAGAAATCTATAAAAACCGTGAAAAATTCTCACAAGAAGTACAACGCGTTGCATCTCAAGATTTAGCTAAGATGGGATTAAACATCGTTTCCTTCACAATCAAAGATGTTCGAGACAAAAATGGATACTTAGAATCATTAGGTAAACCTCGAATCGCACAAGTAAAGCGTGATGCAGACATTGCTACTGCAGATGCAGAGAAAGAAACACGTATAAAACAAGCAGAGGCTTCTAAAGAAGCGAAAAAAGCTGAACTAGAACGTGCAACTGAAATTGCAGAAGCAGAAAAAGAAAATCAATTAAAAACAGCAGAATATCGACGTGAACAAGATATAGCTAAAGCACGTGCTGACCAAGCATATGATTTAGAAACAGCTCGTGCACAACAAGAAGTAACAGAGCAAGAAATGCAAATTAGAATTATCGAACGTCAGAAACAAATTGAACTAGAAGAGAAAGAAATTCTTCGTAGAGAAAAACAATATGATTCAGAAGTTAAGAAAAAAGCAGATGCGGACCGTTATGCAGTTGAGCAGGCAGCAATCGCTGAGAAGGCTAAGCAAATTGCTGCAGCTGATGCTAATCAATATAGAATCGAATCTCAAGCGAAAGCAGATGCGGAAAAAGTTCGTGTGGATGGTTTAGCTAAAGCAGAAGCGCAACGTGCACAAGGTGAGTCAGAAGCAGATGTTATTCGTCTTAAAGGTCTTGCAGAAGCAGAAGCTAAACGAAAGATTGCCGAAGCATTTGAACAATACGGTCAAGCGGCGATTCTTGATATGGTTATCCGTATGCTTCCTGAATATGCGAAAGAGATTGCTAGTCCACTAGGAAACATTGATAAGATTACCGTTGTTGATACTGGTGGAAATGGTAAAGATGGTGGTGCAAACAAAGTTACAGGCTATGCAACAGACTTAATGGCATCATTACAAGAAACCCTTAAAGCATCCTCTGGTATTGATGTTAAGGAACTACTAGAAGGATTAGTCGGCACCAATAAACTGACTATTGCCGATCGAGATGGACTCTCTTTTGAACTAACTGAAACAGATAATCCATCCAAGAAATCCGTAGATAATGTCGAGGAAGAAGTTTCTAATTAGTACAAGGTTTCTCAGAAAGCTTTTAATATTTAAAACTAAGGTTAACCCCGTACAAGTGTTAATGTCGTACGGGGTTATTTTTATAAATACAAAAAAGCTTATTTTATTTACACTCCAAAACTGAATCCTTTAACTTTTATACTCTTGCTGTTTTTCTTCTTCTACCACAACCACATGTTTTCTTTACTCTTTTTCGTTGTGGTTTAGGAGAGGACGTATTCTCTACCTTATTTTGTTTCTT
The DNA here is from genome assembly GCF_055550225.1 of Ornithinibacillus liuyingii. Lineage (NCBI taxonomy): Bacteria > Bacillati > Bacillota > Bacilli > Caryophanales > Bacillaceae > Ornithinibacillus > Ornithinibacillus liuyingii. The sequence continues at coordinate 162,681 of NZ_JBPWOS010000001.1, read as the reverse complement.
CATTTATAATGGTCCTCCTTCACTTAAAAGTCATTCTGCAAGTCGCTGTACAATGGACTCTATAATACTTGCGGCACCCGCTACCGCAAGTATTAATAATAAGACTTCACTAAATGTTGGCCAAACATATAATAATCCCAGGAGTATTGCTGTACACCAAATACCCGTACACCAATGACAGCTTAGCAACTCGCCAAACCAATTACGTAATCCTTTCCCTTTTATTTCAACATAAGTAATCTCATTTCCATCTGAATCCATTTCTTTTATTTCTTCATGGAACGGTTTGCGTAAGAAACTAGTAATTTTATCAAAAACAATCAATCGGGTTAGTCGAAATGATGCTAATGATAGGATTAAAAAATCTAACCAGCCATTAATCATGTTTTTTATCCTCCTATTTCTTTCTTAATGAGCTGAATTAGGAGAGGATTACTAATAAAGTAGCTTAATATAAAATATTATATTGATTCCTAGTGTAACGTGACACCACTAAACACCTAATTCCAAGGAATAACTAAACTTCAGCCAAATTAAAAGATATTACTCGGTCAGTTTCCGGGTTATAAACTACATTTCCTCTTATCTTCAGTTCCTCTTGAGCACGATGTAGCTCATAATCAAATGTCTCTTTTATTCTATTTGCGGATATTTCGGTTTTACTAACAGCTCGATAATCTGATACATCAAATCCTCGGTATGCCGTTTGCACGAGTTCTAATAAATATTTCCCCCATCTTTCTTCTTCTAGATCAGGAGAGGGAATAATTTCCACATTTAGATTACCTTGATCTAGATTCACACCCAATGTTTCAAAAGCTCGTCGATGTAAATTAATACGATTATTCGGAAATCCTCTTACTTCATCAACGATAGTTGCAATAACCTCTCTACCATTAGCTGGATTTCTAACCTTTAATGCTTCGCCACAGTGATACGGCGAATTTTCCCCTACAGCTACCGTCATATAGTTATTCGTGGACCAAGGAATACCACATTTTGTCACTTGACCACCAGTAGTCCAAGTAGCTTGCCCGTGGATTACCTGTTGACGGTTATACGTTTCAAAATAGTTAAATTCATTAGCTCTAGCTGTAGATTTCGGATAGTACAGATAGGGATACTGTGTGTATTGGTACATATGTGAACTTGGATTCATATATGGATTGTAATAATACATCTCGAATCTCTCCCTCGTGTAATTTATCAATCACGTATGTCTAAACGTCCTGTCATACAATAACCTATAATACAAGGATATGAAACTAAATGGTTGGCCTGTTACATTTATGGGAAATAATAAATTAGAAGGAGGAATTAATATGAGTGAACAAACATTATACATTAAAGAGGCTATAACCAAACGAGGTATAGATAAAGTGGAACAAATTTTAAATCAATTACATGGAGTCGAAAGAGTTTTAGTCGATACAAGTGATGGTGAAGTAAAAGTAGAATTTGATGATAAAGCAATTTCCAAGGAAAGAATTGTCATGACTTTAGTTGAACACGATCTCACAATTTTGCATTAAAAAGAGTGTAGCGTTAAACTGTTACCAGTTTTTGTCGCTACACTCTTTTCTCTTTAGGCTAGTATATCATGCAAATTATGCTTCTCAATATAACGCTTAGCATAAGAACATTCTGGTACAAGCTTAACGCCTTCCTGCTTAGCATAATTTACCATTGCTTCAACAAGTTGGCCTGCTATGCCTTGCCCCCTAAGCTCGTCTGAAACAAACGTATGATCAACAATCAAATTTGAATTGGTGTCTTTTTGAAATGTTATTTCTGCCTTAGGCATATCCTCACTTTCACCAATATATAATTTGCTTTGACCATGTTTTATTTCTTCCATGATTACACCCTTTCACCTATTAGTTTGTTAGGTTTAATTATACGATTATTCATACTCCTTTTCAAAATCAATGGTACTCCTAACCGTATCGATAGGTCTTACTAATTTCTCAATTTCTTCTCGCTTCGACTCAAAGAAAGGTGGAAGGGATAATTTCTCCCCTAATGTTTCGTATGGTTCATCGCCCATAAAGCCTGGGCCATCCGTCGCAAACTCAAACAATATTTGTGGTGCAACATTTACATACAATGAACCGAAGAAGAATCGGTCAACAAAACCTGACGACTGGAAGCCAAAGCTATGAACACGATTCATCCAAGCATCTAACTCCGAACGATCATGGACACGAAAAGCCGTATGGTGAACCGTTCCATAGCCTTGACGAGCTCGAGGAAGTATCGGATTGTATTCCACTACTACTTGGGCACCATTTCCTCCTTCGCCAACTTCAAACAAGTGAAAAGCACCTTCACTACCAATTTCTTTAAATAAAAGTACCTTCTCTAACATTTCTTTAAAATAATCAAAGTTAGCTACTCGAATAAAAATTGGCCCTAAACCAGTAATCGCATATTCTAACGGGATTGGTCCCTTTTGCCAAGGTGTGCCTGATTCTACGCCAACATTATGTTCATCAGAAATTAGCTGATAATGCTGATCATCGAAATCAACAAATGATATATGCTTCTTCCCAAATTGCTCTTGTATTCCTTTATGCTTTACTCCCAAACGGTCAAAACGTTTCACCCAATACGTTAATGCTTCATCTGTTGGTACGCGAAACGATGTTTTATATATTTCATCTGTTCCATGAACACCTTTTGGAATACCAGGGAAATCGAAGAACGTCATATCTGTTCCAGCACTTCCCTTATCATCTGCAAAAAACAGATGATACGTACGAATATCATCTTGGTTAACCGTTTTTTTCACTAAGCGCATACCTAATACATACGTAAAAAACTGATAATTTTCTTCAGCACTACTCGTAATAGCCGTTACATGGTGGATACCTTTTAACTGATTCATTACTATTCCCCCTGTTTATACCTCGAAATAATATAACTTTAATTAAAATATCTTTAATTCAAAATAAATGTACCATACATCATACATCGTGTCAATTAACTGCTTCTCTTTGGTTATTCGTACGCTATGAACGTTTAACTTTTTCAATTAAGTAATGAACAAATTGATCATCCCTTACTAACCAGGCCTCATAATTTCGTTTTAAATAGTTCTCAGCATCGATAAAATTCGAAAAGGATTCAGAGAGTTTTTGATGATTATGTTCTAGAAACCACGAATCATTCTCTTGGTATAAGAGATATAATGACTCCGATTTACTACTATAGAGTGTGCCAAAGGAGTTTCCTTTTACATTATAACGATTTCTTTTGGCATCCTCCCTTAAAGGCTCCAGTTGGAATGTTTCCTCCACAAATGATCGATAGACTGCCTCTGTCATCGTACAACCAGAAGCTTTTGCATGTCCACCACCTCCGTATTCAGATGCAATCTCCGCTACATCAATATGATCATGGATAGTACGAAACCCCATTCTTCGACTACCGATATTTACAATTGCGATGTAATCTAGATGGGGACAGCCTTTTCCTAATTCATTACCAAGTTCTGAATGATAGGATTCAGCAAATACAACTCCTGCATAGTGGTCTCCAACCTTATGCTGGATAAGTTCTCTTCTCTTTCTGCGAATATACCGCTCTATTTTATCGTCTTCCATGACGAGTATCTTCTTTTCAAAATCATCAAAAAAGAAATGTTCATTGTCTTGTAGACGTTCAATCATTTTTTCTTCAAATTCATCTATTGAAACTAAATAAAATAACGCATTTAAACGATGTGCCTCATGGTTTTCATTCTTTTCCCATTCCCATGTATCATATTGCCTTACCAATTCGACAAACTCATCAATTGCTGGCTTCGCTTCAAGGTAGCCTTCCTTTACCAAAAACTCATAGAATAAAGAAGTAGCAGAGTTCAAATTACCATTTTCGTTTTCTACTATGACATGTCCCCAGTTATAAGCATTAAAATGTAATGCTGTTTTATGGTGATCAATTAACCGAAGCTTTCCGCCGCTTTGATAAAACTGTTCTAACCGCTTTTCATTTTCCTCATTAACTGATAGGTCTGTTATAAATAAATAGGTGTCCATATTACCACTATCTAGAAACCAAGCTACTTCCCTATCCAATCCCCCAACTGAGTTAAACCTGACCTGTACTTGTTTACCAAAGGCAAGCTTGGCTAGAATACCGCAACCGACACCATCTAAATCATTATGGGAAAGTAGTTTGTACATTTGTATCACCTCGATGGTAGTATGCTTTAACCTGTTCAAAATTATAGATAGGTTGAGAAAGAATGAAAAAATAGAACAAGGGAAAATTAGTATCAAATGATGTCAGGAGGATAAATGGATGAACTATTATTATCTGAAACCCTTTATCATAAAACTTGTATTGACCACGGCAATACTATGGATTGTTTTAGGATTAATTTATCATGTAAGCCTCATGAACATATTGATTATCAGTATTATGATAAGTACATTGGCATTTTTAGGAGATATTTTCATCTTACCTAACGTCCGTAACTTTTGGGCAACCATTGGTGATTTTGGCTTATCATTTGTTGGCATCTATGTACTGGGACTATGGTTAACCGAAGATAGCACTTTCTTGACTGATGCAGCATTAATCTCAGCAATTGGCATAGCTATTGGTGAGGTTTTCTATCACCGTTATTTAAAGGACAATATATTTCACGCCAAAACCAGATCTTCACCACAAAATATAAGAACGTTTACTGATATGCAAACAGAGTTTAGTAAAGAGTTAGATCATCCTGATGATAAAACTCCATAGTTACATTCTCCTCGTAAGGTTTTATTAAATGATTACAAAGCACATTTCTCCTATCCTTGTCATAAATGTCCACGCTCGTTAAAACGAAATTCCATAGGATAGCATTGAATAAAGATAAAGGAGGGAATGTTAGTATGGGGTATAGTGGAGGCTATGGGAATAACTTTGCGTTAATTGTAGTTCTATTCATTTTATTAATTATTGTAGGTTCTGCCTATGTTGGTGGTGGATACTAAGAAAAAACCTGATACATTGTTTTTAACTGTTCAGGTTACCTGGTTACACAAGAAGGGTGGTTATCAGGCTAAAGCCTATCAACCACCCTTCTATCATAATCAGTTATTAATTTCTTCTAATAATGTTTCTATTTCGGTCATTACTTCTCCAGCTCTTTCCCACTCACCTTGTGAAAGTGCATTTTGATAGGCATCGAATAATTCGGATAGCTCTATTAGCGTATCCTCTGCATTTAGAATAGGATTCGTATCCTCCCCACCCTCAACACTTTCATTAGATTCAGTTGGATCTACTTCCTCATCTGATTCATGATTAGGATCCACTAATTCAAGAATCCGGTCTAAGGCTTTTTCAAAGGTTTCTTCCATCACAATATAATCACCATATGCTACCACCACTTGTTTTACTTCTGGAAGTGATGTTTCATTGGACGATTCAATATAAATCGGTTCCACATAGAGAATCGTATCTTCAATTGGAATGGCTAGTAAATTTCCTCGAATAACCTCTGACCCACCTTGAGACCAAAGATTTAACTGTTGTGATATCACACTGTCTTGATTAATTCTATTTTCAATTTGTTGTGGACCATATACGTTTTTCTGTTTAGGGAAACGATGTACGAATATCTCGCCATAATGCTCCCCATCATTTCGTACTCCCATCCATGCAATCATGTTTTGTCTATTTCTAGGTGTGAATGGCTGCATTAATATGAATTCTTCCATCTCTGTTTCCTCAAGCTTCATCGTGACATAGTATGGATTCATCGTTATATCTTTGTTATAGTACTTCTCTGTCGGAAATTGCCATACATCCTCACGGTTATAAAATACTTCTAAATTGGTCATATGATATGTTCCAAACATCGTCGCTTGTGTTACAAATAACTTTTCAGGATATCGGAAATGTGCCTGAACATCCTCAGGAATTTCTTCCGTAAATAAATCAGGGAATATATTTCGATATGTTTGTAGCAGTGGGTCAGTTGGATCTACTGGATAGTAATTAACTTCTCCACTGTACGCATCTATGACTACTTTTACAGAGTTACGAATATAATTCTCACCACTATTATTATAAGGCTCAGCATATGGATACTGTGCTTCAGTTAGGTATGCTTCAATCATCCAGGCAAGACTACCATCTTCGCGAATGAAAATATATGGATCATCATCATACTCAAAGAAAGGAGCAATTTTATTAACTCGATCAACGATATTACGTGTATGAAGTAATAAACTTTCCTTCGTTATCTGATCAGATACGAGCATACGGAAGTTACCTGTGTCGACTGCAAATAATAAACGATTTAAACCAGTCATCGGTATTCCATTATCTGCTTCATAACGTGATGTGGCATTATCGCCACCTTCAGGATAATCAAATTCTTCCTTTTTACTATTTACAATTACTTCATCATAGGACTCTTCCCCAAAGTAGATTTGTGGCCGACTAATGTCGATAACACCTTGTGGTGGTAAATTATTCAACATATACTCCGGTTGTCCTTGCGGTGTTACTTGATTAACATGGCTCATTACAACGCCATATCCATGGGTATAGCGTAAATTAAGATTTTCCCATGTTTTTGCTTGGTCGGACAGGTCCTCCGTGCGTAATTCTCTTGGACTAATAAATACTTGCTCGTATTTCCCATCCACCATATAACGGTCAATGTCTACATCATTAAAAGTATAATAAGGTCGTATGGTTTGGGTTTGATCGTAAACATCCTGTAACGGTCTAACATCATTAATTCGTACATTATCAATCGTTAGCCGATTCCGCTCAATCATATCAGAATCTAAAGAATCATTAGCTGGGTGTTCTTCTTCCTTGATTTCTGCTAATTGATAGGCAGCTCTTGTATATTCAAGATTATGCGCCAAGTATGGTTCCTCTCGCGAGAACTCATTTGGAGAAACAATAAAGCTTTGTACAATTACACTAGAAGCCTGCCCAACAATAACTAATACGACATAAACTACAACTGGAATAGCCATAGATACAATTTTCCCACGATTCATCGCGATAATCATCCAGATGATGCCAATAATAGCAACTGCTGCTAAAATATAGGATTTAGGAATATTGATTATTTGGTCTGTGTAGCTTAAACCATAAACAGCACTTTCTTGAAAAATATTAACTTGATTGGTTAATAATGTTTCATATGGAGCTAATACATGTAGACCAGCTAGCAATAGACCGATAATGCCTAATGTAACTCCCATATGAATTTGAGCTTTTTTACTTTTGCGATACATTGCAAAAACAGAGTACAATCCCGCTTCTATTAAAAAGAAAAAGATGGCTAAGCCTAATAATAGATTCAAAGCAATTTTCAATACTGGCAAGGTGTACATATAAAATGCAATATCCATGTCAAAATACGGATCGGTTATACCAAAGGATGCTTGATTCAAGAATTTTAATAATGGCTCCCAACCAATCCCCTGTACAAGAGAACTACCCAATAATCCAATTAATAATGAAATACCAAATATAATGGCACTACTCTTCTTCTTTTCTAAAATTATTGGTGGTAGTTTTTCGTTATCTAAATAACTAATATAGGAACTACGAATCCAATAAAATGTAACAACGGATAATACTAGAAAAACAACAAAACCTACCGCAGCAAGTAATAATTTACTACCTAAAATGGATATGAAAACGCTACGGAACCCTTCACTATCCATCCAAATATAATCCGTTAACAATCCGACAGATAAAAAACCAACAATAAGAACGAGAGCAATAACCAATAGAGTAATTGACTTAGCCTTCGATAGCTTTGGTTTCTTTTTTGAAGATTTGTTTTCAAAAACGGTGAAATCCAATGTTGTACCCCCTAATTAATAGTTAAACAAAAATAATAACTTATCCTAATCATATCAGATTATCTGCTATTGCAACTATTAATACGATAAGACACTACTTTTGGTTTCAAAATAATTCTGCTACATAAATTCAATAAACAAGGGATTATCCATTTCGTTTTCCAGTTAGTAGTGGTCCTCATCGTTTCCGGAAAATCCTGATACTAAAGAGAATCCTTGTCATTTCCTAATTAGTAAAATATGATGAATGTAAGCGAAGTATTAAAGGGGGATAATAATCATGCTTACCCATTTTAATCAAGATGGCCGAGCAAAAATGGTCGATATATCCGATAAAGAAGCTAGTTCCCGTGTAGCTGTTGCTCGATCTAGTATACATATGAACCAACTCGTTTATGAAGCAATACAACAACAACAAATTAAAAAAGGTGATGTTCTGTCGGTTGCCCAAGTAGCTGGTATTATGGCAGCCAAACAAACCTCCTCTCTAATTCCTATGTGTCACCCGATTCCAATCAGCGGGGTTAATATTACGTTCGAATGGAATGAATTAGATGATAACTTAGAACTTATTATTCACTCAGAGGTTAAGACAGTTGGTAGTACAGGAGTTGAGATGGAAGCCTTAACTGCTGCTTCGATAGCAGCACTTACCATCTATGATATGTGTAAGGCTATCGATAAAAGCATGACGATTGGTTCGACCTATTTACTGGAAAAAAGTGGTGGAAAGAGCGGAGATTATAAGCGAAGCAACTAGTTAACTTTATTAGATAAGGAGGTGTCCCTCTATAAGACAACCTCCTTACTTTTCATCGATATCCTTCGTCACTTCTTTCAATACGTGTCCAAGTTCAGGTAGGATTAACTTTTCCATTGCAAGTTGGACAGCTTTTGGTGAACCTGGTGTAGAAAAAACAATTCGATTATTCATAACACCAGCTGTAGCTCGAGATAGCATACTAGCAGAACCAATATCTAACTGATAACTTAGCATTCTAAACAGCTCACCAAATCCTGGAATTTCCTTGGTGAAAAGAGGCTGAATTGTTTCAATGGTGACATCTCGATTCGAAATTCCCGTACCGCCATTGATAAGAACCGCTTCCACATCTTGACGTATCGTAACGCCTTTTACCATTTCTTGAATAAGCCTTTTCTCATCTCGAACGATGTCATAATGAGTAATACTGTGCCCTTCTGCTTCTAATAATTGTATGATCAGCTTTCCACTCTTATCCGTTTCCTTCGTACGTGTATCACTCACAGTCATAACGGAGCATTTCACAGAAGCTCTCTCATTCTCTCGATGTTCTTTCAGCATCTAGCTACCTCCTTCTCTTGTCTTTATATACCGTTCTAAATCCTCTTGATAATTAATATTACGAAATGGGTCAGCATCATCAATTTCCACATAAGCTACCTGACTGTTTTGAAATAGTTGCCTCGGAGCAAGCTCATTACAGCGAAGTTGCTCCTTAATTTTCTCCTTTATGGAATAATGAAATATCGATATAAGAGGCTCCATTCTTCCATTTACAATTGGTACAATCGCTTCTTTTCCAGCTCCAATATGTTCAAGAAGAATCTCATATGTTCTCGTATTAATAAATGGTATATCGATTGGAGAAATGAAATACCACTCACTTGTTAGATGCTCCATTCCTGAATAAATACCTGCTAGTGGCCCCTGTCCAGCTATGTCAGGGTTATCTGTAATAATTTTCACACTAGTACCTTCACTAGTGAATTTAGTAATTAATTCACTACTGGAAACGAGAACAATTGATTCCACTAGGGGTTCCATCGCAGCTATCGTATGTTGATAGAAAGGAATCCCATCCTTCTCAGCAAATGCCTTTGGCGAACCGAATCTACTAGATTTTCCACCGGCTACTATAATTCCTGATACGCCTTTTCCCATCATAACCAGCCCTCTCTATAGTTATGATATACCCAAGTACATATGCTATTGGTTTCATCGAAATGAAATATAGAGTAAGGAACGGCAGATGCATTAATTTCAGCTGTGGTTATAATCCCGATGACATTTTGTAGGGATGAAATTAAGGATAACTCTTCTTCATTCTTTAATAGAACTAGCTTGGGAAAAGTTAGTTTTTTAAACCCTTCTAATAGTAAGAACTCTACTCCTAATTGTTGATAAATAAGAAGAATATCTTGAATTTGCCAATCCCCTGAATGTGATACTTGTAATACATCCTCACCTAGTACTCCAGCGACATATGCACCAGCTTGTTTATGCTGTTCACTATCTGTTTTCTCTAAACCAATTGGTAGTCCACCATGTCCATGGTGCTTGAGTGAAGCAATCCTTATTCCTTCGCTTGCTAAGTACGTAATCAATTCCTTTGCAATAGTCGTTTTTCCACTATTTTTATATCCTACAACTTGTAGAATGACCATGCTTATCCCCCACTTACTGGTGGGATAAACGCAACAATATCCCCTGAAGAAACAGTATCTGTTGGCAGTGCATACTCCTCATTAACAGCTGTCATCACATGATCTAGTTGTGGTATAGCGTATTCCATCTTCAATTTTCCCTTTAATTCCGTAATTGTTATCCCAGACTCTTCCATAATCAATCGATCTTTCCCTATAGCTTCTTGCAATTGGGCAAAAAATAGAACTGTAATCATTCTGCTACCTCCTTAGGATGGTTCACCATTTGGATAAGCGTTCTGTTCAAGCTGATCTCCAATCCATGTTTCTCCATCGTCCCAATGTTCTTTCTTCCATATCGGCACAATTTGTTTTATTCTCTCAATCGCAAATTCATTGGCCTCATAGGCTGCTTTTCGATGTGGAGAGGATACTGCTATTACAACCGCTATCTCGGAAATAGTTAGTTTTCCAATCCGATGGGTAATGGCAACCTCTGTATCTGGCCACCTTTCTTGAATTTCTTTCCCTATCTGGGCAAGTTTCTTCACTGCCATCGTTTTATAGGCTTGATACTCTAAAAAAATTGTCCTTCTGCCATCTGTCCACTCACGAACTGTTCCTAGAAAAGTTGTAATAGCACCAGCTTTTCTTCTCGTTACTTTTTCAATAATCTTCTCAACTTGAATTGGTTCCTCGAGAATTTCATACATATCTTCCTTCATTTCGTTTACTCCTTTTAGAATGAATATCTTGTTTTATAAAGCTATCAAACGATACACCTTCTTGATCCTCAAGTAAAATAACGGAGACCTCCATCCCTGCTTCATATCCCCTAGATCCACCTGGAAGCTGAATGAGGATATCAGCCTGCCCCAATGAAGAAACGACATTCGATTTATCCAATCCAATTGGATTTGCTATTAACCTACCATCTTTAAACCCTAAGTGGCCACGAACAAACCTATCAAAAGGATTCGCTTTCTTAAAGTCAGCTCCTAAGATAGCCACTTCCTTCTTTAAAAACGGTGTATTAGTATGTAAAAATTCACGGATAATGGGCCTAGTAAACAATTCAAATCCGACATAACAGGCTGATGGATTGCCAGATAATCCAAATAAAAGCTGGCCATTGTATTCCACTATAGTCGTTACACTCCCTGGACGCATCGCAATTTTATTACATAATACGTTGGCACCTAATTTCTCATAGATTTCGGGAAGATAATCGTAATCCCCAACGGAAACTCCACCAGTAGTAATTAAAAAATCCACCTTATCCAAGGCTTCTGACACCTGGATAAAGCATGTATCAAAATCATCTGAGAACTGGCCAAGATAGATTGGTTCTCCCCCCGCTCTTTTCACTTGAGCATACACCATATAGGCGTTACTATTCCGTATTTTACCAGGTTCAAGAGATTGACCGACCTCTAATAGTTCACTTCCAGTAGCTATGATTCCGACTTTTGGTTTTACACTGACCGGAACTTCTTTGTACCCAAAGGTAGCAAGTAAAGCTACAATCCCCGGATTTATAAAAGTTCCCTTTGATGCCAATACCGTACCTTTTTTTGTATCCTCTCCTGTAAATGAAATATTTTCCCCTGCCTTAGAGCTACGCTTTAAATCAAAATATGCTACTCCATTCACTTCATATTCGGTTGCTAGCTCAAGCATCACAACGGCATCACAGCCCTTAGGAATCATGGCACCAGTCATAATACGAACAGCCTGTTTCTTTCCAACTTCCTCTTGAAATACACTTCCGGCACCTATTTCCCCGATAACTTCAAAAGTTACTGGGTTACTTCTTGAAGCACCCACTGTATCCATTGCACGAACTGCAAAACCATCATATGGTGAGCGGTCAAAAAAAGGCACATCATGGTCAGCAATTAAATCTTGACCAAGAAAATGCCCATAGGAATCTTCAATTGGCACATACTGTACACTTCCAGTTTTTTTATAGTTCATCATTCGTTGGATTGCATCCTGAACCTTGATAGGTTTTCTTCTTTCTACCATGTTGCCCCTCCTATCCCACTAGTTGATAATATATATTTCTTGCCTGTTCAATTGAATTCGTTCCATGAATTAACACTCTACCATCCTTGAATATTACAACCCGAAATGAGTGATAATCGACTGAAAGTAAAAAATCATTTTGATGAACCGTTCCAATTTCGCTTAATCGTCTAGCAAGTTCTTCCATATGTACTTCTCGTTTCGACCGAACTTGAACCGTATTTCTCCCACAAAGAACTTCCATTTTGGTTTGTGACTCATAGGTTAGTTTCGGATATATAGGATTCTCCCCACATGTAGGACAAGTATTTTTCTTTGCACGTTTAATGTCCATGGTGTGAAACATATTATTCCATAAATCAAAGGTTACTAGCTTCGTACGTAGAGATTCATCATCCTCTACTAAGATTTTTAATGCCTCCGCTTGCTGAAGTGCGACAACCATTTGTACAGCCGGGGAGATGACCCCTACTGAATCACAGGTTGCACCTGAAGCTGGTGTTGCATCAAGTAAACATTGTAAGCAAGGTGTTTCTTGAGGTACGATGGTATAACTCATCCCTGTACTACCGACACACGAGCCAAATATCCATGGAATGGTATATTGATGGATTAAATCATTAATAACAAAACGAATATCAAAATTATCCGTAGCATCAATAACTAAGTCCACATCCTCCATCAATGGTGGCAAATTCGAACTCGTACCATCCATGACATACGCATTAATCGTGACGGAAGAATTGATGTTAAGTAAGTGTTCTTTAGCAGCTATCGCTTTCGGTAATTGCTTCAAACAATCTTCCTCAGTAAATAGCTGTTGTCTTTGTAAATTACTTATCTCGACATAATCCCGATCAACGATGGACAGCCTACCTATTCCAGCTCGCACTAAGCTTTCTGCATTCATCGTTCCAAGTGCGCCACATCCAATAATTAACACGTGCTTACTCTGTATCTTTTTTTGACCACTTACTCCGATTGGTTTGTATAATTCCTGGCGCGAATAACGATCCTTCATTGACTTTCCCTCACTTAAGTAAGATAATATCAACCACCGATATAGGACATTTCAATTTTTTCTTTATTTCTTGAGGATTCTTCTGTTCTCTCATCGGAATATCTGTCCGTTCGATTTTGCCAAATTGCTATGATTTGTTTCTCTAATTCCTCATCTGTAGCCCCTGAGCGAATTAGTTCTTTCAAATCGAATCCACTTGCAGCGAACAAGCAAGTATAGACCTTACCATCTGCTGCAATTCGAGCTCTTGTACACGTCGAGCAAAAGGATTCCGAAACCGAAGTAATAAAACCAACCTCTACTTTACTACCTACGTACCGGTAGCGCTTTGCTACTTCCCCTACATATGCAGGGTCGACAGGCTCTAAATCAAAATGGTCTGTTAACTGGTCATAGATTTCTCTTTTTGTCACTACTTTACTAAAATCCCAACCATTCGTACTGCCAACATCCATAAATTCGATAAACCTTAATGAAATACCTTTATTTTTAAAAAACTTAGCCATTGGAATAATCTCCTGATCATTCATACCCTTTTTTACAACCATATTCACTTTTACATCAAGGCCCACTTGTAGAGCCTTTTCCATACCTTGTATTACTCTATTCGTACTTACGCCACTTTCATTAATCAATTGAAATAAATCATTATCAAGAGCATCTAAACTAACATTAACCCGTTTTAAGCCAGCCGCTTTTATCGATACAGCCATTTTCTCTAGTAATGTAGCATTAGTTGTTAAACCAATATCTTGTAACCCTTCAATGGCAGATAATCTAGCTATTAAGTTGGATAGATCTCTACGCAATAATGGTTCTCCACCTGTAATACGAATCTTTTTAACACCTAACTTCACAAATGTCTTCGCTAGTCTCTCAATCTCTTCAAATGTTAGTAAATGACTTTTAGGTAAGAATGGATAGTTTTTCCCAAATATTTCCTTAGGCATACAATATGTACAACGAAAATTACAACGATCTGTTACGGAAATACGCAAATCCTGTATGGGACGACCAAATTTATCCGTAATATTCATGCGTATCGGCCTCCTAATGACCTGTTTTGACTAAAAATGGTGGGATAATAGAAAAAGATCTAACGAAAGCCTTAGCATTCGCTATATTATCCTTAGAAAATTCCAACGGCGTATGGACTGGTGAGCCAAACATTCTCAAAAGAGATAATGGCTCACCAAATTTATGTTTCAAACAATTACCCACCCATGTAGCAATTCAGTAGAAATCCACTTTTATTCTATCTCCACGCCATTCAAGCATGGTATTTGCTATTGCTACTTACTTCTTTAATCCTAGATGGATGTGTATAAACGTTCATTTTATTTTCTCTGGCAAAACCAATTGCTGTAATACCTAGATCATTTGCTAGATTTAATGCTAGATCTGTTGGTGCTGACTTAGACAATAATATTCCAACACCAATCTTGGATATCTTAAGCAGTACTTCCGATGAGATACGACCACTAAATACGATAAGTTTATCTGCTAATGGGATATGATTCTGTAATACACTACCATACACTTTATCTAGTGCATTATGCCTTCCTATATCGGTACGAATCTCTAACAAATCTTCTGGTGTTGCAAGTGCTGCATTGTGAACACCGCCAGTTCTTTTAAATTGTTCAGAACGTTCTTGTAAGTCTTTCATAAGATTATAGCATTGTTCTACAGATAACGATAATGAACTCGTTATCGTTTTAGCAGTTTTGACATCACTTTTAAAGTAAAACTGTCTACTTTTCCCACAACACGAACCAATAAATCGTTTGGAATAATCCTGTTCTCGCAAGTTTATTTGGTTATATAAGTCGACATAGGCAAATCCGCCCACCTGATCTATCGAAAGGTTTTTAATTTCCTTGAATAGGCGAATAATCCCCTCTGAAGCCAGAAATCCTACTACAAGATCTTCTAAATTAGTTGGGGAACAGAGCATTGTTGCAAATTCTTCCCCATTCAAAATAATGGTTAAAGGAAACTCTATAGCAATCTCCTCTTCCACTTCTAACGCCTCTCTACCATGAAAACGAACTATCTCCCAACTATCCTGATTGATATCATTCATCGTCTCACCTTCATTGTGGTTCCATTTCTAATTCTTCTATACGTTTTTCCACGTACTTGGTATCTTTTTGGGCATAGTAGGTTTCCGCTTTCTCCACAATGACTGCAGTATTATATTCTGGTATTCCAGCAAAGCTCTCATAGACACCCTTAGGAATTAAGGAATTTCCTTCAGGCCAATGTACTTCCAAATTACCAGACCGTACTGGGACAAATTTTGCACGTCCAGTAAATGACCCATGCTGATTAAAGACGACAATTGCATCTCCCTCTTGAATACCAAGTTCTTTTCCATCCTTTTTGTTCATTAGTACATCAAATCGATCTGCAGCATTAAACGGATCTTTCTCATGATAAATCATCGAATTAAATTGTTTTCCCCGTCGAGTAGTTACATAAAAATGTCCTTCAGGTTTTCGTAATTCCGGTAATTCAACCGTAATTAAATTCCCTTTTCCATCAGGTGATGGACAGATACCACCTTCACATAACCATGCTCCTCCCCATTGGAACAGATCACCCTTTTTCTTTAGATGTTGAATCCCATCATAGTTTGGTGCTGCCTTAGCAATCTCTTCACGTATTTCAGAGGCATCCTTAAAATCAACTAATTCTTTCCTATCCGGTCTAACTCTTTTTGCTAAATCAATATATATTTCCCATTCTGCTCGCGCTTCTTCAATTCTAGGTCCTTTAATTTCTGGTGAGAAATAGACCATTCTTTCTGTTGAAGTAGATGTTCCTCCACCAGGCTGCTCATACCGCGTCATAGCAGGTAAAACGAGAACAGCCTCTTTGGCATCTAGTAGTGTCGAGGTATTCAAGATAATATCTTGATGCACTCGTAAATCAATATTTTCCAAACTGTCCTTCACAAAATCTGGATCTGGCATCGTTTCTAAGAAATTTCCACCAGACATATAATAGAGCTTTAATTTTCTTTCATGCTGTTCTGGCAATAGTGCATTTTCCAAGGAAACCCCAACAATATCTCCTTGCCATTGTGGGATATCAAATCGCCAAATTTGTTCTATTCGCTTCCTGTTATTTTCATCCAGACCTCCACCTGGTAAGGAGAATGGGTCTGCTCCCATTTCGGAAGAGCCTTGCACCCCAGAGTGCCCACGGATTGGCATTAAGCCACAGTGCTCTCTACCGAGAAAGCCTCTAAGCAATGCTAAATTCGCTACTTGTGATATATTATCTGTACCAAATCGATGCTGCGTAAGGCCCATCGACCAAACAAAAACCGCAGAGCTTGATTTGGCAAGTAACTGAGCTAATTCTAGCATCCTCTCTTTCGAAATACCCGAGGATTTTTCTAATTGCTTCCAATTATAGGATTTTACTTTTGCTTGCAATTCTGCTAAGCCATTTACATGATTGTTTATAAAATTGTGATCAAGGGCTGATCCTGGTTCACGTTCTTCCATTTCAAACCAATGCTTCATTATTCCATGCATAAAGGCGATATCACCACCAATATTAACCTGGTAGAAATCATCTGCAATCTTCGTTCCGAACAGTGCTGATTCTGGAATGGAAGGAACCCAATACCGATCCATTGCCGGCTCATGGTATGGATTAATAATGATGATTTTGGTTCCTTTACGTTTAGCTGCATACATATATTTCGTGGATACAGGCTGATTATTAGCAGCGACAGATCCCCAGAATACGAGGACATCTGTACCAATCCAGTCTTTATAATTACAAGTAGAAGCTCCCACACCAATAGAGCGGCTCAACGCCGTTTTAGATGGTGAATGGCAGATACGTGAAGCATTATCTACATTATTTACTCCTAAAAAACGAGAAACCTTTGCTAACGTGTAATATACTTCATTTGTTATTCCTCTCGAGGTTGTATAAAACGCAGCTTGTTTCGGATTAATCGCTTTCATTTTATCCGCGATCCTATCTAGGGCGTCATCCCATGATATTCGTCTAAAATTTCGGTCCCCCGGCTTACGGATTAATGGATAAGGAATTCTTCCTAGCTTACGAAGTTCTGTACTACTCATCTTTTGCAGTTCTTTTATATCAGCATGTAAAATATCTTCCTTTATTGGCCCCATCGTATTCAGACGAAGTACATTCAATCTTGTCGTACATACATGTGGACCCTTTAATGTTTGATCTTTAAGCCCAGCAACACCTAGTGCACAACCATCACATACACCCTGCGTAAGAATTCGAGTTGCGTATGGTAGGTTATCCTTATTCTCCCACACCACTTTCATCGTATCTCGAATATGATGTGGTTTTACTTTTCCTAATCCAAATGGTACTTTACTTACCCAAAGCTTAGGATCAGGCTTCTTCGATATTTTGATCGGACCAGTATGCTTCGTTTTTCCCAAAACGTTCTCCTCCTTTATAACTGGTTGAGATACACATGTAGGGTCAAACTCCTTATTAGAAGTCGCGACCCTTTTTTGATTGCCAATATGCTATTCCTGTGTTGCTGCAGAGGCATGCTGAACAGTAAGCTTCTCTCTTTCCCCTCGAAGTCGTTTAATATCCAATCGTATCCACAAAGATAGCCCTAACGCTACCGCGAACATAATAGAAAATATAGTCATCGTTAACGTATAACTACCCGTATTATCATAGATAAAGGAAAGCAGAATAGGCCCTACTACACCAGCCATAGCCCATGCGGTTAAAATATAGCCATGAATTGCACCTAGTTGCTTTGTTCCAAATAAATCACCAATATATGCTGGTATCGATGCGAATCCACCGCCATAACACGTTAGTATCGCAAACAAAAGAACTTGGAATAAAATTGCATTAGATGCAAATGGTAAGATGGCAAATGCCACTACTTGAATAACAAAAAAAGCAGTGTATACATTTGGACGACCAATATAATCACTTAATGACGCCCAGCCAATTCGTCCTCCACCATTGAACAAGCCTAATACACCTACCATAGCAGCTGCAGCAATAGCTGTCATTCCGGTAATTTCCTGTGCCATTGGGGATGCTACGGCAAGAATGGCAATTCCACAGGTGACATTAATAAATAACATAAACCATAACATCCAGAATCTTCTTGTTTTGATTGCTTCATTAGCAGTTAACTGGGATAAATCTTCTCTTATCTTAATCTTGGTCTTACCAGATTCTTGTTTTTCCACAAAGCCTGCTGGTGCCCAACCTTCTGGTGGTGGTGCTAAGTATTGAGCAGATGCCGTCATGACAACAAAATAAACCGCTCCAAGAATAAAGAATGTATTCGATATTCCAACTAGACCTATTAACGATTCGATGGCCGGACCACTGAGCATAGCAGCAAATCCAAATCCCATAATAGCTAAACCAGTTGCCAAACCACGCCGATCAGGGAACCACTTAACAAGTGTTGACACTGGTGATATGTACCCAATCCCAAGTCCCATTCCTCCGATAATTCCATAGAAAAGATATAATAAAGGCAATGATTCCAAAAGCGTTGCAACACCTGAACCAGCAACTCCTAACCCAAAGAATATCGCTGCAAGCATACTTGATTTTTTAGGACCGTTTTTTTCTACAAAGCGCCCCATAAATGCTGCCGAAAAGCCTAAGCAGAAAATAGCAATGCTAAAAGCTGTCGAAACTTGTGTCTGACTCCAACCATATTGTTCAATCATTGGATTGGTGAACACACTCCATGCATACGCCGATCCAATGGAAAGGTGAACACCAAGAGCAGATGCTGCGATTAGCCACCTATTTTTGACCTTCTCCATAAACATCCTCCTTTAATAATAGTAAGTTTCATCATTAACAACTAGAAAACTACAGAAAATAAGTTCACTATATAGCGGTTAGTGGCAGATAGGGCTTTTATAATAGCTTTGCAAACAAGACGTAAACGTATTATTTTTTATTATTTTCAATCAATTCTGTTTATTATCCTATCATGAAAGCGTTTGCTAATCAACTATTAATTTTCTGCTTTACCAGACTAAAATAAAAAAGCTTTGCAAGGTGAACCCATTAGCTAGTATATTGATTGATACTAACATAGCGGTTCAGACCGATTGCAAGGCTCTTTATAAAGGATTATCGATAAAAAATGTTAAAACTTTCGCTTCATTTTCATCTACTGGAACAAATAGATGCGGTTTAGAACCTTGGAAGCAGGCACTGTCTCCTTTTTCCATATAATACTTCTTTCCATCATATAAAAGATATATTGCCCCTTCTAGAATAAAGATAAATTCGTCTTGTGAGTGAGTATAGGTATCTTCACGAGCATTTAAATTCTTAGGGGTTACATGAACAATAGTCGGTTCAAATCCAGATAGCGATGAACGATTTGCAAGAAGCTCATAGGAATACCCCATATTTTCATCCCCAAATCTCGGCCTTCTACTGGACTTAGGTAATAAAACCAAGTCTTGTTCATTTTGTTCATCTAATAGCCATGAGAGAGAAACTTCGAGTACTTCACTGATTTTAGAAAGGGTTGCAATGGCAGATGCAGATTGCCCGTTTTCTATTTTCGATAGCATACTTTTTGAAATACCTGCTACATCTGCAACTTGCTGCTGAGTCCATTTTTTCCGCAAGCGCATTTCTTTTATTTTCTTCCCGATTGTTTCCAGATTAATGATCTTTCTCTCCCCTCTTGCTGTTGCAAATCTTTCTTCTATCATAGATTAGAGATAATTTGCTAGTCAAGAGTAGGATAAGGATAGATTTTTATACGTTAGCTAACTTTATCTTCATTAATATTACTTGGTACCTTTGTTTTCGTTACAAAAATATAAATAGACAATAGGATACAGAATAATAAGCTTATATGAAAAATGGTATGTAAAGTATTTGGAACTATCCCATTCATCATAGGAAGAAAAGCATGTGTATTGCCAAACATCGTGGTGTAACCTTCCACTTTCTCTTGAGCCCCTATTCCAGTAAAATATGGAATCCACCAACTCATTAGAGCCCCTGCGAATATACATAATGGGTGGATAACTAGCCAAATTTTAATTAGTAAGGGATATGTTTTACCAGCATACAACAATATTAATGTGATAAATAATGCTATCTGTATGACACCAATTAATGTTACTAAAATGAGTTCATTCGTAGTTTTTTCTTGTTTAATTGCTTCAATATCGTTTAGCGAGCCTAGCGGAACGAAGTCTTGTACAATCATAAAAAGTAAGATAAAACTATAACCCAAGAGTAGTACCTTTTCACTTAGGCGAATATTTCTCATTATCAAATCCCCCCAGAGTCATTTTCCTACATTTTACCACTGATAAAGAAATATAGTTTTAATTATATGTAAAATAAAAAAGGATTGTGATTTAACACCTTAATCACAATCCCCCTATGTTAACCTGTTCCTTCAACATAAGCTAATGATCGACTAGGGAGTTTTTTTCCTAGTTTGTTTTGGATAAAAATAGATGCTTCTTGAACCTTTTTATCCTGTATACCTGTGCTTATCCCTAACCCATGTAATAAATATAGGACATCATTTGTTGCTACATTACCTGCTGC
This sequence comes from Ornithinibacillus liuyingii, assembly GCF_055550225.1. Lineage (NCBI taxonomy): Bacteria > Bacillati > Bacillota > Bacilli > Caryophanales > Bacillaceae > Ornithinibacillus > Ornithinibacillus liuyingii. The sequence goes on along the minus strand of NZ_JBPWOS010000001.1, from coordinate 141,798 downwards.
ACCAGGAGCATAAGGACAGCCTCCTAGTCCACCAATTGACGTATCAAACCTTGTAATTCCATAATTTAATGCGGTCATGATATTAGCAATCGCCATTCCTCTAGTATCATGGAAATGCATGATTATTTTTTCTTTTGGAAATCGCTTCAGTATTTCATCCAGTAGTAGTTCTACTTGAGAGGGTACTGCTGAACCAATCGTGTCCCCTAGTGAAATATCATTCACACCACTTGTGATTAATTGATCACATACTTGCATAACCTGAGTCGGCGTTATTTTCCCTTCATATGGACATTCAAATACTGTAGAAACATAGCCCGTAACTTTTTTCTTTTCTTTTTTCGCCTCATCAATAACTTGCTTTAGTACAGGATAGGTTTCCGTTATCGATTTGTTGATGTTCTTTACATTATGGGTTTCACTCGCTGACATAAAAACAGACGCTCCGTCTATACCTGCTTCTAATGCATTCTCCAACCCTCTTATGTTTGGGACTAACGCCGAATACACGACAGCAGGATTACGCTTAATCCGCTTCCCTACCTCCTTAGCATCTGCTAAGGCTGGGATCCATTTTGGATTAACAAATGAAGAGTATTCTATTTCTGTTACTCCCGTATTAGAGAGCATATCTATCCATGCCACTTTATCGTCTGTCGTGATAAACTGTTTTTCATTTTGTAGACCATCACGAGGACCCACTTCTTTTAACTGAACAAAATCAGGTCTTTTTCCCACGTATTCCCCTCCTCTTTATTGATGATAAAAGCCTCCTGTTTCCGATTACATGTATATAAGTACAATATGTTAGAAATATAAAATCGTTTTTATTATCTCTTATTCAATATTGTATCCTTTTATTCAACTTTGTTGAATAAAGTTTAACCTACTATAATACATTATGTCAAACCATTATTTTTAAATTTTTTGATTTATAAGTATTATTTCTAGATACTGCTTTTTTCGCTGTGTATTATCTGTATGGCCTTACGTTTTATGTATTCTCACTTAAGAGCTTTTGGCGTTTTAGAACTTTTATACAGTGATACAGATTGATGCCTACCTATCTACATATAACTACATAAGAAGTGACATATATAATCAATTATGCAATTTACATTGAATATAGTATGATAGATAAGGTATGTAATACCTTGTAAGTTCTATAGGGAAAGGAAATAGACATGAGCATAAAAGATGAAGTAGCAAAGCGAAAAACATTTGCAATCATTTCCCACCCAGATGCTGGGAAAACAACATTAACTGAAAAATTATTATTATATGGAAATCTAATTCGTACTGCCGGTACGGTAAAGGGTAAAAAATCTGGTAAATTCGCTACATCTGATTGGATGGAAATCGAAAAACAGCGTGGTATTTCCGTAACCTCCAGTGTAATGAATTTTCCATATAAAGATTTTCAAGTAAATATTCTCGATACACCTGGACACGAAGATTTCAGTGAGGATACGTATCGTACGCTGACGGCTGTCGATAGTGTTGTTATGATTATTGATTCAGTAAAAGGGATTGAACCACAAACAATTAAATTATTTAAAGTATGTAGAATGCGTGGTATTCCTATTTTTACGTTTATTAATAAATTGGACCGTGAAGGTAGAGAACCCTTCGAACTACTAGAAGAGATTGAGGAAGTTCTGGAAATCGAAACATATCCTATGAACTGGCCTGTCGGTATGGGGAAACGTTTCCTTGGTATATTCGATCGAATGAATCAGCAATTTATTAAATTTAATGGTAATGAAGCTGAATCTCACATTCCGTATGGAGAACTTGAGAATGAAGCGAATCAAGCCATGACAACCACTAGCGAATTTGAGGCCGCAAAAGAGGAATTGGCATTATTAGATGAGGCTGGTAACCAATTCTCATTAGAAGCTGTTTTAAACGGAGAGCAAACACCAGTATTTTTCGGAAGTGCACTAGCTCCCTTTGGTGTTCATGACTTTTTTGATACATTTATAAAGCTTGCACCGTCACCCCAAGCTAGAAGGTCAACTGAAGGAATTGTATCCCCGGATAATCCTGATTTCTCTGGATTTATCTTTAAAATTCAAGCGAATATGAACCCTGCACACCGAGACCGGATTGCCTTCGTTCGCGTTTGCTCTGGTAAGTTTGAACGTGGTATGAGTGTGAAGTTATCCCGTACAGGTAAAGTATTTAAGCTATCACAATCGCAACAAATTGTTGCTTCTACCCGAGATACAATCGATGAAGCTTATGCTGGAGATATTATTGGAATCTATGACCCTAATGCCTATCAAATTGGAGATACATTATTAGAAGGAAAGGCAGCTTTTGAATTTGATGAACTTCCAAAGTTTCCACCTGAATTATTTAAAAAAGTAATGGCAAAAAATGTTATGAAATCGAAACAGTTCAAAAAAGGAATTGAGCAGCTTGTACAAGAAGGAGCAATTCAACTATTTAAAGACAAACGAACGGAGTCCTATATTCTCGGAGCAGTCGGTGAATTGCAATACGAAGTATTCAAATACCGTATGGAAAATGAATACAATGTAGAGGTTATGTTTGAATCGATTGGGGAACGGATACCTCGATGGTTAAAGGCAGAACAGGTAAAGGAATCGCTATTTGATGATCGTAATTTACTTGTTCGCGATCGCAACGATAATTATCTCGTCCTATTCCGTAACGAGTTTGCATTGAACTGGTTTAAAGATAATCATAAGGACATTGAGTTAATTGATTTGTTTGAAGTTAATTCGTATGGCCAAGTTAAATAAAATAGTTTTTAGTAGGATAACGATATTCAACTAACAACTTAAATGATATAACGTGCACCTCACACGGCTCCGGAAATAACTCTTGCTAAAGCTGTTAAGCTAGGCTTCTATTTATTTTCGGAGCTGTTATCGTGCATCGTTGTATTTACTCAAGAGTCTCTTTTATTCCACTCTTGATAAAACACTTCTACACTAGGGAAGCGTTTGTTTCGATCCTTTTCCACCGCCTTAATGGCAACCTCATACAGGTCTCTGCCAGCTTCCCATTTATCATATGAACGATTTAATTCTCCACCTAATAGGGAAAAAGCCATCGCTCCCATATTAAAGACGTTTGTGCTACCGTCTATTACAGCACCTAATTCAAATTCTTCTGGGGACATAAATCGAGATGAGCCCCACATCCTCCCCATCGTGTTTATATATGGCTTTTTCTGATATAAATCAATATCACAAATCTTAAGCTGGTAATTCGTGAAATCATATAATATACTTCCATCATAAAAATCAATGGCAACATACCCATGATGTTCAACATGAACGTGAAATTCCAAAATTTTCTTAAAAGCTGTCAGTCGTTTTTCTATAGGCAATTGTTTAAACCGGAAGAATGGTGCATCAGGATGCTCATATTTAAGTGGTGGTGGGAAATTCCAGTGATTGTGTAATACTTCTCCATCAAACCAATCAAATAATAGACAATATCCATCCCCCACTTCCATATGATCCAATAAATTGACTAAAGAAGCATGAGATAGTTCTTGATAAATTCCAACCGATTGTTTAAGATTTTGAACTGCCAATTCTGGAGAAACAGAACCATGAAGAGTCTCCGCTCCTGCGTATTTCAAGAATCGTTTAACTCCTTCGCTTTCTATTCCAAAGCTTATATTACCAGAATCTTGCTGATCAAACACCGTAAAGACTTGGCCAAATCTGTTTAACCAATTAAAGTTATAATCCGCTTTTAGTTGAATGGAAATATCCTGATTTAACTGTTTTTTTATCATATGTACTCCTTCTTTTTCGAACTAATGAATGTAAGCTTTGACATAAAAAGAAAAAAATGAGGTTGTCTTTTGCATTAATTAGATAATTTATAGGAAAGTTCTCCTCTTTCAAATGACCAATTCATTTCTCTTATCACGGTGTATGAAACATGGGGAGGAATACGTTTTAATGCCGTTTCCGAAACGATTAAACGATTTAGATGTAATGTGTTAGCAATTTGGATAATGGAAGCATTATCTCGTTTAAAATTAGGCCCTAAACTATGTAATGCTTGCTCAATCGCATCTTGTTCAGTAGGATAGATAAACGGAAACATAGCTCTTCTTAAAAAAGTACTAGTAATACAGTTCATATATGTTGCTTCTCTATCAACCTTATGAAACAATCTCTCTGTAGTAAAATCGGCAAGACCTACCCCTTGTGCATTTCCATCTGAAGCACTTGATAAATCTAGTACAACTATCCTTTTAATTCTTGGCTCTATTGGTTCTTCTATTCCATCAATCCGTAGTCTTCCGATTATATTCGGATCCATCCCTGTACCACTATAGTTTTTTCCCATCTCTTCGACGATTAATAAATCAATATCCTTAATGGGTAAGGAAGGCATTAGTTCTTTTGCTTTCTTCAATAGTATAGCCTCTTCTTCATGCCAATTATCTACCGAGACCCCCTGGATAATTGCGGTCTGGTCATAACTGTCTTCTACGATAGCAAGCCCCATACGAATAGGAGAATTTTCTAGTGCCACTTTCGAGCCTTCGACAAGATTATATTCCATCCTATCTGCTCCCTGACTATGAAAGAAGCTTGCACCTTTTTGCTTCCCTAAGCCAACCAACACCATCTTACTTAAACCGCTTTCTATCTTGCCACTAAAAGCTGTATGAGGCTTAATTCGATTAATCACTATAATCGCATCTGCCTGATAGGCTAGCTTGTCCATATAGATTGGGAAATCATCATGTATTTCTCCAACTTTAACAACTTCCATAGACGATCGAATTGGCGCTCCAACTGATTCTTCAGTAATCCCAAGATGTTCTAATACCCGAACCTGTCCTTCTGCTGTTGCCCCGCCATGGCTTCCCATGGAAGGAACAATAAAAGGTCGCAGCTTCTTGCTTTGTAAATACAAAACAATTTCTTTTAATATATTGACTATATTATCTATACCACGACTTCCAGCTGTAATAGCTACCTCTGCTCCAGGAGGTAAATCATTTATACTACTATTTTGTTTCATCTCATTCCATATCATATGTTTCAAGTTTTTTAACTTAGAAGATTTAAATGACTGTACAATTTCATATAAAATCATAGTACCATCTCCTAATCGACAGGCTTAATTATCAGTATACATGATATATTCTGTATATTCATCAAAATGCTCCAAAGTAACCACACTTTGGGTAAGAGGCATGAATTTGGGGTATGTTATAGATGGAGGTGTGTATCTTGGATAAAGATTTACGTGAATATCGAACAGGTCAGGGTGTACCGTTATCAGGATCATATATGTGTCAGTCAGGGGCAATGGCAAAATTGAGTAAAGACGAAACATTCCCACAATGTCCTGTAAGTAAAGAGGACACATATTGGAAACATCATCAAGAGAAATAAAAAATGATAAGAAGAACTATTGTCTTTGTTATGACAAAGTTCTTCTTAATTTTGAACCTATAATCATACTAATTCCTTTCCAAGCATAACGTCCCTTGCCCATTTAACCGATTGTTTATATAGATTATTGAAGGTCTTAGCATTAATCCCTAATTTTACTGCTAATGCATCCATTTTGGACCACTCTTCTTTTTCCGCAGCACTAACTAAGTTTATTATAGAAGTTAAAGAGGTTTCTTTCCCTAATAATGTATCTTTAATATCCTGTTCGAGTGGAAGATTCTTTAAGATATGAATTAAAGGTTGCTTATAAATCGTATCTACTAGTGAAAAAAGACCCGTTAAAAATAATCTCGAGCTATCTTTACGGTTACCTAGATGAAGTGCTATTAATTCACTCGCCTTTGCTCTTGTTAAGCTAAGTTTTATGACTTCTTCTGTTAACCGATCTGATTTATCGTATCGCTCCCGAAATGATATGACATAGATCCATTTTCGAAGCTCTATTAGGCCCAGTAAAACGATTGATTGTTTAATAGATTTTATCTCGTACACGAGTCCGATGGCTGGAGAATTAAGTAATCGCAGTAGTTTATAGGACAAAGAGACATCCGACTCAATATATTGTGTAATTTTATCAATATCTGGTTCTCCCTTAGAAAGCTCCGAGATAAGAATGAATAGGTTATGGTTCAGCACAGGTAGGTCTTTCGTCGACAAGATGACAGGTTTACTGAAGAAGTACCCTTGAAAATATGTATAACCATCCTTTACGCACTGTTTGTATTCCTCTCGTGTCTCTACCTTTTCAGCTAGAAAGACAATAGATGTATCCTGAAGACGATTCATGATTCTTAGCTGTTCCGATCTACTTGTTTTTTGAATGTCAATTTTTATAATATCTGCTAAATGAATAAGCTTATAGAAATTCTCATCTTCTTCCCTACATTCAAAGTCATCCAGTGCTATTCTGTACCCTAGTTTTTTTAAACTTTGACAGTTTTCTATAATTTGATCTGTCGGCCTAACCGACTCTAATACTTCTATTACCATGAGTTCAGGCTGTAAAAATGTAGGAACAGTATTTTCTAATAATGTCTCAGTAAAATTAATGAAACACGGTTTTCCTTCTGATAGGTCATTAATACCAAACTGTAAAAAACTATTAATCACCTCAGAGGTGGCATGATCATCATTCCCCGCCAAATATACATTCTTATGTCGGTTATCTCTATATAATAATTCGTATGCAAACACTTCTAGCTCTTTATTTAAAATTGGTTGCCGACCTACATATACTTCCATATTCCCACCTCATAAATCGAAATCCTAGTTGAATAATACCATACCGCTGTCAAAAATAGTCAAAATTTAAGAATATTTCACTTACATTATCAAGTTTACTCTTTTCAAATACTTATGCGTTACTTGAAATTAGTAAACGGTAAGCACCATATCATCAATTGAATAGGTATTCTTTTCTCCTTTCATCCCTTTTTAAAGAAATCTCCTCAACAACCACATCCTCAATTATACATTTTTGTAAATTAATTACAAATTTTTCATAATATCAAGCTTAACTAACTCGGTTATCGTGGAATTCAGTATTAAAAATACTTTTTACAGCATTCGATCTCTACTATCTAATAAATGGTAATCACTTTTTAGGCTAAAGGTCCCTCTTTACAATCGCTTCATAATTGTTTATAGTGTTTTTGTAACATAACTGCATATTATCGTTTGCACTAGGGGAGCTACTTTAAGTGGCTGAGAAGACATTGTCTGACCCTTATAACCCGATCTAGATAATACTAGCGTGGGGAAGTGCGGTTGGCCCTATGTTGTTCTTTTTTGACACTTTTTGAACTGATATACATAACCAAACTGCATTCCCACGGGATGCAGTTTTTTTGTTGCAAAAAATTATGAGGAGGAATTTATGATGAAAAACGTTTGTGGCACAAGTAGGATTGCGGGTTGTCAGTTTACGCTTTTCCCCATGAGCAATCAGTTTGTAGAAATTATACTTACAGCTTTAGAAGAGGTTGATACATCAAAGGTATGGAAGGATACAGATGATGTTAGTACTTGTGTTCGTGGAAGGATTGTCCATATTTTCGATGTAACAAAAGCTATCTTCTTACACGCAGCAAAAACAGGGGAACATGTAGCAATGAGTGGAACTTTTTCAATCGGCTGTCCTGGAGATACTGATGCAGATGTCTACATGGATGAAACAGAAGAACCATTAAACAAAGAACTTAGTGCTTCAATAACGCAACAAGCCGGCTGTAAATTTGCCTTATACCCATTGGGTAGAGAGGACTATATGGATACGATTTATCAACAAATTGATTTATCGAAGTCACGTGGCGTTACAGTAAGCGGAAGCCATTACGCAACACGTCTGGATGGAGATGTACATGCTATTTTCCATACGATGCAGGATGCTTTTCAACAAGCTCAAGAAGAGGTATCTCATGTAACTATGACGTTCACCATTACAGCAAACAGTCCATCCAATAAATAAGGAGTATTGTCATGTCTAAAAAATGGAATTTAAAAGAAATTATTTTAATGTCAATTTTAGGGGTTGTATTTGGGATCATCTATCTCTTGTTCTTTTTTGTAGGTCAAGGAATAACTACCTTACTTACCCCCTTGGGATTAGGTCCTTTAGGATATGAATTTATTTTTGGTATTTGGTTTATTGTATCTATAATAGCTGCCTATATTATTCGAAAGCCTGGTGTTGCACTAACAGCCGAGGTCATTGCAGCTGTTGTAGAAGTATTAATGGGAACTACCGCTGGCCCTACACTTATTCTGTCCGGCTTTATCCAAGGCTTAGGTGCAGAGTTAGCATTTGCTTTAACAGGTTGGCGTAAATATACGTTACCAGTACTTATGCTATCAGGAGTAACTGCGGCTTGTGTAAGCTTTGGCTATCACTTATATGCATCAGGGATTATAGCATTAGAAAGTTGGATTATTATCGCTTCTTTGATCATTCGAATCATTAGTGGTGCCATTCTGGCTGGAATACTTGGCAAATGGATTGGAGATCAACTTGCTAAAACTGGTGTATTAAGAGGCTACGCATTAGGAAAGGAATTACGTGAAAAACGTGAATCACAAGCCATATAACGAAACAATTCAACCGTTAATACAAGTAAATAACTTTAGTCTTTGGTACGAAAATAATGAATCTCCAGTCTTAAACAATTTAACATTTTCTATCTATTCTAATCAGATTGCATTATTAATGGGGACTAGTGGTTCTGGAAAAAGTAGCCTAGCATTATGCTTAAATGGGATATATCCAGAGGCAGTTGAAGGAATTTCTTCTGGTGATATTTATTTTGAAGGAAATCATATAACCAATTATGCCAAGGGAGAATTATCCCAGAATATTGGGATTGTATTCCAAGACCCAGAAAGTCAGTTTTGCATGCTAACTGTTGAAGACGAATTAGCATTTACGTTAGAAAATAGGAAAGTACCTTCAAAGGAAATGCCTGATCGAATTAAAAAAATTCTTCAACTAATGAAGATGGAAAGCTACATGAAAAGAGAACTTCAAGAACTCTCTGGTGGAGAAAAACAAAAAATCGCATTAGCTGCAGTTCTTTTACTAGAACCAAAGCTAATCATTTTAGATGAACCAACTGCAAATCTAGATCCCATTTCTAGTTTAGAGTTTATAAATCTAGTACATCAAATAAAGCAGGAAACGAATACCGCTTTCTTTATCATTGATCATCAATCGGATGATTGGCTTCCTATTATAAACCGCTTATTAGTCTTAGGAAAAAATGGTACCTTGATGGCAAATGGTCAGCCAGATGAAATTTTTCAGGATATGGTAATGGAGCAAGAAGGTATATTTCTACCGAAAAAATACCAAGCACCTTATCCATTTGACAAACGATTAGTCGAACAGAAACAACGCATAATCTATTCTCTTGAACATGTATGTTTTAGTTACAAGGGAAAAGATGTCTTACAAGATATTAATCTTGAATTATTTCAAGGTGAAATGGTTGCGATTGTTGGCCAAAATGGAGCAGGCAAGTCTACCCTACTCCAGTTGATGTCCGGTCTATTAGTTCCTGATTCTGGAGAAGTGACATTTTTTGATAAACCATTAAGAGCATGGAAAGAGAATGAACTAAGAAGTAAAATGGGGTTTGTTTTCCAAAATCCAGAGCATCAATTTATAACTGACACGGTATATGATGAAATATCATTCAGTATGCGACTAAATGGTATAGCGGATGAATTAATAAACCATCGTGTATTAAAGCTTCATGAACAGTTTAATTTGACTCATCTACAACATGCTAATCCTTTTTCGTTAAGTGGTGGACAAAAAAGAAGACTAAGTGTAGCAACGATGCTAGATGAAGAACCTTCCTTACTTCTATTGGATGAACCAACTTTTGGCCAAGATGCTCATAACACACGAGAAATGTTAGCAATTCTCTTACAGCTTTTAGAAAGCGGAACGAGTGTAGTCATGATTACACATGATATGGATCTTGCTGATTTCGCCGATAGGATAATCGTATTGGATCAGCAGAGACTTTGTTTCTCTGGTACACCAGATGAACTATGGATGCAACAGGATATTATTTCGAAAGCAAAACTGCGGTTACCATATCGCATGGAAAAACAATATAGAGTTGGTGAGCAACATGATTTCGTCTATTAATCCGGCTATCAAAGCGATTGCTATATTAATTCCTGGCGTACTACTCGGTTTAATGTATGATGTTATGACTCCACTTCTCTACTTTGTGTTTATTATTAGCATCACATTCTTACTCACGACGATATCCTTCAAGAAGTGGATAAAAATGTTTGCTCCCTTTCTTTTCCTTGTTTTGGGGCTTGCCTGGATGACGATGCTATATACAAGTGGACGTTTCTCTGGTGGTGATGTTTTATTTCATATTTTTATGTTTGAAATTCAAGTCGGTAGTGTCCTCACCGCGATAAGTCTAGCATTACGTTCACTTTGCTTTGTTTCACTATCCCTATTATTTGCGCTTACGACAGATTCTACCAAGTTCATGTTGAGCTTGATGCAACAGTGTAAATTACCCCCTAGAATCACCTATGGCATTCTAGCGGGGTATCGTTTCTTACCTACATTTAAACAAGAATTCGATACGATTAGAAAAGCACATCGGATTCGTGGAGTGGGAAGGGCAACAGGCATAAAGGAAAGATTACATCAGTTCCGTCGCTATATCATTCCCTTACTAGCAAATGGGATTCGTAGAGCTGAACGAGTAGCTATTGCTATGGAGTCCAAAGGATTTACTGGAGACCCCGACCGAACCTACTATCGAGAATTAAAAGTTAAAAAGAGGGATTGGTTATTTCTTTTGATGATGGTAGGCGTATTATTAGGGATAATGGTACTCTCTTACTATCTAGGATACTTCAATATAATGGGGTATAAAATCAAACCATGATGCTTTCATGTAGGCTTTTACGTGTTATTGACAAATAACTATAATAAGATTCTAGAATATAACGAAAAAATTAAATGTAGTTCCGAATGATGTGCGATACTACCTCCAGAAATACGTGTAGACGAGGGCGTGAGGATAGGACCTTCCCAGAGCCCCAGGAATGCACATCGAAATATATTTCCGGAAGGGATTATTAGCTCATCATTCGGTTTTTCTATTATAATAAATAATTTTGTCCCAAACTTATTCCCCGTTTTATTTTTTATTTTCTTTCAATCTAACAAAACGCTCAAGTTTATTCAATTCAAAAAACAGCTCTATAATGCTATTAGCAATTGGAAAAACCTTTGCCCACTTTGTAAATTCTGCTCCTTGTAATTCCTCAATCAAATTATTGATGGTTACCTGCATTGCTGCTTTCGTCTCTTTTTGTAAATCCTTATCTAAAATGATCTTATCCTCATACAAAAGCAATATATTTTCACAATAAGAATTAATCTCTTGAACTAGCTTTTTAATTAAGAACGATTTATTACTAGACATCATTTCTATATCATGAATATTCTTCTCTAATTCCCGAATAAGCGTATGTTTCTTACTTAGTACTTGAATCATATGTTTATAGATAATAATGCTACGGAAAAAGCTTAGCCGCTTCCTAATAAAAAGTCGATTTCTTTCATCCGATATTATCTCATAATAATTTTTAGCATCATGAATTAATTTTTCCGCCTCTTTATCCTCCGCTCTCATTTGTGGTACACTCATCGTCTTATTCGATATGACCCGTAATAAAAAGTTGGTTTGTTCACTTGCCTTTTTAATTAACGAAAACAATATCTTTTTATGATTTGGCGGCATGATTAGTGCGTTAATGATAAATGCAGATACAACGCCAATAGCTACTAAAGAAAGACGTTCGATAATATACATATAACTAATTCCGTTATCTCCACCTAGCATCATCGTAATAATCGTTAAGACGGTCAAGCTTACAGTTTTATTCAGCCCGAGCTTTATATTAATAGCAATAGAAATAATAACAATTGCCCCAACGGATAGTGGATGGTTACCTAATAAAAAATACCCACCTAACGCAAAGACAATCCCAACACTGTTCGAAATAATAACTTCTTTTATATACGTATACGACCTCATAATGGATGGCTGCATCGCTAATACTGCAGCAATACCCGCTACGATTTGTAGTTCTAAGTTTAATAATTCTGTAACAAGTAATGTTAATGCTACTGCTAGACCCGTTTTCACCATACGTGGGCCAATATTAAATTCCATGTTTTGCACCTCAAGTACTTTTTATAAAGATAGACCTATTATAGATACTCCTCCTACAAAATTCAATTACTATTTTTAGTGTTCATTCGACAATAATACTTACATAACATGAAAAAAGGTGTAGAGGCTTCTATACCACTACACCTTCTTTCTTAAGGCTTCAGGAAATTAATTATTTCCTTTTCCTTTATTTGTATCCTTCTTATCTTTACCTTTTCCATTGTTACCTTTCTCTTTATCAGTACCTTTATTCCCTTGGCTATTATCCCCGTCACCTTGTTCTGTTATAAACAGTCTTCCATCTGCTAATTCACGAGTCTCGTTACCATAGCTATCCCTTACCTTAACCTCGATCACAGCACCTTCAGCAAGTACATTACTTGGTACTGTCCAATAACCTACATAATGTCCAGGAGTAGTTTCTACTAATGGGAGTTCAATAGGATTATAAGATGTCACCCCATTTAAATTTGTAAGCGGCATTTGAACGACAAAGGATGCTTTTAATCCAGGCTCACTATCAAACTCAATCTGAACACTTTGGCCAACATGTAAATGTTGATCTTCAGTAGGTGTTAAATTTGTAATCTCTGGCGCTGTAAATTTCGCATAAACTGTAAAGGTTTGAGTAGTTGTATTGCCAGCTTCATCGGTTGCAACTACTTCTATCGTATTTTCGCCTTCATCAAGCATGATTCGTTTTGAGAATTCTCCATCTTCCACAGAAGCAGCTTGTCCATTGACTGTTACCGTAGAAAGATTATCATCATGAACCATTCCCTGTACAGTTAATGTCTCACGATTTGTCTTTTGTCCATCTTCTACATTTAAAACATTCAACTCAGGTGCGATCGTATCTAATGTTACGGTAACAACTTCAGAAGCTGTCGCTTGTTCGCCATTGACATAGGTTACGGCTTGAAGATTATTTTGACCTTCTTCTAATTCAATGTCGAAGCTGAATGATCCATCTTCACCAATTTCTGCTGTGCCTAATTCTGTATCATTATTCAATAAACTTACTGTTGTAGTAGGTGATGCTGTACCTTCTACAGTTACAGTAGCCTCATTAGTGAATGTACCGTCTGCTGGAGAAGTGATTTCTGGTTTTTCTACTCCATATGCGACACGAGCACGAATCATATAATTTCCTTCATCAGCTGGTGACAACGACCATGATCCTCCTACATATTGATAACTTCTTCCAGCATTTGGACCATTCTCATCCGTCGCTAATCCAGGTGCATTAGGATTTGGTGAAGTCTGAATATAAACCATATAGAAGTCACCATCTACTTGGATATTATGTTCTCTTAAGTCAACTACAGTCCACTCGTTTAGGTCACGGATTGCTTCTGCTTCAATTGGCCCTACTAATTTTTCAGCTGGGAGTCCATCAGCACCAGCACTCCATACCTCTACTGCAAAACCAGTTCCTCCAGGGCTTGGCCAATCTGTTCCATGGAATTGGAATACCCCATCTGTAACGATTGCTTGTTCTTGCCCTTCAGGTAGAGACATTTTCACTGCCCAACCATTACCAGCATCATAAAATACACGTGCATTTTCTGCAGTTCCATCATCATAACCAATTTCTCCACCTGGGACAGTAAAGAATGGTTCGAGTGCAATGTCTAATGTTTTATTTTCGTCAAATGTTACTTCCATTTCTTGCCCTTTATAGTCTTGAGCAATAACCTTTAATGTGTAAGTTCCTTCATAAGCTGTAATAGAGAAGTTTCCATTTTCATCTGTTTTAACCGGTTCTACATTAGCATCTTCTACTAAAAGAAGTGTTGCATCTACTATTGGATTACCCGATTGTTCACTTGTAACAGTCCCTGAAACAGTTGCTTTTGGTAATTCCTCCAGTACAAAGTTTGCTGTAGCTGTTTCACTTTCTGTAACTGTCACACTTTGTTCTTCTGCTCGGAATCCATACGTTTCTGCTACCAATGTATACGCTCCAGAAGGTAGTGTCATTTTGTATGTTCCATCTTGTGGATTGGTAGATACAGAGCGACCATTTTCAAGCACAGATACGATAGCTTCAAGTGGTAAACCACTAGTTTGATTATCGCTAGTTTCAACGGATGATTTTACATCAGCTTTAGCTGATTTAGCATTTGTTTTCTTTGATAATTCTTTCTCTAACTTCGCTTCCTTTTCTTTTTCAGCTGCTTCATCTTGCTTTGTGAATTTCTTACTAGCAGGATTATTCTCTAGGTTTAAGGAAGAGTCAGCTATTGCAACATCATCAATATACCAACCTAATCTTTCAACACTAGCGTCTGAATAAGCATAAAACCCAACATAGATAGTTTGGCCTGCATATTCGGATAGGTCGACTTCAGCATCTTGCCATTCCGTTGCACTACCATGGAATTCTGCTAATGTTGTCCAATTAATCATATTTGTTGATACAACTACTTCACCGTAATCCCAAGCTCTTCCTGTAGAAGATTGTTCGAATTCATGCCAGCTCTTAAACTGAAGATAAGCACCTTCATCCGGAACTTGTACTCCTGGCATAATAAGTGTTCCGTCCATTCTTGATGGATACTGTCCGCCAAGATTTGTCGCATACACATTCTCACCAGAAACAGCTTCATTTGGCCCAGAAGTTGGTTCTCCAAGTTCCCAAACATTATTACTTCCAATGAGCGTCCAACCTTGTGGGTTATTTTCAAAGTCTTCAAAGTATCCTACTGTTATTCCATCCGTAAGCGAAATGACGTATTCATCACTTTCTACCGTATTACCAGCATAATCAGAAACCTCCCACTTATAAGTGAAAGAATCCCCAGTAACTTGATTTGCCGGAACAACTACAGAGAAAGTAGCTTCTAAGTTGTTTCCAGATTCTAATTCAGCCTCTAGCGCTTGCCAATCACCATTTTCATCTTGATAATGTAAAGTTGCTCCACCAACAAGCATATTGTCTCGTACAAGCACATCTAGATTTAATGCCATTCCACTATATGCAATATCAGGTGGTGTATGTTCAAATGTTGGAGGTATGGTATCATTGTTATATTGAGATTCATCTGTTAATGCAACTTCATCTATATACCAACCATCTCTCGTAACACTGCCATCAGAATACGTGTAGAAACCAATGTAAACGCGTTGTCCTTGGTAGTCCCTTAAATCAGCTTCAATATTACTCCAACCATCTGATGACCCTACAAATTGTTCTAAGGTAGTCCAATTTTCTAAATCTGTGGAAATGACTAGGTTTCCATAGTCATATGCTGTACCTGAGGAGCTAATTTCAAATTCATGCCAGCTCTTAAATTGTAGGAATGAGTCTCCTTCCGGTACATCGATTGGAGGCATGACTAGGTGTGCATCCATGTTGTTCACGTATGGGCCAGCGACATTAGTTGCGTATACATTCTCTCCGACAAATGCTTCTTCTGGCCCAGAAGTTGGTGCTCCCCACTCCCATGTATTATTGGAACCTAACTTCTGCCAACCTAAAGGATTTTCTTCAAAGTCTTCATAGTATCCATTTGTAATACCGGGTTTCACTTCAACACTATACTCATCTGTAACTACTTCATTATTACCAAAGTCATTAATTATCCAGTTATATTTGAATGTACCTACTTCAAGCATATCACCTGGAACCGTAACGACGTATTCACCAGCTTTATAATTTCCAGATACACGTTCGGCATCAAATAGTTCATCTCCCGCTTGTAGCTGAACAGATGTGATGCTTACGTTATCGCTAACCTGTATCGATAGTTCTAAATCTAGACCAGCATAGGTTTCTGAAGGAACAGTATGCTCAAATTCTGGTGCTTCCGTATCTTCACCATCCATTGTCACTTGCCCCTCTATAGAACCAAGCCCTTCAGCGATGGTGGATACTGCAGCAAACGCGTCTACTATTCCATGTCCATAGCCATGGTTTGGACTTTCTGGATACTGGCTATCTGTTCTAGCAACAGCTGTGTCCATTAATAATTGCTCCATATAATCAACTGAAATACTAGAATCCGCAGACCGCAATAACGCGACTACCCCGGCAACGGCTGGCGTTGCCATAGACGTACCATTATAGCTACTATACCCTCCGCCTGGTACAGAGGAACGAACCGCAACGCCAGGTGCAGAAACTTCTGGCTTAATTTCTCCATATGGCGATGGTCCTCTTAGTGAAAAGTTAGCTAGCATATCATTACTATCTGTAGCACCAACAGCAAACGATTCTGGGTAGTTTGCAGGAGTCGCTACAGAACCAGGACCGCCTGGGTTAAAGAGCGTTGTATTTCCTGCAGCAAATGCTGGGAATATTTCCGCTGCACGCCATGCAATGACAATATCCTGGTAAAATTCATCAATACCAGCGCCACCACCCCAAGAATTGTTAACAACATCTGGAGCTTTAGAAGCATCTCCACCAGGCTCCATAATCCATTGGCCAGCTGCAATTAAATCTCTGTCATATGCACCATCATCCGTGAAAGCTTGTACAGCAATCCATTTTGCACCAGGTGCTACTCCGACTTGGTTTACACCATTTGGTTCGCTTCCTACCATGGTACCCATTGTATGTGTTCCATGACCATCATTATCATACGGAACTGTTTGACCATTTACAGGGTCAAAGAAACTATAGGTATGGTCAACTTCACCTGTTGCAGGATTATATCCACGATATTTCTCCTTTAGTGCTGGATGTTGCCAATCAACACCTGTATCAATGTTTGCAACTACTGTTCCAGTCCCATCAATACCTAGGCCCCAAACTGCTGGAGCATTTACACGATCCACATTCCACTCAATGTTTTGCGGATTCGCTTTTGGAATATCATCAACAGCTAATTCAGTCTCTATCAACTGACGTTTTTCATTTGGTAGTATTTTTTCAACCTCTGGAAAATTAGCAATTTTTTCCGCAACTTCTTTTGTAGCCGTTACCGCTACCGCATTAACGATATAGAATGCTTCGATATCTTCCGCGTGTCCCTTTTGTGCCTCTGTTTCTAGATAACTCACTACATTTTGTTGTGAAGAAATTGCTGTTGCTTTAAGTTCAGAAATAACAGCAGAGCGTTGCACTAATTCTTGATTAAAAGCTGACATTTTAGCGCTTTGTGCTTTTGTACGAGCATCTTTGGCTACCTTCATCGGGTCAGCTTTCTCCTTAAATTTAATTAAAAATGTAACTTTCTCATCTTTTTCGAACGATTTCGCTAAATTACTGTTAATTTTAGCCTCTGCTACTTCCTCCTTATTAACTAAGGAAGTGTGTGGTGAAGTATCTTTATTCTTACTAGCTTCAGCACTTGAAAAAGCTGGAGTAAATAATGAGAAAATCAACAAGACCGTAGCAATAATACTAAATCTTCTCGCCTGCTTTCTTCTTTTCAAAGAATATTCCTCCCCCAAATACTATTTTTAAAACAAAAAACCAAACTTGCCTCCTTTCCTCGAAAAGTAAGAAGATGTCTGGTTGAAAATGCTCTATGTTGTTGTATTCACTATAATGGATTGGGTTTGTCATATTCCGTCGTATTTTGTCGTTGTTTTCCGAATATTTAAAAATGAATAATTATTACTACCTTCTATACTTATTGTTCCATGAAAATAGTCGTATTAACAAATAGGTTAATTACGTTTAAAGCTCTATGATATCAATCTTTGATTCTGAGTAGTTCTATTCCCCCAAACCATAACTTTCCTATACTTGGAAATAAAAATAATCATAAAGTCATACATAGATTTGGATTATTATACATTCAACTATTATTCATTCTATTTCTACATTTATTTTAGAATAACGTATTGCGAAAGTCTTACAAAGGTTTCTGTTACCCAGTA
Organism: Ornithinibacillus liuyingii; assembly: GCF_055550225.1. Taxonomy (NCBI): domain Bacteria; kingdom Bacillati; phylum Bacillota; class Bacilli; order Caryophanales; family Bacillaceae; genus Ornithinibacillus; species Ornithinibacillus liuyingii. The sequence continues at coordinate 123,779 of NZ_JBPWOS010000001.1, read as the reverse complement.
AAAAATGCCCAAAAGAAAAAAGCCCCATAAGGACCTTTATCTTTACAAATTAAATATAATTCCCATTAATGAATAGATAATAATCGTCGAGAACATGATTGTCATATAGATAAGCGAATAGATAAATAACATTTTTGCCCATTTCTCCGAATCTTCTTGTCTATAGGCAACAATACTAATTATTAACCAAATCCCGCCAAGTAATAAACCTACTAACATAAGGCCAATACTTAAAGATCCTAATAGAAAACTTGCTAACATCATAATGATTAAGTAAATATTTGTTTGCAAATAGGTTCTTTTAATACCTTTTACGACAGGTAGCATCGGAACACTCGCTGCTTTATAATCATCACGTCTTCTAATTGCAATGGCATAAAAATGTGGCATTTGCCATAGAATTGCAATTACAAATAATCCAAGAAGAGCCGGATGCGTAATGTCAGGATAAATTGCAGCCCACCCAATTAAAGGTGGCATTGCTCCTGACAAGCTACCAACCTCAGTATTATAGACCGTTCTCCGCTTAGTCCACATCGTATACGGTACTATATATAAAAACAGACCCATAAATCCTAATAGCGCTGATAATAAAGTTGTAAGAGAAAGTGCTAATATTCCTATTACCGCCAATATAATAGCAAGCCATATCGTTGTTTTTATACTAATGGCACCTGTTACCGTCGGTCTTACCTTCGTTCTCTCCATTACCGCATCAATATCACGATCATACACATTATTAAAAGCACCTGCAGCGCCAATAATTAAGGCTGTACCGATAATCGCCAGAATCATCTCAGGAATTTTGTCTGTAATCTTATACTCATACGTGTACATCGCCAATGTTAGACCAGCAAACATCGGAACAAGATTAGATTTAATAATTCCTGTTTTTAAAGTTTTATCCAAAGTAAGTTTTAATTCCTTAAAGTTACTCATACTACTGTTTATATTCCCTTCTATCAATCCCACAAAAACTATAGGACTATATTCCCTTTAACACTTCTACTATTGTAACACTTCTTTCGTTTTTTTTCTTGCAAAATTAGTACTATTTATTGAACGAATAGAATATGAAGGAAAATAATATTTTTCTCTCTAATCTAGTTTAACTTCAAGATTAGGATGGTTAAGGTGATGGAATAGCAGATCTATTTGGGATTTCGTATTTCTAGCTTCCGATAATTCTGGTATTCTATCTGGTGAGAAGAAACTAACTTCACTAGTTTCCACACCTGTTTCAAGTGTCCCACCTTTTATTTCACATTGAATAAATAATTTATATACGTGATAGGCAGAAGGTGGATGGGGATGACATTTTTTATCCAATACTGCTAATAACTTATTAGCCTCTACATCTAAACCTGTTTCTTCTTTTACCTCTTTTACTACAACTTCACGTGGTGATAAACCTACATCTGCCCACCCTCCAGGTAATGCCCATTTATTATCTGTTTTTTCTTTTACCATCAGTAACTGCTGATCACGAAAAATAACTCCCCGAATATCAACCTTTGGCGTTGCATAACCTGTTTCATTAGCAAACAAATTTCTGATGATTTGGTTGTCAGTAAGTGTTTGTGTCGCCAGAATCTCATTACTGATTCTTCTAACTTCTTCAAACCGTTCGATATCATATACATCTTTCGAATACGTTAAACCATTCTGGGCAATTGCTTGAAGCTCCTTTGCCCAAGTTAACCATTTTGGCTCCATTATTCCACCCCTTATTCTACCAGCAGATAAACCTAAAAAATATCTTTTGCATCCTTTGGCAACGCTCGTACCCTGGTTAAATACTTCATCATGTTTTGACCGTCTTTCTCTACATAGTGAAAAGCCTCATGATTTGCTACTTCCTTCGCTAGTACTCGGAATAATTCACATGTAATAAATACCCCATCCCAAGTATTTTCATAATCACCGTCCGTGTACGTACTTCGATACATCTTCCAATATTCATTCGGAAGATACAATTCAAAGTACTTCCCCATTTTACCAGGGGAGATTTCATAATCATGGTTCATTCCAATCCACCAGGAAACTACTTGATTAAGTCTTGGACGAATTACCAGTTCATACATCTGTTTAGCGTACGGTAGCTCCTCTCTCCATAATCCTTTAGCGACATTCTGTATACACCACCAGAAATCATTACAACAACTGAAATACTCCGCTTCAGATGGCTGTGTAATCCAGTAATCCTTATCAGTTGCTGGTGGTATTTCCGGTAACCAACCATCCTTGTCCAGTAAAGAAATTGTAAGACTATCCTCTTGATATGTCGATAACATGAATTCTTTTGTTTGAAGATGTAAATCTATACGGTTTCCGTCTGAAAATAACATCAAATAGCCATAGTTCTGACTTAAATCCACATCAGCTCCAAGTGCTTTATCATTTCTCTCAGGCTCCTGGATCATTAAAAATTCTCCAAATCGATTAATCCAATTCTGATCCATTACAAATGAATTCACGTCAGTTACAACAAAAACAACATCATAGTCTTGAAAAATGTCCGTTGGGGCATTCACATTCGCCCTTGAACCATTCATATATACTGCACGTATCCTTTCGTCTTCCTTTGCTACCTGTAAGATTAATTTGACCATCTCTTGTTCTGTTCTCATTAAATTAACTTCCCCTAATATTATCCATTTTATTTAAATAGTTATACTATTTGCATTATAGTCTACGCACATAGAAAAAGCGACAGAATGCTCTGTCGCTTACAGATTATATTATCCCAAACAAATCTAAAAATACTCGAATCGCTAGTAAAGTAACGACTAACAAAATAAATCCATAGATGATATTCTGTCTAGTATTATTTATCGCCGATCCAAGAACTTCCTTTTTATTACATAAAACGAGAACAATCCCTGCAACTATTGGCAATGCTAGTCCATTTAAGGCCTGAGCCGTAACAATAATCCCAATCGGAACAGCTTCGAACATCATAATAATGATAATGGGTACAAGACTTGTTACAAGCATTATTACCCTACTTCTAGTCGCCTTAAAATCTTCTTCTTTACCAATTGACTCATTCATCAGCATACAAGCTAAGGAAATTTGGTATAGACCAGAAGAGAAGCCAGCTGCCCATAAGCCTAAAGAAAATAATACTGCAGCATATCTACCCAGTAATGGGGTTAGCTGTACTGCCATATCTGCTGCACTTTCTACTTCAATCCCCTGTGTATACATGACAGTACCAGCACATACCAAGATAGCTCCAGTAATTAATGCTGTAGCTGTCATATTTAACCGTAAATCAAATTTGGAAAGTTTTAATTCACGCTTAGTAGAGAGGTTATTCGCATTCTTATATTTGGATTTTGTGAAAGCGGACAAACCAAGGACAATATTCGGCGGCATTGTTGTAGCAAGGAGTGCTAGAACTAACCAATATTCTCCTCCTAAAGTTTGAAAGGAAAAACCAACTGTTACCAGATCTCCTAAGTCTGGTCCTGAGAAAAAAGCGGTAAGGACAAATGCCAGTATCATCAAGGCAATGAGGACCTTATTAATATTCTCTAATATTTTATAAACACCAATCCAAGCTATCACTAGTGCAACCAACGACATCGATAATGCCCATACTGTTAAAGAAATATCTGGAATAAAATAATTTAATGCAAGTGCAGCACCTGTAAAATTACCTGCCTGAAATGCAATTGCACCAATTAAGACGGTTATAAATAAAAATATCGAAACAGGCTTACCGATATAATCTCTAACACCTTCCATAATCGAAATCTTTTTTACAATCGTAATTCTGGTTGCTGGTTCTTGATAAAAATAGGCAAAAATACAAGCAAGTATGATGATCCATAGAGCTTGATAACCATACGAAGAACCGGTTACGGACATCGTTGTTATCGTACCAGGCCCAATAATTCCAGCGACCACAATCGCTGCTGGGCCTAACCCTTTCATATAATCCTTAAAGGAAATACGTTCATCCTTGATCGTATTATTACTATTATTATTTCCATTAACCTTTGCCTTTGACCCAGGCATCAAATTCCCCCTTTAAATTTTATTATGGTTTTACCCATAGTAGATTAATTATTCCAATATAATTGGCATGTAAAATCAATAAAGAATTATCTATCTTTATAGACTACAATTTTTTCATATAACATTCTAACATATAAAAACTGTACCTCCAATTGTGATATTCTACAAATGAAGATACAGTTCTTTCTATAAAACTATTTCTATGTTTACGTAAAATATTCAATCTTGGCTTCTGGAAAATAACGATATATATAACTCCCCAATGTATCCTTAATATCCTCTTGTTCATGATCCGTGTAAACGTATTTTCCTATACCATATTTCCCCCACTTCCACTTACGCTTCGATTCATCAAGCTCTAATTTAGTCATAGGGTAGTTTTGTTGAATTACCCGCTTTGCTGGTTTTGTGAAACGATGCTGAATCATCTCAAACGTCAAATCCCTTCTTGCGTAGGTTGGAAGAACATCATTTAACATTTCAAACATCTCACGGTATCCCTCTTTCCAACCTTCATGTAAGTATATTGGAGCTACTATAAAACCTAATGGGTAACCAGCTTCTGCAATTTTAACTGCCGCTTCGATTCTTTCATTCAACCGTGAAGTTCCTGGCTCAAAATACTTGATAATATAATCATCATTTATACTAAAACGAAAACGAGTTTTTCCGTTATGTTCAGCATCCAGTAAATGGTCTACATGAGAGAACTTTGTAACAAAACGGAGCCTTCCATGTTCTGTCTTACCAAAATATTCTATTGCTCTTTTTAGTGTATGGGTTAAATGATCAACACCAACTATATCTGAAGTGCAGGATGCCTCAAATCTTGTTATCTCTGGTGCTCGTTCACTCATGTATTCCTCGGCTGCCTCGAATATTTCTTCTACATTCACATAAGTACGAATATATGGCTTACTTCCCATAGTTGTTTGCAAATAACAATAATGACAATGCCCCATACATCCTGTAGCAAAAGGAATTGCATATTCCGCAGAAGGTTTAGATGTATCAAACTTTAATGTCTTTCTAACACCAACAACAAGAGTAGACTTCGCAGTTCGATATTTCTGAAAATGATTTTCCCCAGGTAGGTTCCTTATCTGATTGTGGGAGGTTGTTTCTCTAATTTCTATTCCCATATTTTGAAACTTATGCAATAACTCTTTACCAAGTGAATATTCGAGTGCACGTGGCTCGATATAAACTAATTGAGGTACAAAGGGCTTAACCATAGAATTCATCAAACTCCTCTGGCTTTCCGAAGGCTTCTTTATAAGCATGTTCTGCCTCTTCTTCCGTTCTAAAGACAGCGAATTCCTCCGAGAAAGGGTAGTATGTTTCATGTGCAAATAATGCTAGTTCAAAAGGAGAATCAGGGTTGACTACTACTGCAGCTTGTTGAACTTGTGCAACATCTTGTGCATGTGGGTTTCGAATAATAATATAAACTACCTCGCCTGGACTAAAATTTCTTATCAAAGCAATCACCAAACCCTTTCACATAATTATCTTCATTATTCCTCTTCTTCTGGTAATTATGTGAAAAAATATAAATAATGGAGCTCTTTCAAATAAAATAAGAGGTAATATTGCACACGAACTTCCTTCTAGAGATAAGTTTAAAATAACGGATTAGAGGAGAATTTATGGAAATCCATTATAAAATTCTAAAACTGTTTCTAATCATAAAAATTCTTGTTGAATGATTACAGCTATATCTGCTTATAACCGAGGATAAGATTCATTCTACACGTGACCGAAACAGTTAATACAGATGAGGACTATTTTAGATATTAGAGGCTATGTGGGAACTGTATTGCATTGGTATAATGCAATAGAATCATTAGACTTATAAATCTAATGAAGTATATATAAACTAAAAAAAGTTCTTCTCTAAAGAGAAGAACTTTTTTAAGCTAATTATAATTTTGTAACGTTAGCTGCTTGAGGTCCACGGTTACCTTCTGTAATTTCGAAAGATACTTGTTGACCTTCTTCTAGAGTTTTGAAACCGTCGCCTTGAATTGCTGAGAAGTGTACGAATACATCGTCTCCACCTTCAACTTCGATAAATCCAAAACCTTTTTCTGCGTTAAACCATTTTACTGAACCTGTGTTCATTAAGAAAACCTCCATGTGCTTTATGCACGTTATTACTAATTTCAGTTCAAGATGCTAATTCAAGACGAAGATAATGACTAGAAAGTTATTACATATATCTTGTAATCCTAACACGAACATCAATAAGTTAATATTAGTATACCACGTTTCAGATAAAAACTATACCTTTTTTTTATAAAATATCGTAAACATTAAATGGAAACCATTATGTCTAATCTACTTTCTACATTTTCATTGTATTTCCAGTAAGCATACTTACTGAAGAAACTTTATACCAAAACATTATTATTTAAGTGTTACATGCTCTCCATACTTCTACAAGTTTCATTGAGCACTAGCCATCTACTCGTTAACAGTTGTTTCTAATTTGTTCCGCAATACCTTAACAAATCTTTCCGGTTCATCCACTCGAATAGCGACCCTTCTGTATTGTTTTTTAAATCCCATGATTAATACTACTTGGGTCGGTTTTCTTAATTCAAGTATGACTGTAGGAGTTACTTTTTCTAAGTCTTGAGCAATAAAGTCGACCGTCTCTTTCGCTTTCTCTTCATCTAACTCTGCGGTATGATGGATTATTCTTTCTACATTAGACCATTCCAACTCCATACGCTTCATCAAACCTAATGATACATATAACTTTTCATTCGTAACCAGTGTAGGGTTTAACCGAACAGCCTGGATATCTCCTAGTAAAAGAATAACACCATAAATATTAAAAATAAGGAGTACAACAGCAACTACTGGAGAAATATAATATTATGTAACCACCAATGGATCCCAATGGACTCAATCACAATGGCGTGGATAAGCATTATTCGTAGGGCTATAAAACTAGAATTTTGATGTAAAGTAAAAGTTGTTTGGGTCAATTTAGGTTGCTTCCTCCAGCTTGCAAAAGCATAATAAAACATAAGCATTTCAGAACATATTATGTGGATAATGGGGGCGTTATTAACCATTTGCTGTACTGCTTGATGGAAGGAAAATAATACCGGTAATGCGCTTTGTTTTACCAGTTTTATTATTTTGGGAATATAAACGAATAAAGATATCAATATACTTAACTCGATTAGAATTAATACCCCTTCTGCTATAAAACCGATCCATGTAAGAGCTGCAAAAGGTTGTAAGTAATGGAAAGGGATAAGAAACCTAGTAAGAATTAGTCCTATTGCAATCGCACTAACAATATACTTCCAGCTCCACTTCCTAATCCAAGCAATAAAGAGTATTGGGGATACAATAGCTAAGTCAATGATAGAGCCGATTACTACTCCATTTGAATTTTCCGGAATGATCGACACACCGAATGTTGTATGATATAGCAACATATTTGAACTGAGTATTAACACTAACATCATTAGCCAACCATGTCGCAGCAATTCTCGACTAAAAGACATTCGAAAACCTTCCTTCAATATAAAATGAAGATTAAACATGGGGATGATCTAATTATATTTTAACAAAAATTCTAGATATTTAGTATATATAAAGAAAAAACTCATTTTGTTAGCCAAAAAGACTTTCTTTTAAGTAAAAAAACCCGCTTAAAGCGAGTTTCCTTTTATTCAGCATTAATAACTTGGTTAATTAGTTTAATTTTACCGAGAATTTCGGATTCACGATGTGCTAACATAATTAACAAATCACCATGTGTTTCAACATGTCCATAAGGAACTTTAAATTTTACATTTGATTTCCAAAACAAATCATCAAAATTATTGATTCTGATTTGTTGTTCCTCCAACTGTCCAATTAATTCCTCTAATGTCGGGACTTCAACCGACCAATCCGCAACCGCAATATCAGAACTAAATAGCTCATTATAATGGCTTGGTAGTTTTTGAGATGACTTTTTAACGAACAGCAATTTTTCGTTCATTAATAAGGTATTTCCAATATACCAACGAATTGTATTTTCAAAATACTTGGACTTTCGATCTACTAAATCTTCATCTAACTCACGGATGAAGGTGAGTAAAGATGTTCTACTCAGGTTAAATTGCTTTAAAAATGACATACTTGCTCCTCCTATCTAGAATTATTATAAATAAAAAGCTTGTTATATTCAAATAAAAGAGATGTGCCTAATGAACGACACATCTCCACCATATTTATTGAATGGTAACCTTCACTCGTCTTACTCCCCATTTTAGGGCTTCCGCACGAGTTGGAACGAATACATCTATCTTATTTCCTTTAATTGCACTACCAATATCTCCAGCGATAGCATAACCGTAGCCTTCTACATAAACAACAGACCCAAGCGGTATCACTGATGGATCGACTGCAATAACTTTTGTATCCGGTTTAGCAATTAAATCTATCCCCGTATGGGTAGTTCCTGAACACCCTTTACAATTTGCAGTATAGGCTGTTGCTGTTACCGTAAGGGTTTTGTCACTGACTTGATTTAATGTATCTTCATTAGTGCCTTTGTTACTATTTTTTTGCTCACGTTCTGCTCTCTCTTTTTTGGCTTCTTCTTTGGCCTTTGCAGCTGCTTCTGCTTCGGCTCTCGCTTTTGCCTCAGCTTCTGCTTTTGCTTTAGCAGCAGCAATTTGTTCTCGAACTTTTGATTCCATCGAAGCTAAACTATTTTCTTCTGATTTTAAATTTTCAATCTTAGCTAAGAGATCATTTTGTTTCGACTCAAGTGAATTTTTCCTCTGCTCATTTTGTTGCTTTTGTTCTTGTACTTCTGCTAAAGCTTTTTCTTGTTCTAGCTTCAGTTCATTTAAGTGGTCAAGTTTATTTAATGAGAGTAATTGTTTTTCTTCCACTGCTTTCATGTCTGCCTCTAATTGGGCAATTAAATCTGAGTCGGATTTAGTAATTGTATTTACCATCGTAATACGACTAATAAAGTCACTAAAACTTTGAGCTCCGAACAATACTTCCAGATAACTAATATGTCCACCAGACTTTTGATAAGAAGAAATTCTATCTTCTAATAACTTATGTCGTTTAGCTATATTTTCATCTAATTCTTGAATTTCTTTCTGAAGCTGCTCTATTTCATTAACCGTATTATGTAGCTTATCTTCAGTTTCATCGATTAATAATTGCTTTTTTGAAATTTCTTCTTCTACGTCGTTTATCTCTTCATTTAGGTTATCAATTTCAGACATAATAGTAGAAATTTGTTTTTCTGCACCTGAAAGATTCTCTTGAATTTGTTCACGCTGCTTTTTAATTTCTTGTAAATCATCTTTTTTATCATCAGCTAAAACATGTGTACTAAATGAAATACCAAAAATAATTGTAATAGCTAAGGTAATTACAGTTAATTTTCTCAACTTTTTCCCCTGCTCTCCTATAATCTAGTAGATACATACTTTAAATTGAAGTATACCATTACTAGATTTCAACCTCTTTAGCAGGATATTACAATTACATTTCATAATTTAGTACCAATCGATTAGTTGATATTCATTACCGAACACATAAAGTGTATTCTATCTCTGCTTAAAGTAGTCAGGACACAACCTGGTGTTAATATGACAACAGCGCTCCAAACAATAGGTAGCCTTTTCACTTAACACTTTCGTTATGTCCCAGTCTGGTTCTCTATTTAATATGCGCCTTCTACTGCTGCATCTTTTACATCTTGTGGTACTTCAATGGAATCTATATTATTCACATTTTTATATTCGGATTTCACATGCTGTACCATATCAATTGTCTCGCCTTCTACCGTCATGGACATTTCCATATCCATGTTGTATCTCTTTAAGTCATATGTTTCCTTGTCAATAACCATTTCAATATACAGATTCTTTATTTCCATATCCTCAAAAAGCTGTGATAAATCACCTAGCTCCGCAGTTAATTCTTCAGGAAGATATTCGTCTAGCATTTCTTGAGAAAGTTCTTTAAAGCCTTCCCCATCAGCAGTTAATTTAAATACATACTCATTATCTACTTGTTCAAACTCGAAATCTTCTACATACTTTTCCATCATATTTAGTTGTTCAGACACATCTGGCTGATTTGCTGTTACTGTTTCAAGTGGAATCATAGAACTATCCGCTTTAATCCACTCTCCTGTTAAGGATTCAAATATATACATTTCATCTTCAACTAGATACATCTCTGTTTCCATATCTAATGGTACTTCACTACCCATACCTGGAATATCCATCGACATGGACATAATTCCCTTTTGATGCATTGCGATCGGATCATTTATGACGGAACCTTGCAAATCACTAGTAATCGTTATCTTCCCTTCATCCCCCACAGAAAGCTCTTGATCCAACTTAATACTTACTTCCGCACTTTCCATGTTTTCAGATGCTTCCAGTGCCTTGTTAAATACATTTTCTGCGTTTTCTCCACAGGCAGCTAGCCCGATAGAAACCATTACTAGAAAAACCGTTACTATCCACTTTTTCAAAATGTTACATCCCCTTTATAAATATTTATTACGTCTAATCATACGACAAATATCTATAAAGGTTTCACGAAAAACAGTAAATGCTCCTATTTGATTCAAAAGGCCTATAAACAAAAAGGAAACTCCAATTATAAGAATGGAAGTTTCCTTTTTTCATTACGGTATATCATGAATATTTTGTTGTGCTTCTTGGACTTGCTGTCTAATATCATGTAAATCCTCAAAAGCCTGCTGAAACTGCGAATTGTCTGTTGCTTCTGTTCCAGCTTGGTTTTGTAAGCTTCTTAGCTCATTTTCTGTTTGGTTCAGTAATTGTTCTGCTTGCTCTAATTGTTGTAAATCTTGCCCTTGAGCTTGTAAGACTGAAGCCTGGGCATCTTTTAACATTTTACTTGCCTGCTGTAGTTTCTCATGCATATTTACCTGTGCCAAAATAAGTACCCTCCATTATGCTTGAACTAGCTAAAACTTCCTTTATATAGTGTTCCAAACATTACTGCAAATATGTGTAAGCAATCTGGATACTTATTTTTAACAGACAAAGACAAGAAGTAACTAGGGACAAGCAATTTAAGGGCCTATTTCTCAGGAATTACACAGCCCTCATCTGTACAAACAGTTGCTGATTCCTCTCCTAATTTTTTCAATTTAGGCTTTGGCGCTTCTTCTTCCCAAACTTGATTAATTGCACTTAAGAATAACTCTGTCGGTTGTGCACCTGAAATGGAGTATTTTTGATTGATAACAAAGAATGGTACACCAGTTGCACCATATTGTTGTGCTAACATTTCTTCATTACGTACCTCACTAGCAAATCTCTCCTGATCCTGCAAAACAGTTACGACCTCTTCTTTAGTTATACCTACAGAATTAGCTATCTCTACTAACGTATCATGGTCACTAATTAATTTACCTCTTACAAAATATGCGTGAAGCAATTGTTCTGTCAGTTCTTTCCCTTTTCCAATTGTCTCTGCATATTTTGTTAACCGATGGGCATCGAACGTATTAGTAGGCTTCATTGTATCAAAATTATACTCTAATCCAACACTCTTCGCTTGCTCTCCAATCCCATGATTAGCTTGTTTAGCCTCTTCTACACTCATTCCATATTTTTTTGCTAAAGCTTCATGAATCGAAACCCCTGCATAGTTTTGTGCGTTAGGATCAAGTTCAAAGCTTTTATATTCAATTTCTACTTGATCACGATTAGGAAATTGTTCAAGTGCACTTTCTAATCTACGTTTCCCTATATAACAAAATGGACAAACAAAGTCGGACCATACTTCAATTTTCATTATAAAACTCCTTAATATTATTTACCTTTTATTATTTAATTGACTAGCTCTTCTATTTAGAACTAGCTAAGAAATCCTTTTTTAAAATGGCATACATCAGTAAGTCATCAAATTTACCATTACCATATTCATAATTTCGTAACAATCCTTCGCGAAGAAATCCATGTTTTTCTACTAAGTGGATAGATGCCAAGTTAGCTGGTTCAATTAGTGCTTGCACCCGTTCCAGCTCCATTGTTTCAAAACCGTATGCTAATACCGCCTGCAATGCTTCACTTGCTATACCCTTCCCCCAGTATTCCTGGTTTAACTCATAACCAATATCCACGCGATGATGCATTGGCACCCAATTAAGAAAGCCCAAGCTGCCAATAATCTTATCTTCATCTTTTAGTGTGATTCCCCATCTGATACCTGTTTGTTGAGTGAATATCTTATTATACCAAGCTATTTCATCAAGTACTTGTTCCGTCGAAACGAAGGGTGGTAAGCCATAATATTCCATAACATCTGGATCTTGCAAATAGGTTAGCATATTCTCTGCATCCTGCACTTCTATTTTCCTAAGTTGTAATCGTTCTGTCTCCATTACTGGAAACCTTGTGTGGACTTGTTTCATCAATTTCCCCTCCGTTTTATAATAAATGCATCATTTTCTCCGCTTCATCCCAGTTCACACTAAAACCTGCTCCTTTAGCACAAAATACCGAGGATGACGTATATTCTGGATCGGCACCTTTATCATAAGCTATTCGCTTGATAATTTCTTCCTCATTATGACATTGGTCATACCCCGAAAAAGTTAGTGTCATACTCCCCCTCCCCTTTGTAAAAGAAGCAAGTTTCATCGGATAGTCCATAAACGTAGCTACTGGTACCTGACCAATGATAACAGCTTTCTCTCCCTCAGTCACCGGTGCTTCAAAACGACCATGTGCGGCCTGGACATCTGATAAAACCCTTCCCATTTGGTCTATATCCACCTTGATTTTAAAGTGATAATACGGTTCTAATAATACATTCTCCGCCTTCTCTAACCCTTGTCTAATTGCTCTAAAGGTTGCTTCTCGAAAATCTCCTCCATGAGTATGTTTCGGATGAGATTTACCAGTTAACAGCGTAATCTTTACATCTGTTAATGCCGATCCAGTTAACAATCCATGATGTTCACGCTCAAACACATGTTGTTTAACTAAGTTCTGTAATCCAACCGATAAGTGATCGGTGTGACATTTACTATCATACAGGATACCACTATTCCGTTCTCCAGGCTCTAACTTCAAGTGCACCTCAGCATAATGGCGCAGCGGTTCAAAGTGACCATAACCAATAACCTCAGATTTTATGGTTTCTTTATATATGATTTCTGGTTTTTCAAATAGAACCTTTAAACCAAAACGTTCCATAACAACTTGTTCCAATACTTCAAGCTGAATAGTACCCATTACATGGATATGAATTTGTTGAAGTCGCTCTTCCCAAGTTACTTTTAGGGAAGGATCTTCGGCATCTAACATATTAAAATACGCTAAGGCTTCTTTCACATTGACATGTGGTTCAAATACAACGTTGGAACGAAGAGTAGGTACTAATTCATACGTGTTTCTATCCGTTATTGCCCCAATGCCGTCCCCTATATTCGCCCTAGTTAGACCAGTTACCGCAAATAGCTCTCCTGCTTTAACTTCAGGAACAATTTCAAAATTACTTCCATTTAACTTTCGTATTTGGGTTATTTTCTCCGAAATGATTTGCTCTTGAATTTTATAGGTCGCTTCATCGCGCACCTTCAGTCTTCCACTTAACGCTTTGATAAATGTTACCCTTGTACCTGAATTATCATAGCGTATTTTATAGGCTCTTCCTGAAAACTCACCTTCACTTTTATATGCTGTCGATGTCAATAAGTGAAACGCATCTAAAAATTCCTTCATACCAATATCTTGTAAAGCAGAGCCAGAAAATACAGGGAAAATCGTACCATCAATTATCATTTGTTGTATCTTTTCAAGCCATTTTTCTGCGTGATAGCCATTCTCCAGATAATACTCTAATAACGATTCATCACGTTCTGCTATAAACTCGATAACTTCCTCATCTAATACCATTCCTTCTGCAAGTGAAGGTAATTCGATTATATCTTCTGAAAAATATAGCTTCATATCTGCTATTACCCGATTAACATCTGCCCCAGTTCTGTCTAGTTTATTAATAAAGAAAAAGACGGGAACTTGATGTTTTTGTAAAAGCTTCCAAATCGTCTCTGTATGTCCTTCTATCCCCTCAACTGCACTAATTATGATGATGGCATAATCCATCACTTGTACAGCCCGCTCCATTTCTGGAGAAAAATCAACGTGTCCAGGTGTATCAATAAGGTAATAGCTAGAACCCATATAAGAGAAATAGCCTTGACCAGCAAAAACTGTAATTCCCCGTAGTTTCTCTATCTCATGACTATCCAGAAAAGAACTTTGATGATCCACTCTTCCCCTATTCTTGATCGCCTTCGTATGGTATAGTATTTGTTCTGAAAAGGTGGTCTTACCAGCATCAACATGAGCAAGGATCCCAATCGTTTTATTCATTTGAATACTCCTTTTAAGCTACTCGCAGCATATTATACCAACCTACCTAGAAGTAACCAGCTCTTCTATTTCAAAGAAAAAACATTGGGCCTTGGCTTCCAAGTTCTGTTAAAATCCATATTCCGCTTCTTTTTCTTCACGAATCGTATGGAAAGCTTCCGCTAATACAACGATATCTTCTACTAATCGATCAATTCGTAGTAATACATCGTCATTTGTAATTTTCTTTTGATAGAAATCCTGTTCTTCTATAAATACATAGGTCTGAACAATATGAGCTTTCATATAGGACAAGATAGGTTTTATTTGTTGCTCAGCCACTAAGAAATGCTTCGCTGAACCAGCAGTGACAATCAGCCCGACAATTTTATTTAGAAAAGCGTTTTCAGGTAGTAAATCAAAGATATTCTTTAAAGGGGCTGGAATGGAAGCTTGGAAAATGGGAGTTCCTATGATCACTATATCCGCAGCCATAATTGTTTCGACAACATACCCGGTATCCCCATCATACTCTAAATAATTCCGACCATCACTGAATTGAATATCATAATCTTTTAAATCTAATAATGTAACCTCTGCATTAGGATTGTTATCTATCATTCTTTTTATCGTACAATCCATAGCAGTTCGTGTTTTCGAACCAGTGATAGAACCGGATAACCCGACAATTTTCAAACTAGCTTCCTCCTTATTCCGGTACAACTATATAATCGTTTTATTGTAACGTTACTTTGTTATGGTTCATTTATCACAAGTGAGATTATTTCTCACTTACTATAGTCATAGTACACCAAACCAGAAAATGATAGCTAATAAACTGCTTAAAATCCATCTTAATAACAAAGAAAGGCAAAACATAGCTATAAAACTACTTTATTCTACAAATTCAAAAAGAGCCTGGGACAAAACTAAAACAAAGGTATTAAAACGAACCATCACCACATTAGCCCCGGAAATATACGGAGACTCCTGTGGGAGGAAAGGCATCGGTGAGACCCCAAGGGAGCGTTAGCTCTTAGGAAGCTCACCAGCCGCCCGACGGTAAAGAAGACACTGCGAGGTCTTTTCGAGCAGATGTCGCACTTATACTGTGATAAAGTATAAAGAAGACACTGCGAGGTTCTCTCGAGCAGATGTCGCACTTATGCTGTGATAAAGTATAAAGAAGACACTGCGAGGTTCTCTCGAGCAGATGTCGCCCCTGTACTGGAAGCAACCGCAAGTATATTTCCGGGGCGGGTTTGATGCGCTAACTTTCATGTTCGGTTTATCCTATGTTAGAAATAGTTTTGTTCCAGCCTCTTTTTCCCATTTAATATAACCCAAACCAATATCCAATTGCTGCACCGATATAATTACCAATAACATATCCCAATGTACCAATAATTAATATTGGAGCAACAAGCTTCGTCCACCCTTTAGAAATAGCCATTGCAGCTGCAGTTGTCGGGCCACCGATATTAGCATTGCTTGCTAGGACAATTTCCTCGAGATTAAATTTAAATAGTTTACCAAATATAAAGGAGATTATCATATTTAGCGCAACCATAATGAATACTAATACAAATAATAAAGGCGCATTTTGTAAAATAACTGGAAGTGACGCTGGTACCCCAATAACAACAAAGAATATATAAATTAAATACGTACCTATCTCTTGGGCACCTTTAATATTTTCAAAGAAACGTGAGAATAGCGTTACTGTAATTAACGTTACCGTTGTTAACATTAAATATTTATCACCTAAAAATCCGTTTAAGGCATGATAAGCAAAGTTTGCATTCTCTCCAGAAGGAATAAGGGAATCAAATAACTCAGCTAGTTTAAATGATACAGCAACTAATGTAAACGCAGAACCTACCGCAAGACCGATATCCTTTAATGAAATCTCTTTTCTTTTCCAATAAGAAGCTGCTAAATTTTTCTCATCTTTATCTGCTGACTTTTCTATCATTTCTTGGTATGGAGCATGGTAACGTTTACGAAAGAACGCTAAAGTCGGAATTACCATCAAAATCAAGAAATATAATGCCATCATCAGGTTATCAGCAACAACCGTAGAGGATAATAAATCTCCTGGAGTCTCAAATCGTGCGGAAAGTCCTGCTAAGTTAACACTTCCCCCAATATACGAGCCTGTCATCATCCCTACTACTTTATATAAATCTGGAATGAAGTCTTTTAATAGAAAGAACCCTACTATGGCCCCTATGACTGTTCCTATTGAACTTATAAGAAATATAACTAATAATCTGCCACTTTCATTCCATATTTTTAATATATTTGTTTGGAAAAGTAATAATGGAATAGCTAATGGAACAACATAAGCCCAAACCGTATCATATACCGCTGAATCGGTTGGTATTATGTTTAAATTAGCTAATAACATAGCTCCAACTAATGCGATTATTGCTCCAGATACTTTTGAAGCCCATTCATATTTCTGCTCTAAATAAATACTAATCCCTGCCCAACCTGCTAAAAATGCCCATAATATCCACGAATCATCCGGTTGAATTAATGAATAAATCATGTTAACTACTCCTTTTAGTCCTTATAATATGAATAAATTATACCGTATTCAGAACGAGCTCGCTAACTATGAAACTATTATGATAGTTTCATGTGGAGTAGCAAATAAAAAAGGCTGCCACACTATTTTTCATCATGTGACAACCTCTTCTTTTCTAATTAGTTTTCAATTACTTCTTTACGATTCTTTTTAAATATCTTCGATAATACTTCATAAACAATTGGAACAATGATTAGAGTTAATAGGGTTGAGCTTGCTAAACCACCAATTACTGTAATCGCAAGTCCTTTAGAGATTAATCCTCCACCTGCACTTCCAAATAACATAGGAATCAGTGCTCCAATGGTTGCTATTGCTGTCATTAGAATTGGTCGAAGTCGAGTTGCACCAGCTTCGAGTATTGCATCTCGCATTCCCATTCCCTCACGTTCCATATGAATGATACGATCAACCAGTACAATAGCATTTGTTACGACTATACCAATTAACATTAGTAATCCCATCATTACTGTTACAGAGATAGTTTCACCTGCGATTAATAACCCAACAAATGAGCCAATAACTGCAAATGGTAATGAGAATAGGATTGCGAATGGTGCAAGTCCTTCACCAAATGTTACCACAAGGATGAAGTATACAATTAATATCGCTGCAAGCATTGCAAAGCCTAACTGTGTAAAGGTCTCTTCCATATCCGCTGTAACACCAGCAACACCAGTTGTAACACCTTTAGGCAGCTCTAATTCACTTATCTTTTCATCCACCTCAGAAGAAACCTTCGATATATCATCATAAATAATGGTACCATCAACGGTTGCATAATATTGACCTTCACTACGTGCAAGCGTATTTAATGTTGTACCTTCCTCAACGGTTACTAACTCAGATAGAGGCATCGTAGTACCAAGAGCCGTTTCAATTTCGATATTTAACATTTCGTCAATTGATTCTGGCTGTTGAATTTCTTCATCATGTTTCACGATAACATTAAGGTTAGTACCGTCTTTTTCAATAGTTGTTAAAATATTGTCTGTTCGGTTAGGGTTTAACGCCATAAAGATTTGACCCGTTGTTAAACCATATTGGAGAAGCTCCTCCTGATCTACTTTAAACGTGTACTCTACATAGGATTCTTCTTTACTTGAGCTTACGTCTTTTAATCCATCATTTTCTAGCATTACCTCTTCTAACATAGATACAGCTTCATTTAGATTATTTAAATCTTCGCTATATAAGGTGTAGCTAATTTCATTGGAAGAAAAAGCCATAGCAGAGAAGTTCTGGCTCTTCCATTCCCCTGACTGATCAATATTAAAGACATATTCTTCTATTTCTTCGCGTACTTCAGGGAAGTTCTTCATATCTTCATCAAAGATGAGGTACATTAATGCACCTCCGCCCCCCGTCAGCATAGCAGATTCCGAGCCGCTGTCGTCAATTGATAATTGAACAATTTCGATATCATCACGGTCAAGCATTGCTTCTTCAACTGCCGTTACATTCGCGACTGTTTCATCCTTTAGTTCCCCAGTAGCAGGAGTGTAGGTTAGGTACATGACCTTTTCCTCTTCACTTCCTAAGAAGCTAAAGCCAATTAGTGGTGTTAATGCTAAACTACCAACTAACATAATTACAGCTACTGCTGATGTAATAAACTTATGATTTAATGTCCAACGCAGGATACCTTTATACCAGTTTCCTAACTTACCAACTTCTTTATGTTTAATTTCTGTTTTCTCACCATATAGTTTTTTCTTAAATAAGAAATGAGATAGTGCTGGTACAATAGTTACCGCAACAAGTAGCGAACCACCTAGAGCAAATGTCATGGTTAGTGCAAACGGCATGAATAACTCACCAACCATACCGCCTACAAAGATAAGTGGCGCAAATACCGCTACTGTAACTAATGTCGAGGACGCGATTGGTTTGAACATCTCAAGTGTTGCTTCACGAACCAGTGCACGACCATTCAGTTTCTCCTCTTTTAAATGTAATCGCCTGAATATATTCTCTACAACTACGATAGAGTCATCTATAACACGTCCAATGGCAACCGTAATCGCCCCAAGTGTCATTATATTAAGCGTAATATTCATCCAATTTAATAGCATTAATGCAATAAAGATAGATACCGGAATAGAAATAATCGAAATAATGGTTGATTTGAAATCACGTAAAAACAGTAGAATGATTAGAATCGCAATTAATCCACCAAATACTGCTTTTTCTACCATTGTAGCGACAGAATCCTCAATCGGTTTACCTTGATCCAAGGAAACATCAACCAATAGCCCTGAAATATTAGACTCTTCTTCTTCCATTAAATCCTTTACACTATTTACAACATCAACTGTATTAGCATTTTGCCCTTTTACTACCTGTATGGCAATTGCGTTTTCACCGTTTGTACGGGAAATAGATTGAACTTTACCTACTACTTCAACTGATGCAATATCACTTAATTTCACAAAAGGAAGTGGTTGTGTTTCAGAAGGTGTTACCGGAATTAACATGTCCTTTAATTCATCCTCAGACATGAACTTTCCATCAAGGGCTACAGCTTGCTCCCCTTCTTCGAATTCATAGAGTCCTAGTGATATAGCCATATCACTTGCTTGAATCATTTGCTCAACATCATCTTCTGTAATGCCAAGACTAGCCATTTTTTCGTCATCATATCGTAATTCAATTTCTTCAATATGTTGACCAGTGATGGTAGCAGAAGCGACACCATCTAACTTTTCAAGCTTTGGTAGAATAATATCTTCTACTGTAGAAGTTAACTCCACAATATCTTCCGTATCACTACTAATACTTAATGCAACTACAGGCATCATATCCATACTAATAGCTGTAACAGTTGGTTCTTGAGCATCATCTGGCAATGTTACATTATCTAGTGCAGAATCTAATGCCCGTTTTGCCTCATTCATATCTATCCCATAATCATATTCGATTTGAATACTAGCCATATTGGCATAGGAATTAGAATAAACCGCCTTTACGTCTTCTAAATTCTCAACTGTTTTTTCAATTGGAATCGAGACTTCTTCCATTACCTGTTCAGGTGTTGCACCAGGATATACTCCTGACACCATTAAGTAAGGAATAGAGATATCTGGAATCATTTCTGTCTTCATACGAGAACCAGAATATATTCCTGATACAATAATAATAATTGTCAAAAGCCAAACTGCTAGCTTATTTTTTATTACAAAGTTGACAAAATTCTTCACGCTTACACCTA
Organism: Ornithinibacillus liuyingii; assembly: GCF_055550225.1. Lineage (NCBI taxonomy): Bacteria > Bacillati > Bacillota > Bacilli > Caryophanales > Bacillaceae > Ornithinibacillus > Ornithinibacillus liuyingii. The sequence goes on along the minus strand of NZ_JBPWOS010000001.1, from coordinate 103,558 downwards.
CCCTAAATTGACTTTATAAACTCACTCCCCTATACTAATGACTGTTCAGTCAGTTTGTCAACCATATGCTATGTAATTTAGGAGAGTTTTTACAAATGAATAAAAAACAATTAATTATGGAGAAATCAATAGAGCTTTTTGCAAATCAAGGAATCAAAAAAACTTCCGTACAACAAATAACCGAATACTGTGGTATATCGAAAGGTGCCTTCTACTTATCATTTAAGTCGAAAGACGAACTTATTCTAGCGATTATCGACCATTTCATGCAACAAATCACTGCCGACATTGACCACGTGGTCAGAACTACTCATACTAAGGATATTCTATATCAAATTTTCCATAAGATCTTTAAAGCATTTTTACAGCATCGAGACTTGGCGAAGTTTCTCATGATAGAACAGAATCACTCCCTTAATAAAGAATTGCTAACTAGAATGCAGTATTATCATAAAATAGCTGATAAGACTTTTCTAGAAATGCTAGAAAGGATATATGGCGAGAGCATAAACGAAATCAAATATGATTTAATCTATGCAATAAAGGGACTAATTAACGGCTATGCCGATATTGTCATATTTAATAATGGTAAGCTTGACCTTGATTTAATTGCAACATCACTAGTTGAAAAAGTAGATATCCTCGCTAAAAATATAACCACGCCTTTTATTACGTTAGAAACGGGAGAAATGTTTCAAGATTTTTTAATAGAAGAAATATCAAAAGAAAAACTCATCTCTATGATAGACACATCCCTTAAGGAAATAGAAGAATCTATTGAAAAAGAATCCTTAGTGACATTAAAACAACACCTTATAGAACCAAGCTATAATCGAGCGATTATTAATGGATTAATTGAAAACATTCGTAACCACCCAGATTGTAAATGGCTATCCTATTTATTAAGGCGATATATCCGTTAAATATTTAAAAGTACTGTTCCATTACAGTGCTTTTTCCTTTGCCTCCGTCTTAAGTCTGAGTGAAAAACCGACTCTAGATATATGTATTAATAGTTAATTTATTGTAAAATAAATTCTGACAAGTGAAAATATATTAAGGGGGAGGATTATATGTTAAACAAGGCGCTTATTGAAGACGTACTTACAGCCGCACTAAGTACAGGTGGCGATTTTTCAGAAATATTCGTAGAAGATCGTTTTACTAGTAGAATGAAATTACAAAGTAGTAGACTTGAAGACAGTCTATCTGGTAGTGACTTCGGGGTTGGAATCCGGGTATTAAATGGATTAAAGAGTGCTTATGCGATAACCAATGATTTTTCAAGAGAAGGATTAATGAAAGCTGCGAATGAAGCTGCACAAGCTATACAAAGTACTCGTGGGCAAAATTCTATCATACTACCACAAGTCAAACAAATTGTTGAATCCATTCACCCGATAGAATTAATGCCAAACAGTGTAGATAAATCCCGCAAACTAGCCATTTTACGGAACGCAGATCAAATTGTTCGAAATTATCATTCTTCCATTTCACAGGCAACCATTGGTCTAGTTGAAGAAGAGCAGAATGTTCTAATTGCCAATTCAGAGGGCACCTATGTGGAGGATAGACGAGTAAGAAGTAGGCTCGTCATAAATGCAATTGCATCAAATGAGCACGATATGCAAACAGGTTTTTATGGTCCTGGTAGATTTCAAGGATTTGAATACATAGAGGGACTAGATTTAGACCATTATGCTAAGGAAGCAGCACGAATTGCAGTAACGATGCTTCATGCAGATCCAGCTCCAAGTGGAAAATTCCCGGTCATCATTGATAATGAATTTGGTGGTGTAATATTCCACGAAGCATGTGGACACGGACTAGAGGCTTATTCAGTTGCCAAGAATAACTCCGTTTTTGCTAATAAAATCGGGGAAAAAGTTGCTTCAGAACTCGTAACCTATATTGATGACGGTACTCTAACCAATGAATGGGGATCAATTAATATTGACGATGAAGGCGAAAAAACTCGTAAAAACATATTGATCGAAAATGGAATTTTAAAAGGGTATATGATTGATAAATTCAATGCTCGCAGAATGAATGCAAAATCAACTGGATCTGGTAGACGGGAATCCTATAAATTTGCACCTACTTCAAGAATGACCAACACCTATATAGCACCTGGAAAATCAAGTCCAGAAGAAATTATCGCCAACACGGAATATGGCATTTACGCTAAATATATGGGTGGCGGACAAGTCAACCCTGCAACAGGCGATTACAACTTTGCTATAAATGAAGCGTATCTAGTAAAAAATGGTAAAATCGACAAGCCATTACGCGGGGCAACCTTAATAGGAAATGGAGCAAAAACCATTCAGAAAGTTGACATGGTTGGTAATAATCTTGGTCATGGTGCCGGCATGTGCGGTGCTTCCAGTGGTAGTGTACCAGTCAATGTTGGCCAACCAACATTACGGGTAAGTGAAATAACAGTTGGCGGAAAGGAGACAATTTAAATGAATGTAATCGAATTTCGTGACCAATTATTCGTTGAGGGAAAAAAGTTAGGTTTCACCGACTTGGAGCTTTATTATGAGAAACATTCTAGCTTTGGTTGCTCCATATTTAAAGGAGAAATTGATGACTACGATTCATCCAACACGTTTGGATTAGCTGTACGTGGTCTATTCAATGGTAAAATGGGCTATGCCTATACTGAAAAGATAGATAAAGAATCCGTCTCCTTTTTATTAGAACATATGAAAGAAAATGCAATCTTGCTAGAGGATGATCCAGAAGAATTGTTTTCAGGAGATGCCCCTTATGAAGAAAAAGACTTTTATTCTCCTTCACTATCTGGAATATCTACTAAGGAAAAAATCTCCTTTTTAAAAGCAGTAGAGAAAGAAATCTATGAATTTGATCCGAGAGTTGTTCAAACTAATTATGCTATGATACAGGATCAACTAATGGAAAAGGCTTTGTATAACAATAAAGGGCTTGCCTTAGAAGATCGTAATAACTTTTTCTATGTTGCTTTCTCTGTCGTCGTTAAAGAAAATGATGAAGTTAAAACAGGTATGCACTTCAAGCTAACTAAAGACTTTTATTCACTAGATCCAGCTAAAGTTGCAAAAGCAGCGGTAGAAAAGAGCTTGAGATATTTAAACGGAAAATCTTATCCAAATAAGACATATCCAGTGATTCTACAAGGCGATGCCGCAGCTCCATTATTTGCAACCTTTTCTCCGTCATTTTCAGCAAAATCAGTACAGGATAACCAATCTCGCTTAAAAGGAAAACTAGATTCCTTAATTGCATCAGAAGTTCTAACACTAATTGATAATCCATTCTTAGAAGATGGTACACGTAGTGGCACGTTTGATTCTGAAGGGGTCCCTACTAGAGAATTAACCCTTGTTCAAAACGGTATATTAAGAAGTTATTTTCATAATTTAAAAACAGCGAAAAAAGACGGAGTAGCATCTACTGGCCATGGTTATAAATCCTCCTATAAAGATTCAATTGGGGTTAGTCCATCGAATTTTTATGTCGTTCCAGGGGAAGAATCATTTGATGAGCTAATGAGTACTATGAAGGAAGGTATCATCATTACAAGCCTTTCCGGTCTACATTCCGGCGCGAATCAAATTTCAGGTGACTTTTCGCTTGCAGCAAATGGACTATATGTGAAAGATGGTAAAATCGTAGGGCCGACTAATCAAATGACGATTGCCGGTAATTTCTTTGAGCTATTAATGGATATTGAAAAAGTGGGTAATGACTTAGAATTCTCTCCAATGGATTATTATGGCTATATTGGATCTCCGTCATTAAAAATAAAAGGGTTAGCAGTTACCGTAGATTAAAATAAAGTAAAGAGAAAGTATAAAAGAAGCTCCGGAAATATTTGACGGGCCACTTCAAGAATAAACCTCTCGAAAAGACCCACTTCCCCAAGAATACCTAATGGGAAAAAAACTATCGGTGTAACAGAACCATTATGGTTTAATCCCTAGTGTCACTCTTATTTCCGGAGCTATTAACCAAAATACATTGTTGAGCTCTGATTATCTTTTGAAATTCATACACGCAAGTTAAACCTAAACTATTCCCAACCTAGTTCCATCTCTTCTAGGAACTCATACATACTATTTTCATCAAGAATCCGATAGGACTGATAATCCGCTAAATAAAATGCTATACATTTATCATAAACCGTGATATCGAAATTGCTCTTCCCTTTTATGCTTAACCGATAGTAATTATCCCGATTTTCATGATGAATTGGTCGCTCCCGATATTTTAGTTCATGTAACTCATGGAATATTTCACGAATCAACTTAGGATCATCTATCATTACTTCTCTTTTCACCGTTGTTTTATTCCATAACTCCTTTTCTTCCTCGTTCCAAGCTACATTTTGAACTTCTATCTTTTCAACGGAATCAATGTCGATATAACCATATTCTTTTAACGCCTCTTCAAACGTTAATGTTTGCAAGGAGATAATTAGAATACCAATAAACATTACAGCAAATGCACTTGATTCTATAATAGAAATGATATATTGCTTTTCTGGCTCATATATCCATTCCATACAGGCTTCGAAAATAGATAAAGCGAACAATGATCCTATAATGATATAGATAAATCCATAACCAATTTCAAATATAAATGCAAAGATTGAGAGAACAAAAAGCAGAGAAAAAATACGCCTCCCCCATTTATGCGTATTATTAATTGGTTGATATCCCCCCCCAATCAGATGGTATTGCAAATAGTTTACGGATGATAAATTTAACAACATTTAAAATTACACTTACTATAATTACAAATATAATAATATCTCTTATCATTCTTCCCTTCTTTCATATACAGAATATTAACAATAACATATCATATTAACCTTTATTTGTTAAATTTTCTAAAGTAATGATAGTATAAAATAATAAGCATAGAAAAAGGAGATAATGTTGATGCCAATTAATGAGGGATATATAGAAGTATCTGGTGGGAAAGTTTGGTATCAAATCCATGACCAGCAAACGGATAATGCCCCTGTTCTTATCTTACATGGTGGACCTGGTTCTTCTCATTGGTCCTTACAAGGGTTAAAAGAACTAGCAAGTGTACGACCTGTAATACTATATGATCAGTTAGGTTGTGGGAAGTCAGACCGACCTGAAGATGATTCATTATGGAATATTGATAGATTTGTCCATGAAGTGAAACAGTTAAAAGATGGTCTGGGCTTGAAAACATTACATATTCTTGGACACTCTTGGGGAACAACTTTGGCTGCTGCATATTATTTATCTTATCCTGAGGATGTCGCAAGTATTATCTTTTCCAGTCCATGCTTAAGTGCTCCGATATGGGCTAAAGATCAACAGCGAAATCTTCAAAAGCTACCATTAGAAATACAGACCACTATAAAAGAATGTGAAGAAAATGGGATGATTGACTCAGAAGAATATAAAAAGGCAACTAAAGTATTTAATGATTATTTTGTATGTAGGTTACCGGAATCAGAACGACCTGAATTTCTTAAAGAAGGAGCTAAATATAGAAACTCCAAAATTTACAATATCATGTGGGGTGCATCTGAATTTCATGTTGCTGGTAATCTAAAGACCTATGACTGTACAAAGGAATTACATAAAATAGCCGTCCCAACCTTATTTACATGTGGTCGGTTCGATGAAGCAACTCCTGAGTCAACGGAGTATTTTAGTAGTCTAACACCGAACAGCAAGTTTCATGTCTTTGAAAATAGTGCTCACATGCCTTATATCGAAGAACCTGATGAATTTTTTCGCGTAACAAAAGCATTCTTAACTTAAAATTATATAAGAGATTGGACTAGTCCAGTCTCTTATATTGATGAATTAAAACTGAAAAGATAGTCTCTACGATTCCCTCTCCTCTTACCACTGCTTTCCTCAGCTAGTTTCATATACATTCATCGTATACATATCGCCATCTGAGAGTAAGAAACATTCAGACATTTTTTAAATTAATAAAGGCTGGGGCAAAAGAATTTATCTTAAAGGAAAAACCGAATGATGAACAATGACCACGCTCCGGAAATATACTTGCGGTTGCTTCCAGTACAGGGGCGACATCTGCTCGAAAAGACCATCGCAGTGTCTACCATGCCGCCGGGCGGCTGCCTTAGCCTCCTCGTGCTATATCTTTAGGGGGCTCACCTAAGCCTATCCTCCCGCAGGAGTCTACGTATATTTCCGTATCTAGTACCGTGTATCATTCGGTTTTACATTTAGCTTTTAGTTATGTCCCAGCCTCAAACAATTTAAGGTTATTTCGATAATTCCCTAATTAAAGCTGGTAACCAATCATTTAGGTTTGTAAAGTTATAACCAAGCGCTTTTGCTTTTTCATTGCTTAATGTCCATGTTTCTTGAATAGCATAAGGAGATTCCAACTCCTTGTTGGTAGTAATGATTACTTCTTTTCCAGTCTTTTCAGAAATAAGTTGCATTAGATTCTCCATGGTAATAAAGCCATTGGCACTAACATTAATTGGTCCAGTAAAGTTTGTTTCAGCAATCCAAGCTAAAAATTCCCCAGCTTCTTTTTGATGAACAAAGCACATTTCTGCTTTAGGATTTGGGAAATAGACTTCCCTTCCCTCTTTTGCACTTTCCACATAATGTACTAATCGTTTTGTATAATCCTGTTCACCCAGTACAATTGGGATTCGCATTGCTACAACTGGAAAGGAGACTTTTTGAAATAAATAAGCTTCTGCCTGACGTTTTCCTTCTTGATACGTCACTTCTTGCCTATCTACCATTTTCAACTCGTAAGTATATGGATCATAGACTTTTTCATCCATGTTCATCCCATAATCGTAAACAGACAATGTGGATGTAAATACATAACGCTTTATTTTCCCCTCCATGGCATTGGCAATAATATCTGCATCATTGGAAGAAAAACAAAGCTGATCGAACACAACGTCCCATTTTTTCCCTTGTACGGCTTCCCGAACAGATGCTTCGTCAAAGCGATCTACCTTCAACCGTTCTACCTTATCCCCAAACGAATCTTCGCTCGATTGTCTAGTAGCCACTGTAACCTTCACACCATTATCTAATAATTTTTCTATTAAATTCACACCAAAGAATCTAGTTCCCCCAAATACTAAAGCAGATTTCATCTAGCCATCCCCTTTCTCAATCTCGTGAGTCCATTATGGGATAGGAATAGAAAAATAACAAGAAAGATACATTCACATTAGTTAAAAATTCATAAAATTAGTGGCAGTTACAATTAATTTGAACACTTATAAGACATACATCGAACTGTCTATATCGGTTACTTTCAGTACAAGAGCTAGAACTGCTCAAAAAAGCTATGTACTCCTTTCCCGGAAGTTTACACTTCCGGGGCTCCCCTATATCTATCTAACTATCGGAGTTGTGCTTCTACACTACTTCTTTATTAATGGGTTTTACTTTTTGTGAATTTAGTTGCTTTACTTTTTTAAGACTTACAACTAAATTATTTTGATAAGCGTAATCCCTCATTTCTTTTATTCTTCCTTCTGCTATAAGTCTATTTATATCATAATTCATTTGAATTCCTCCTTAGTTTTCATACTTCTATCATACACACTCTGACGTTTTTTAAACTCGGAACAGCGACCGATTTATAACCACAAAAAATCCCTACTTTATCAGTAGGGATTTTCGGTCTAAAGGCTGAAACCAAGCTATTGTAGATTTTGAGTAGCGGCAGATTGTTCTACTTTAATACGTCTCCCATGTTGGGTTTGCTGAATCATAAATAAAGCTAGAACTACTATAAGTAATACAGCACAAGTTATATACATTACGTGAAAATTATATCTCGCTACAATCATTCCAAGTACATAAGAACCTGTTGCGATTCCTATATCCCAGAAAATATAAAATGTAGCCGTAGCATGTCCACTTCTCCCTGGACTACCTGCTTGAATGCACATCGTTTGAAAGCTCGGTAGCAAAGACCCACTTCCAAGGCCAATAATCCCCGCTGTTATTAGAAACATCCAAGCTGATTCCACATAACTTAACATGACTAATCCAACACTGAATATGACTAAGGATGGAATAATTACATATTTTGGTCCTTTTACATCAAATAATTGTCCAAATGACGGCCGAGCTATGATCATAACAGCAGCAAAGACGACAAAGAAATAATTTGCTACATGAGATAATCCATTCGCATCAGCAAAGACACTGACATAGGAAAGAATACTAGAGTATGCTAATCCAACTAGCAAACTAATAGCCGCAATCGAAAGCGCTTTGACCTCAATTAGGGCATCTAAAGTTAATTTCTTATCTTTCTGATCTCTGCTTTTATATATTTCCTGTGGAATGTTTACTTGCATGGCACAAATAACACCTACCACAGCAATAATACTGATCAAGACAAATAGCACCTTATACGATATAAACTGGATAAGCGTTAATCCAATAAAAGGCCCAACAACCATTGCAATATTAGTAGCCATTGCAAAATACCCTAAACCCGCACCCTTTCTTTCATTTGGCACGATGTCTGCCGCAATTGCACTAGCAGCAGTTGTCACAACCCCAAAAGAAAGACCATGAATAAATCTTAAAAACATTAATCCTACGAAACTATCTATAAAAAAATAAAAAAACATGGTACCTGTAAACAAGCCCGTGCTCCATAATAACGTCTTTTTCTTACCAAATTTATCTAAAAGATTACCTGATATAGGTCTCATGGCAATAGCTGCAATTAACATAATCGTTACAACAAGTCCACTTTCCGCTTCCGAACCACCTAAATCATTCAACACATACAAAGGAAGCGTAGTAAGCAACGTGTAAAAACCTATAAATACGATAAATTGTGTCAATGAAATGTTTATAAAATCTTTTGTCCAAATCTTAGCCTTATGATTATACATGCTGTAATAAATTCTCCTTATTCTAGTTTCAATAATATGTTATGAAATAATTCCTTTTCTTCTTCCGACAATCGGGAAAGAATCTCCTCCTCATGGTCCGCTACGATCTTTTCAATTTCCTTATACCGTTCTATCGCCTCATTTGTTAATTTAATATAATGCTGTCGCCTGTCTTTTCCTACTACGCGATTGACCCAGCCATTCTCTTCCATTCGCTTAACCGTTCTAGTAATCGTAGGTGGATTCACATGAAGATAGTTTGTGATCTCTGTTTGCGTTTTGGGACCATTCTCGTACAAGTAGTACATAATCGACCATTGAGCATGATATAAATCATGTGACTGTAATCGATCATTCAATTGTTTATTTATAGAACGAACACGTTGATTGAATAAATGAATGATATCACGGTTTTTCATCACGGACCTCCATTACTTACCTAGGTAAGTATTTCTATCATGCTAATCTTACACCTATTTTTCACTTCTGTATAGGCCTTACTTTAAAAGTAATATTAGAACAATTATCTATTGCTACTATACCTTACTTCTTATTTCAACAAAATAAGTCTTTATTCTTAACAGAAAACGACAAACTTTACTAGATTTATCTGATATTATGGTGAAAATAATGAAATAATAGAGTTGGGAGAGGCGACATGGAGAGAATTTTTGAACCATTTAAGAGGAAAACGGACGTTTCGGATCAAAAACAAGCGACTATTATAGAACTTCAGGAAGATAATATCTGCTTTTATCGTTTTATTGGTGGTAATCCCGGCGAGACGGAGGCATTAAGCCATAAACTACAGAATTTAAAAAAGAGTAAACCATTACTTATCGGTCTCTTCCGCTTCCCATTTCGATTTGAAGGAAAACGTAGAAAATTGACTGCCCGTGAACAATACTTCATCATGAAAGATTATTGTGATGCTATCATCTTCTTCCACAGTGATGAACTAATGAAAACGATAGATCCATCAATTCCTATCCATGAGGCACATCAAGCCTTTGATGCAATTGAAGAGAGGGCAATCGGTACTATACGGGAGATGGTAGAGGATACAGGAAAGGTGAATATTGATTATCATGATGTTAAAGCTTTTATTGCTCTGAACCGTGGCCCCCTTTTTATACATACGATTGAAGGCAGAAGTTTTGACGAACCACTTAAATACCTAATTTCAACTCCCTATCTGCCGAAGGATTTTACCGAAGCAAAGCAGTTAATTATTAACATCGGCTACACAAGAGATGTAGATATGGAAGCCTTTAGACAAATTAATCTCCGCCTTAATGACTTGTTTGATAAAGCTGATTTATTTAAAATTGGTTCTTATTTAATTGATAAGCCTGGCCACCTTTTCAACATTTCATTACTAGTAAATGGTATACAGGATCCCGTTGCTGCCCCATTAAAATCCAACAAAAATATGTTCTCTAAATATAAGAAAGTGATACGAAAATGGCTAGCAGAACCCAAGTAACAAATATTTATACTTACATTAAATTAAATGAATCGTTCAAACTAAGCCATAAGGAGGGATTAACATGGCTAAAAATAAGAAGAAAAAAAATAAAAGTAAAGAAGAATTAAATGATATGAAGGGGAAGGAACGCTATCCTAAGAATAGACAATAATGTATGGAGGGTAGTCCGAAACCTAATAGGACTATCCCCCATACCTATAACGTAATCCCTTTCAACTTTCAGAATACATTTTCTCTTAAATTTCCTACGATTATATAGTAAAATACAGATATTTAATCATAATTAGAAAAGAGGGGGAATCTTGAAGAATTTCGGATTACTAACAAAAATTATTATTGCCATTATAGTAGGAATTATTATTGGTTCATTTGTCAATGAGTGGTTTATTCAGCTGCTTGCTACTTTTAATAGCATCTTTGGTAATTTTATTAGCTTTATTATCCCGTTCATTATTTTAGGATTTATAACACCAGGAATAGGAGAAATTGGCCGTGGAGCTGGAAAACTTCTCGGTATAAGTGCTTTTTTTGCTTATGCATCTACTATATTAGCTGGAATTATTGCATTTCTCGTAGCAAAGTCCCTTTATCCTTCTTTACTAAATGGACAATCCTTACATTCGGTGACAGATCCAACAGAAGGATTAACAGAGCCTTTCTTTACCGTTCCTATGACACCACCGTTCGAGGTTGTGACTGCGTTAATTATTTCGTTTGTGCTAGGAATTGGTCTAGCTTCTATTCACAGTGAAAAATTACTTGGTATCTTTTTAGACCTACGTGCCATTGTTCAATTAGTAATAGAAAAAGTTATTATTCCATTACTTCCTTTTCACATCTTAGGGATCTTTGCAAATATGACGTATACGGGGCAAGTGGCAACCATTATTACTGTTTTTGCAAAAGTAATGTTGATGATTCTTATTCTGCATCTATTATACCTAGTGTTGCAATATTCTATTGCAGGTACGCTAAGTCGACAAAATCCTTTTGTAATGTTAAAAAAAATGTCCCCAGCCTATTTTACTGCTTTAGGTACACAGTCTTCAGCTGCAACAATACCAGTAACCTTAAAGCAAACGAAATCCTTAGGCGTAAAGGAATCCATTGCGGATTTTACTATTCCTTTATATGCTAATATCCATTTATCGGGTAGTACTATTACACTTATAAGTTGTTCACTAGCAGTATTATTTCTTAATGGTGAACCAGCTACTATGCAGTCCTACCTTCCATTTATTTTAATGTTAGGAATTACAATGGTGGCAGCACCTGGTGTTCCTGGTGGAGCTGTTATGGCAGCTATTGGACTCTTAGAAACTATGCTTGGTTTTAATCAAGCAATGGTATCGTTGATGATAGCCCTATATCTTGCCCAAGACAGTTTAGGAACAGCGTGTAATGTCACTGGTGATGGTGCGATCACATCGATTGTCAATACTATCTTTAAAAAGTAACTAAAAACAGACAGTTCTCGAAAAATAACGATTGCGAGAGGCTGTCTGTTTTTTGGTGATATAAATAGTCACCTTAAATTAGAATTATGTCACAGCCCAACAAGCGAACTTTATTTAGATAATCCATAGACCAAGAGAAGCAATCACATTTCATTGCCATTTTTTTCGCCTTTTAGGAACTATACTTCCTTTTATAGTCTCATCAATAGATACATATAGCACATCAGGATCTCCAATTGGGTACTAATAGGTTGTTGGGTCACTCGTATGATTTTTTTAATAAAAGCTAGATTCTCCTTAATCCTTTATAATCTTGTAATAAAGTTGATCTGCTTCTTTATCCCATTCCACCGCAACTTCGATTTCCTTCCCTTCCTGATTGGAAATGATAAAGCTCGGTATTCCATGTTCTCCAGCAGCTTTTAGCTGTTCTTCAAAAACGTTGGTGACATCCTCATTTAATAGCTCATTTAGCTCTTTAATTATTTGATCATGTGAAAGGTTTTTCATCCTGATACTCCTTAGCTTCATATTATATTAAGATCTTTTTTCATTTTTCATTGCTTCATCTGCTAACTGGTCCATAGATTTTACCTTACCATGCGGATTTTTAGCATTCTTTCTCGCTTGCCATTGTCTATCTTTTTCTCTTTTTGAATCATTCATGAAGAATTCTCCTTACCATGTCATTTATCCTTGTTTATTTTGTCTTGCTTTTTTGCTTTAGCTTTATGTGCTTGATTAGTTTTGGCGCTCCAAACTCTGTCGAAAATTCTGTATCTTGAACACTTGAGTCGAAGCCTTGTTTATTTTTTGGTCAGGACGATTTTTCTTTGTATTCTTCGCCATTGCCTTATCCTCCTTTTTCTTATAGTATGGAACAGCAAATTTAGAAATATGCTATTAACCAAAGAAATAAGGCGGATCATACTACTTTGGTGATTTTTATTCACCTAGTATCTCTCTTGTGCGGTTCAATATTTCTTCATCCTTTAAACGAAACTTAAATTCTACTCGCCTCGACGCTTCTGCACTATATTCGCCATTTTCATCCGTTCGGTAATCTGTATAGGATTTACTATTGACCGTTAATTTTTGTTCCAAATGTTCTTGGATGTTTTTATAGGGAAATTCTTCTCCTAATATATAGGAGGCAACACTAAATGCTCTGTCCTGGGCAAGCTCTAAGTTGTATAGATATCCACCACTTCGGTCTGTATGCCCTTCAATAATAATTTCAGCCACATAATCTTCATAACCACTTTCTAACAACACATCTAGATACTTTGGCACAAACTCGTCTAGGAATTGATACGACTCGGGCTTTAAATCCGCTCGATCAAATTCAAACAGAATATCCGTATCAAATAAAATGGCACCGGTTTTATCATCCACTGTGATTCCTGTAGTAGAATCGTTAAATTCAGCCTTAAGCTCATTCACTAAATGTACTCTAACTCCCATGATTTGATCAATTGTCCGCTTCATCTCTTCAATTTGTAATGATTTGATGACCATCATGACAATGAAAATTAAGATAAAGCATAACAAAATAATCGTCAGTACATCAGTGAAGGATGGCCAAAACTGTCCCTCATCATTTTCTCGCTTAAATAATCGCTGGTATTTAGTATCCATTTTGATTCATTCCTATTCCCGGAGGTCTTGATGGCCCTTGTTGACTGACAACACTAAGTTGCCTAATTAATGCTTGCATCTCTCTTCCTAATTCTTGGAGTATGTGTTGTAAATTCTGTCCATTCGTTTGTTGTATTTGCTCGTTTAATCTGCGGATTTCCATAAATTCACGTTTAATATGTTCATTCGTATTATCCATGGAGTGTGATATGTTACGAACTACCTGGTCTATACGATTACCAAATGAGCCTTCAAAGTTATTGATATAGTTAGTAAGAGCATCCTTTAAAACTGTTACACTCGCTTCCATTTGATTCTCTCGATGATTATAGGATTGGTTCATCTGAGATATTTTCGAATCGATTTCCTGCATCAGTTGGTTATTTTTCATGCTTACTTGTTCAAATGTTTTCGTTACTTCACGTAGATGCCTTTCAAATGCTACCGATTCTGTCGTATGCTCTTTCAAATGATTACTAAAGGTTCGATTAAAATGCTTCAATTCCTCAAACCGATCCGTTAAAAGTTGTTTATATTCTGCTTGTGTATGATTAATAACATCTAGTGCTTCTGGCAGGCCAGAAATCGATTCCCCTAGTCGATCGAATTCCCTTGAAAGCTCCCCTAAATAAGTTGTAATCCCTGCCAATCTAGACGATAAATCATTTCCGAAAATTTGTTTAAACTCTTTATTATGACTATCCATTCGTTTAACTAATTGATTACTTTGATTTACAATTTGACCGATCGAATCCCCTACTGTTTTTTGTCCTTGTAAGATTGATGATGTGAAGTCCTTCAAATCAGATACGACATTTTTCATATGAAGTAAGGATTCTTTTTGCGTATCAGATGCTTCTTTAATTTGTTCATATGTCCCCTCAACCGTTTTAACAATACGCTCATTCTTTTCCTCTACTTTATTAAAGTAAGCAAATAGTGAATCAAAGTTCGCGTTTAATCGAGCAGTCCCTTCACTAAATCCAGCTGTTACCTCTTTCATTTGATTAAAAAGTTGATGAAATTCGCCTAGGTTCTTTGATAATCCATCATTGAAGGCTGCTAAATCCTTTGCTGATTGTTGTAAACCTGTTGTATATTCTTGAAATCCTTCAAAAGCTCGTTCAATATTACCTAGAGATTGTTGATTCGATTCTTGTAATTGAACGATGGACTGATTAATCATTTCTGAGACTTGAATCAAACGCCCCATGCTATTTTCATCATTTCCTTCTAGACTTGATTCTACTTTCAGCATAATGTCGGTAAGCATATGCTCTGTATTAAACGCTTTTACCAAAATCGTCATAATTAAAGAAAATCCCATACCTGCAATACTCGTGTAAAAGGCAACGTCAATTCCTGCTAATACTGCTGCAATATTTTCTACTAGTTGTTCTCCTGTAGCATTAATGGTTCCAAGTGAAATAGTTAAACCAATAAAGGTTCCAAGAACACCAAGCAATATAAACACCGAAACTGTCATTTGTATCATTTTAATTAAATTCACGACAGGAATCCCAAAGATTCTCCAGCTTGAAAACCTCTCCTGGACAAACGTCTCTGCTGCAACAGATTCAATTTGACTCCTTCTTTCAAACTCTTGGTAAAATGATGCCAGAGGTTCAATATCCATTCTGTTTGTTTCTTTAAAGTAATTTCGTAGCTTTTTTAGTTTATTAAATACGATGAGATGAACTAAAACAGAAATAATAAACCCTAGTATAAGCATCAAAAAAATCAACTCTATTAGAGGACTTGACAATATTGCTTCCGCCTTTTCCTTACTTGTAAAGATTTCTAATATAATTTGCACCACAACTTACCTCTCCCGCCAAATAAGATTCTTGTACGCTTATTAGTACATCCTATTCGGGAGCCAGATAAATCATGAATGCTTGTCAGAACAATATAGCGAAAATTATGTAATGGGTTATATTGCAGGGATAATGCTTCCTACTTGGGGTAATGTTAGGTATTTTACGTTACCTTTTTTTGTAGTCCTTCCCTATTTAAGGAACAGACGAGGACGATCTGTTGCCTTGGTCAGCGATTCCTCCTCATTTTGGGCACTGAGGAAGGCTCTCTGTTACCTTAGTCGGCGTTTCCCCCTCATTTTGGGCACTGAAGAGTGCTCTCTGTTACCTTGGTCGACAGTTCCTCCTCATTTTGGGCACTGACGAGGACGTTTCGTTACCTCCCTTCCACCCCATTTAGAAAGCCCAATACAATTTATCCAAAAAAGATGCCACACACAGTTGGCATCTTTGAAAATAATAGGTATTACATTAATCTAATTCTTTCACTAACTCAGCCATTAATTCTTTACCAGTAACTAGCTTTTCTCCACCACCTTGTGCAATTGTATCTGTTCCTCCACCTTTACCATTAATCCGTGGTAATACTTGCTTTAGCACTTGGTTCATTTTCATAGGTACATCAGAACCGCAAGCACAAACGATTTGAAGTTTATCAATAGTTTCGTTAACAAAGAATACTAATGTATTAGTTGATTTAGCAGTAATATTTTTAGCTAATTGTTGAATCTCTGGCATAGTCCTATTTTCAAATACCTGCTCAATTAATCGGAAACCAATCTGATTGGTATACTTTTCCATTAAAGAAGCAGCTTCATAATCGATTAATTGTAGCTTTAAATCTTTAACCGTATTTTCAAGTTCCCTTGTTTGTTCTATTACTCGTTTTGTAGCTTCTATCAACTGTTTTTGAGGTGTACTTAGTATTGCTGTTAAACCTTGAATAACTTGGTGCTTTTCGTGTAATTGATGACGTACTCTTTTTCCACAGACAAAATATAGACGGGTATGTTTTTTATGGTTTTCCCAATGTAAAATTTCAATCGACCCTACTTGGCCAGTTGAATTAGGATGTGTTCCACCACAACCGTTATAATCAAAGTCCGGAATGATGACTAGTCGGATATTTTGCGATACAGATACTTCTTTTCTCAAACGATAATGGATTAATTCATCCTTCGTTACCCATCTTGTTTCAATTGGTCGATTTTCTATAATTATGATATTAGCGATATTCTCTACCGCTAATGCTTCTTCTTTCGTAAGGAGGTCTGTTGCTAAATCAATCGAGCAAAGTTCCTTACCTAGGTGAAAGCTAACTGTTTTATATCCATATTCTTCTTCAAACGCAGCGGAAAGAATGTGTTGTCCAGCATGCTGTTGCATGTGATCTAGACGTCTTTCCCAATCAATTTCACCCACACACTCCTGATCTTTGTCCAGAGTTCCATTTAGGTAATGACGAATTTTACCATCTATTTCCACTACATCATAGACCTCTATATCATCTAGTGTACCTGTATCATGAGGTTGTCCACCACCTGTAGGATAAAATGCTGTTTGGTCTAACACAACATAAAACTGTCCTTGTTCATCTTTACCTTTATGTAAAATGCTTGCTGTAAATCGTCCCAAATATGGATCTTGATAATATAGCTTTTCTGTCTTCACGCTTTCTTCACCTCTTATTACGATAGTTTTTGATTATTACTATACCCCTCTTAATAAAGGAAAGGAAGTTTTAGTATAGAAGATAGGATTCTCATACACTTATCCTAAGTAAAGAAGAGTAACCAACATTACTCGGCTACTCTTCATATTTAAGCATTCTTATTGATATGGACTTGATGTGGGAAAGGTATTTCTATACCGTTTTGATCAAACGCTTCTTTCATTGCTTTGCGTAAATTCCGCTCGACAGCCCACTGTTCTCCATTCTTTGTTTTAGCAATCACACGAAGTACTACCTCAGATGCACCAAAAGCTTGTACACCAATCACATCTGGGCCTTCGACGATGTTCTCATCCTCTACTGCAATCCGCTCACATACTTGCTGCAAAATTTGTGTCGCTTTATCAATATCATCATCATAGGATATACCTATATCCACAAGCGCTCGCATATTTCCTCGGGAATGATTACTAACATTCGTAATTTCACGGTTGGGTACAAAGTGTAATGTACCATCCATTCCTCTTAATTTCGTAGTACGAAGACCAACTTCCTCGACTACCCCATCTTTACCTGCTACTGTCACATAATCTCCAACATCAATTTGTTGCTCCAATAAAATAAAGAACCCAGTAACCACATCACTGACTAGACCTTGTGCACCGAAACCGATGGCTAGACCCACAATACCGGCACCCGCTAATAAAGTAGTAATATCAAATTGAAAGATAGAAAAAATAAACCCGGCAAAAATAAACAATAAGAAATATGTAAATATATTTTGCGTAATAGATTCTAATGTCTTCGCTCTACCTAAATTCATCTCATCTTGTTTCCGATTAAATACCTTCCTTATTGCACGAGTCCCTATAGACTTCACAATAAAATACAAAATGACAATGGCAATTACTCGAATGGCAATATTTCCAACTTGAAGTAATAAATCTGTCCAATTAGTATCATCTATCCAATCTAACATAATTTCACCCTCAACCTATAAAAATCTAGTAATCTATTTACAGATTACAAATAAAGTATTCCCTTAATCTATCAAAATTAAACATCATTCGTCAAACGATAAACCAATACTCCTTTATGTAGAAACGTGCTAGGGAACCCCTAAACCAAATTCCCTAGCACGGATATTAAATAACCGTATAATACGGTTCATATCTAGGATGCTTAAAATATGGTGGTCTTTTTGCTATCAACGGCAAACGAAATTGGATTCCAGGCAAATAAGATACAATTACCTTACTATCGGATTGATTCAATAACAGCAGTTGAACCTCTGGATTATAGTAATAATTCATGATACCGAAGCCTCCCATTCTTAATTTCTAGCTATTTTATTCGACATCGTGCATAAATGAGACTGTACTACTCCAACCAGGCACACCATTCGCCCATATCGAATAAAGTAATTATTAACATGAAGGAGGAATCGTTCGTATGGCAAAAGATAACTCTAAGTATCAATCCTATCCAATGTATCCTAACTATGGAAAAATCACCAAATACCAGGAAGTTCCGATAACAGTACCCGAACAACGGCAATACCGCCAGCCTGGAATCGAAAGTCTCATGGTGCCGCAACCAATCATTGAGAACCCCAATTACAAAGGTAGTGGAAAATTAAAAGGAAAAGTCGCATTAATAACTGGTGGTGACAGTGGTATGGGAGCAGCTGCCGCTATTGCTTTTGCCAAAGAAGGCGCTGACATAGCGATTTCCTATTTGGATGAGCACGAGGATGCCCATAGAACTAAGAATAGAGTAGAAGCGTTTGGTAGACAATGTCTGCTTTTACCTGGTGATCTCAGAGAAAAGCAACAATGTATTGATATTGTCAAACAGACATTGGAAACATTCGGCGAACTGCATATCCTTTGTAATCATGTTGGCATCCAGTTTCAACAATTAAGTTTATTAGATATATCCGATGAACAATTCGATGAAACGTTTAAAGTCAATATATATTCTCACTTTTATACTACTCGTGAAGCATTAAAATACTTGAAGGCCGGTAGTTCCATTATAAATACTGCCTCTGTTGTTACGTTTTTTGGCAACGATCAATTAATCGATTATACCGCAACAAAAGGAGCAAACATCGGCTTCACCCGTGCACTTGCAAGAAATTTAGCCGATAAAGGAATCCGCGTTAATGCCATTGCTCCTGGTAGAATTTGGACTCCGTTAATTCCAGCAAGCTTCTCAGCGGATGAAGTAACACAAGTGAATAACCTAATGGACCGTCAAGCCCAGCCTTTTGAAGTAGCACCAACCTTTGTTTATCTTGCCTCAGATGATTCACGCTTTGTAACTGGCCAGGTGTTACATGTCAATGGCGGAGAGATCTTCGGATAAAAAATCGGGATACTAGTATCCCGATTTTTATATTGTGGATGGTTCATTTTGACTCATTTGATTTTCCCACTCTTTATTTATCCTATCAATAAGCTCTTCAACCGAACAATCCAATATTTTCACCGGAATATTAACTTGAGAAGGTAATATTCCCTTGTTCATCCGATTTAACATTCTTTTAACCGAGCTACTTCGATTGACAATTAAATCAGGATCTTTTGTAAAAATCCCGAGGTATGTTTGCCCACCAAATTGAATGAAATCGATATCTTCTATCTCTTCCCATCTAATTAACCCAGCCGCAATATATGTAGATTGATCTGTTATTCCTTCATGATTAATTATAATAGCAGGTTTTCTTTTTGCCATTGTTTTCACCCAATAAACCATGCAAAGGCCAAAGAAGACAAAAACAACTCCACCGATAAGAATAAACTTTAGACGATCACTCCCGTTATCGATTAGTCCTACCAAAAAAAGTATTGCCCCAATAGCTACAAAAATAAAGCAACCGATTCCATATAAGATCATCTTCCCTTTTTTAGGGTAAATTACTAATTCATTCATCATTCTCCCTCCTTCCGTTACTTTACCGAGTATACCCTTTGTTCTAATTGCTTCAAGGGGCAAAAGTCCCCTCTAAAAACCAGGACTTTAGTCAGATTTTACTATCTATTAAAGTTTAAATTAAACAAAGCAGGAGTTGGTAGGCTTAAGGAGAGTCATAGAACATCAGACTCTCCCCCTATGCTTCTTTAGATATTCCCTAATAATCTCTCGATGACTTCCGACCATTCTTTCTGGTAATTCTGTTGGTGGAAAGAATTCAAACGTTAATGATTCTGCTTCGTCCACCTGTATTTCACCTTCATATTCATTAGTATAATAAGCAACTGTCACAACGTAAAATTGATCCCCATTTTCGGCAATAATAAAATGGTCCTTGCCAGAATAGACATTAATTAAGTGAAGCCTACCAATGGTCAGTCCGGTTTCTTCCTTAACTTCTCTTCTTGCTACATCTTCCGTTGATTCGCCAAGTTCCATTAACCCTCCAGGAATTCCCCAGACCCCATTTGGAAACCTTCGTTGTTGCAGTAGAATACTCCCTTCAGTATTCGTAATGATTGCCACAGCACCAACAAAGATTAACGGTCTATGGCCTACTATTTTCCTCAAATCCTCTACATATCCCATCTATTTGCTCCTTTATCTAAAGTTATCAATCGGACTTGATGATGATAATTACTGAACAGCTTCCCTACTCCATAAAGTAGTTTTTTTCGACTAGTACTTGTACAGTTACAAGGTAAACAAGCAAGCTAAAAATATCCTTCATTTTAACTATATTCATGATTACTAGAAATGATATGGTTGTAAGTACTACCAATGAACTTGCCTATTCTTATTACTTTTTCGGTACTTTCCTTATCCTTTAAGCTACATTGAGTAATAATATATTTGACAGACTATTCCTTCATTATAAGTGCTAGCATGATATTCGAAAAGTAATCACCACCAATATTCCACCATAAGAAAAACACATTCGCTAAAAGAAGAGCGAATGTGTTTTTTCTTATACAGGGAGGAAAAGTTTAAATACTTTCCTATCTGCTAAAAACACCCTCATGATGCCTTTATCTATCAGTAAGAAATCATTGTTAATTCCTACCTTGAATCTAATGATCGTATTACTTCACCGGTAATAGCATTTAATTCAATTGCAGTGTTTCCATTCTTTGTTTTTAATTCTAGCTCGTATATATATATGCCCTTGTTTACATCTAATACCATTTGAACAACGGTGCCTTCTATAACACTTTCTGCAAGTTCAATTGCTTGAAGCTCTGTGATTAAATTTGGGAAAGTAGCTTGTTCCATATTTTCCTCCTACCAATCTTCATTATCGTTAAGTTCATCTGTACGTTGATTGTTATGTCTAATTTTTAAGTGTCTTATGTGTATATTCAATTGCAGAGAATAGTAATTGTTCATGATCCTTTACTCTTCTTCTTTAATATAGCCATAAATCCTTAAAGAAAAATAACAGTTAAATTAAAATTTGATTAGAATCATATTAATTCATTCCTTAGACATCATATTCGATACGTATCAAAACTATTAGTGCAGGCATCATATTTTTAACGTTTAGTTTTTTCTTCCCATAAAAAAGTTTATAAAACAAAAAAGAGAATATCTCTAAAACAGAGACTTCCCTTTTTTTCCTACTACTTCTTCCCATCATTTAATTCCATCGCTTCCTCAGGACTAGACATAATGGTTGAACCCTTATAACGCAATCCTACATCACGATCAGATTCTACGCGCTTACTTTTCTTTAACTTTTTTTCTTGACGGTCTTTTCCCATCTTAGCACCTCCTACTACTAAGATGGTTTTTTTGTTTGGAATTATTCCTTAATAAAATTCTTTTGACAAATCTTCTTATTAAGCTCATATAAGCTATTCAACTACTATAAAGGAATGGAAAAATAAAAGTGGTATTATGGAAGTATGAAAAGGAGCTATGAAATTAGTTAACCTAGATTGCAACATACCATGCACCAAGTATGTTGATGCATGGTATGTTCTAATTAGCTATCTAAATAAATCATAATAGCATCTCGTAAAAATTTTGTACCGCCTTTTATAGCAGTGTCATAATAAGCAGTAAACCGTTCATCTGCCACATACATTTCAGCTAGGCCCGCATGTGCTTCTTTTGAATAATTCGTCCATGAATACAGTAGCCATTGCTTATGTTTCTCAGCTAGTTGTTGTGCTTTTTCTGATGCTGGATCGCCCGTTTTATAAGCTTCTTTTAATAAATTCATTATTTCTTCACCAAGCTCTGTCATCGCTTGATAATCCGCTTGTGTCATCCCTCTTAATTTTGTATTACTTGCCTCAACGATATCATTACCGTATTTTTCACGGATTTCTTTGCCATACTTCTTCTCATTCTCCTCAATCAACTTTTCTTTTAATCCTGCAAATTTTTCATTATCCTGCATGGGTACTCCTCCTTCCATACTGGCAATTGTTTTTTCGACGGTTGCCATAATCTGGTCAAGGCGGGCTCTCTTTTGCTTTAATTTCGCATGATGATTCTTCAGTGCTTCTTTTCGATTGAAATCTGGTTGTTGGATTATTTCCATAATATCCTCCAGACTTACATCTAACTCTCTGTAAAACAAAATTTGCTGAAGTAGATCCACTTCTTCTTGCCCATAAATACGATAGCCAGATGAATTAATTCTTGCCGGCTTCAATAATCCAATCTGGTCATAATAACGGAGCGTGCGGCCGCTTACTCCAGAAATACGAGCAAGTTTATTTACTGTATACTCCATAATGATTACCCTCCCGACATCCTCATCATAAACCTTTACGCAACGTTAAGGTCAAGGGAAATTCATAATATCCTCCCACCTAAGTAGCCAAACTTTTTGTTATAATTAAGCTTGTATAATATTATGGAAAAAGTATTTTGTTGCGAAGTTCCTCATACCGGTCTGATAAACTCTTTTTATATTTAGTAATCCAATAATTACAATACTCTTCTTTTGAAAAACTGGACATATCCTTGCTGTCTGTAACAATATCTAGTGATTCCTTTAGAGAGCTTTCAGCCATTTTACTAGTCATATTATAAAGAGTTTTGGGGTCTTTAATTTTATCAAAGCTACCAATTCTGTATTATTCCTATTTTCATAAATAATATCAAAGTCATGTCTATACCTATATCTATCTTCAAACTGTTTGAATTGAATCCACCCCGGTATTGGAAACAGTTCTATTTGATTCACTTAGTTCACCCGATTCTTTGTTTTTATAGTACTGAATTCCCTTACTAATCTGTTAATACTCACAGATTTATAGGCAACACTTAAAACGTCAACCAATACATTACATATGTAAAAAGAACGTATCACAAAAACTGTATGATACGTTTTATTATTACCCTACTAATTCCTCTACCCTTTCCTCCAATTCTTCAATCCTCTCTTTTTTCTCATCCTCATCAAGATCTTTATCTGCTTCTATTAATTCTATCTGTTTTTCAAGACCACTAATTTGAATGGATACATCACCTAGCTGCTCTCCTAATTCTATTGCATCTTCAGGCATATCTAATTCCAAAAAACTTCTAGCAGCTAATGTTTTTGCTCTATCTCTTTCTTTAATTTCCTCATAAATTTCAATTACTTCATGGAATTCTTGATTTATCCATGCTTGCTCTATTGTTAATACTGGATTATCAGACTGGAGAGTCAGTATTTTGCTATTGGCCTCTTCGTTATTTAATTTTATTAGCTTTTCTACCACTAAATCTAGGTTATCTGCGCTAAGTTCTACCGACTTCATTAAGTGTTCAGGGTTACTAGATTCTAAATATAATTGACTTAAAAATTCCTTTCTACTTTCAGAACCTATATTATCAGATTCTAAGACTGAAATAGCCTCCTCCAAGTTCCCATCAATATATAACTTATAAGCCTGATTAACCTTTTCTGATTGGAGTAATGATTGTTGCAACGCACCGTTTTCATCTGCTAATTTTTTGTGTTCTTCTTGAAATTCTTCTCTAGTAGCAACTGTTGCTTCATTTAACGGTGCCACTTGTGTAATATACAAAAACAATAGCCCAAACAGGAAACCAATTAATGTTCCAGATAGCAGAGATAGCTTAACCTTTCTATTGCCAACAACAGGACTCTTCCATTTATTCAACCCTAGATTAGACTTACTATCTTCAGAAGTATCATCTCTTTTTACTTGTTCACTATCTTCAATATTATCGAGTAATTCCTTAATGGATTTAGAATTGTTTATAGTGGAAATAAAGCTTTCTGTTTCCTTATTTAAAGTTGGATTTTCTATAAGATAACGAGAGAAACCTACGAAGAGATAATTGATAATTTCCTTCATTTCTTCTAGTAATTGTTTTTCATTAAACTCAACAGGAGGCAAAACATGACGAATACCGCGATGTACTAATTTCACATCGCCTTGTTCATTCACGTAAACATTGTTTGGATGTAAAGTAGTAGTATATTGTGTTCCAATAAGCCTGGATAACTCAATTAAATTCATAACAATGACACGTTTTTTTTCAGTAGAAACTTGTAAATATTCGCTTATATTGTGATAATGACTATTACGCTTAAAGTAGATTCTTAACCATTCCCCATCAACAATAAAATGCTGACATTCAAAGAACATATCATCCGGTCTTTTTAGCTCTTCTAATTGCTCTGCTTCCTTTAGTTTTGTTAATTTACTCGGAATTTCATATACTATTATTTCTCCATTATCCCTTATGGTTCCAAAATCCTCACTTATTTCTCCATTCATAATGTTAGCCCCCTGTAAACGAATTACTTTAGTACAAAGAAAACAGTTATAAATATAACAATGAATAGTGCAATTACTACCATATTTCTTGCAAATCTTGATTTCTTGACTTGTTTCTCTTCTAAGGAACTCGTAAGAAGCACTTTAACCTCTTGAGCATTTTGAATTCTCTTTTCGGGTTTTAATTCTACTAGTTGATTAATACATTTCTCTAGTTTCCTAGGAATGTCATCTACAAAATAGGAGATTGGTTTTTGTGCAACGTAAACGTATTTTCCTTTTGAAAGTATGAAATATAGTAACGCTCCTAAGGAAAATAAATCTGTACGAAAATCACTTTGCTTTTGCTCAAATTGTTCCGGTGCAGCGAAGCCAACTGTTCCTATCTTCAAAGTATCTTTCATTTTATCATCTTGGTATTTCCTTGAAATTCCAAAGTCAATTAATTTTATACTCCCATTATTGCTCAAAATAATATTACCGGGCTTGATATCTCGATATATGATTGGTATTGAACGGGTATGTAAATAATGTAAAATATCACTTATCTGGATTCCAATTTCAATCACTTTATTAATCGGAAGGTCAAATTGTTTCTCTAGCAAAAATTCCGAAAGAACTGTCCCCTCAGCATATTCTATTACAAGAAATATGTACTTTTCAGATGTAAAAAAATCAATCATTTTTGGTATATTAGGATGATCTAATTCACTTAATATTTTTGTTTCATCCACTATCTTTTTAGAGAGTTTACTTTCCTTATTTACAATCTTCATCGCCCATTGTTGTTGTGAATCGTGGATATCTTCTACCAAATAAACCTCCGACATCCCACCGGAAGCGATATGGGTTACAACACGGTATTTATCTTGCAATATCTGCTCATTATTAATTTTGATCCCATGTTTACTCATACCACTACTCCCTATTTAGATGTTTCATAAATGAAAACCAAGAAGAGTTATTATTTCTATTTTCCTGCTCATAATAAAGGTGTTTAGTTAGAATAAGGGTAATATTATCGTGGGCATTAGAAAAATTAGAGAAATTTATTAAATACTCACATACAGATTGGTAATTACTATATTCTTTTTCTAAATTTAAAAGCATATCTTTAATTTCTTTATTTGAATATAGTGAGTAAAAACCATCACTACAAAGTAAAAATAAATCACTAGAATTATAGTTACCTATCTTAGTATAAGGATTAATATCCTCTTCAATTCCAAGGCATTGTAATAAGACATTTCGTTTAGGGTGATTTCTTGCCTCTTCCTCTGTTAGTTTGCCAACTAAAACTTGTTTCTCAACCCATGAATGATCTTCTGTTATTTGAATGAATTCTGGTTCCGCCTCTAACACTTCTGTTTGCTCATGTAAATTCCCATGTGGCACTTGCTTTAGATGATAATCTAAACCACCAATTGTTTCCTTCAGTTGATATACTCTACTATCTCCAATATGAACAATTCCATATTGTCCCTTATAGAGTGCTAAGAAAGTTACCGTGGTTCCCATCTTCTTACCACTATTTTTACTCGTTTCTATTATGACACGATTAATTTGATTGAATAATTTAGTGAGTTCTTTGGTTATTTGTGTTACAACATTTTTTCTTTTTAAAATCTTATCAATTCTTCTATCCCACCATTGTTCTATTGTTTCAATTGCAAGACGACTAGCAGTATCACCAACCTGATATCCTCCCATGCCATCCGCAACTACAAATATTCCTAACTCATTTTCTTTACTATCCGTTTGAAATCGTATTAAGTAAGAGTCTTCATTCTTCTTCTTTTTGGTACCTTGATGCGTTGCTATTCCTGTCTTCCAGTTCAATCTCATTCAGTTGAACTCCATTTAAAAGAATATCTTGCTTTACCTATTATAAATTCATCTCCATCATTTAATGCATACACTTTGTATGGTACCAATGCATTTCCATTCAACTTCGTTCCGTTTTTTGACCCTAAATCCTTTAATCCATAACTAGTTGGATCAATTTGAAGTATCTCTGCATGGATTCTGGAAACTCCAGTAGATTCCTCCGTGTAGTGAACCGAACTATTATTTCTACCTATTAAGAAATTCTTATTATTAATTACAATAGTTTTTCTTTGGCCATCCTCCCCAGTCCTATATAAAAGGGCTAGAACTGTTTCTTCCGGATGGATTGCTACAGTTGATTCATCTTCCAATAAGACAGTATCATCAGTATGTGGTGGTGTTAGAAAACTCATATCTATAGATGAAGCAGCGACAGACTGATGGGTTGTAATTTCACTAAAGTTAGGTGAGTGTTCTTCTATTTGTTGTTGAAATGGATTGGAACTATGTCCTATGTTAGGTTGAACATTCGTCCTATCATTATTTGAGTTCGCATGTTTAACGTGATAGTTCTGTTTTCTATCTTCTTGCGGTTTCTCTTCTAAAGGTATATCGATAGGAGTAACTCCAGGTCTCCAAAATTTTGTATATATTACTACAGCAGCTAAAACCAAAATAGTTAGACCTATACATGTCCAGAGAATTGAAGGTATAGGATACATATCAAACAACTTCCACGTCAATGCTATTAAAATCACCGATATGGCAAAGATATAAACCTTATGTCTAGAAGATAATGGTGGTAATTGCTTTTTCATTTTGCGCTTTCTTTGACTTATTGGAACCACTTCATCTATATTATCCATACTAGGTTTTTGTCGGTTATCATTAGTTTTATAGCCAGAAGAATTGGAGGTACTAGTGTCATTACCATACGATTGAGCAGTATAGTTATCAACTGGTTGAAACTGATTTACATTTGTCCTAAGCGAAATTAATTCTAATAATAACTTTTTTAATCCTGATAAACTAAAGGAAGAATTTTTAATATAGGTTAAGATACTCTTAAATTCATTCCCTTGTAACCCTTCCACTTCTCCTGCAATATCTGTTAACAATTGCTTCATGTCTTCATTGATTGTTGTTTGTTTATTCAAGTCCTTAATTGGTAAATATGCTAAATACACATCGCTTGCATTTTCTCCAACATAAATAAAGTCAGAACGAAGAATAAAATTATCTTGATTTAGCATATATGAGCTACTATTCTCCAATGTTTTAATAATAGAAAGAAACAATTGGTAATAATCGTTCATATTAGTATTATTATTCCGAAAAAAAGATACAACTTTATTTTTGGAATTTATGTTGTAGTGTAGCTTTGTACTAAAATCAATATTTTCCACACTCATAACTAATAGATGTGGTATTCGATTGGACTGCATCATTTTTAATTGAACATTATGTAGATGATTACTAGATAGCTTCTCTCCATCTTTCTCTTTAAAAACTATCGATTTACCATTTTGGTGGATATATTCAAATCCTAAGTTATAGATAGTGCCCATTGTTTTCCTCCTATAGTTTCCTTGTTCTTCTTAACTATATGTGGTAAATACATAATAGTAGGTCATTATCACTGCAGGTATTACTGCATACATAAAGGGAAATCGCGTGCTTTTTGTTGTTTTAAACTCTTCTAAACTCCTAAGGTCCTTTGAAATGATGGAACCTACAAAAGCAAATAATGCGCTTGTCATCTTCTGTAAGAACGTTTTAGTAAATAATAGAATGATGATTGCAATTATTCCTGCCACTATAATAGAGTACATCATCATGTACAAAACCATCTGAACTCCGACAATAGCACCAATCCCCGCAAAGAGCTTAACATCACCCGCGCCAAGCGCCTTAAATACGTAAAGTAGTAAAAATATCCCCCCGGCTACTAATAATCCCAGAAAGGAAAAGATTAATCCGTCTATTCCACCCATAACTAGATGATAAAGTATACCTATAAGCATAGCACCTGCTGATAACCAATTGGGGATTTTATGAAATCTCACATCAATTACAAACGCAATAATCAAATATAAAAACAATATATAATCGTTCAATTGGAGCATTCTCGTCCTCCGGTCTAGACCAATTTATTTTCCGTTCCATATTCTTTCATAAGCTGTTTTTTTTAATACAATATCCTTGTCAACAAATGGAATTGATAAATTAAACCTATATTCTACATTAATTGCTAAATAGTCATTACTTCCTCCTACTAGGCTGGGGATTTCAACACTGGTTACTTTCAAACTAGATTCATCAAAGAAATTCCAACCGCCAGTAGCTTCTTTAAACTTTTTCTGTATAGTAGGTTCGATAATTTGCCTTACCCCATCATTAAATAAATTTTCAATTGATCCTTGAACATCTATACCAAAAAAGTCCAACCCCTCACTAATCCACTGAATTGCTCCAGTTATATCAAGGTCTGTACTTTCCTCTAATCCTTTAAGCTTCTTGTCGATATAATTACTAGCACCTTGTTTCGTTACTGCTACAGGATATGCATAAGCGACAACTAGTTCAGCGGTTTCTGAAGCAGATTTATATAAGGCCATATCTGCAACTGAAAGTCTTATAAACATAGTTAAAAACAATATAAAAAATAAGAAAAACGGCAAGATCATAGCAGCTTCTAACGTAATACTACCATTATCTTTTCTAATGAGATGTTTTATCACAATCACCTCTCTTCTAAAGCTAAACTATTCTGCTTCTTCTGCAGTAAAATGCCAAGTCAGTTTATTTAAATAATCCCTATCATATCCGAAATATAGAATATAACTATCCGCACGCCTATCTGCGACTATGAGCATGTTTCCTGTTAATTCTTCTCCTGGTTCAATCGGCCCTAAATCAAAGAATGCATCCTCAAAAAGTTTTATTCTATCTCCAATACCGATTAAATCATTTCGATGGGTAACTTGATTATTTTGGATATGAGCTAAGTTATTACCATCAACTAGTACTGGGTACTCGAGTCCAGATTTAGAAATCCCAATTTCACCATGGTTTTTAACAGTGAAGTTTGCGACAACATAGACTCGCTCAGGATGCGAATTACTTGCAGCTGTTTCCCCATTGATTTCATCAACGATCCCCACAGAATTTAAGGTTATTTCTAATATGTTTTTGTTACCTAAATCCACTGTATATCCAGTTTCTCCGATTGATAATTCGTATTGGTCTTTAATTTCGATAGGCTCAGAATCTGGATTTTCTATTAATTCCTCTGGAACTGGAGCACTACCACTACCACAACTCGCTAATAAACATAAAATAAATATCAAGAGGGGGAAGATTAAAAATTTTCTTTCCATAAAATATTTAACACCCTTTATAACTGTTTTAGTAATATGAATCACTGTAAAGTCACTGTTTAAGTGACTTTACAGTTTAAATTCTATAAATGATTCTGTTTAATTTTCAATTTCGCTCGCTTTAATCAACCAAATAACTTGATTACTGCTTCCTGCCGCAACGTTACCCGGGTCTTTTCTAAAATAATACTCATCAGCGTCATAAACAAATGTAACAAATTGACCTGACATTTCTTCTCCAGGAGCAATTACTCCTGACATTTTTTCTATACTATCAAAATGCTCCGAAGCATCTGAGAAACCACTACCATCTAGATAATCTGTTACTTCAAGTGAATGCAATAAATCTTCAACTTTCTGTTCTTCATCACTTGTGTTTTTAACAGTCAAATCTAACAGGATGAATCTATCTAATTCTGAGGATGCGCCATCAATATTATCTTCTAGCTTCGCTGATACTAACGTAACCTCATATGTTCCTAATGTAGTATCAAATGTTCCGGTATCACCAATTCCTAAATCTAGTTGATCATCAGACTCAACATCGAATCCTACATTCGAAGTTTCCTCATCATCTGTTGTTTCAGATTTCTCATCTATATCATCATCTTTTTGACCTTCACCCTCTAAATTAGATTCTTCTTGCTCATTATTTTTGTCTACATCTTGAGTATCATCATCCCCACAAGCGACTAAACAAATCATCATTACAAACGTCAACATGATAAGTGTTATCATTTTCTTCATATATTTCCACCTCTAAAATCGTAATTTTGTTAATAAGAAAAATTAACTTCTTTTTCTATAAAAAACTCATTGCCTTCAACTCTACCATTAATTACATTAGTAGACTCAAGCATATTGATAACTTGAGGGAGGAACCATAGTTTTACAGTAGCTGTAGCTTCTGCTGTTACATATGTTGGACTTTCTCTTAAATCCTTACCAGTTTCATTATCAAGTACAGCCATTAATCTCTGAAACTTTCCACCTTCAAGGTGTGCAAATAAAAATAACCTTAAATGATCTTTGTAATCCATGGTTGGTAAAGATTTTCCAGGAAATAATTCAATCGCTCTTCCTCTTGTAATATTTCCTAAGTCAGTTGAGGTTCTAGTGAATGCGTATCCCAAAGCATATGCCCAAATAAACGGACCAAAACCACGAGCCTCTGGTCGCATAAAACCTGCCGCTAAGTTAATAGCAAATCGTACAGCAAATATTTCTGATAGAGCGGCAAAATAATTCGCACCATAGGATTCTAGGCCGTATATAATATATTCCACCTGATTATTTTCATAAGCATAAGCTGCACTACCATTCACGGAAAAATCATGACTTTTAAACCTCATTAGAATATATTCGTTAATATAGACTTCATCCCGCGCTGTTAGAAGCAAATCACCTAAATTCTTAAATAATATATCGATGAAAGTTAGTGCTTCTTCGGCAGTGTCATTTCGGTCCTCCATGGAAAACTCTTTATTATTTGCTGCAATTGCTTCACCATATTCACTCGCTATTTGTCCAAGCTCTGCTAATAATTGCGTGTCAGACATAGCACCTTCTAAACTCTCAATTTGGTCTTGTATATCATCTAATTGGTTTTTAGTATCCTCCATGCCTTCGTCTGCTTTATCTTCTTCTTCCTCTATTGCATCTTTATTGTCGATATAGTCTTTACGGCCATCAGCTAAAATTTCCAGAGCTTTCTCTACCTTAGAAAGACCATCACCATGATATTCCTTGACATCCTCGACATGCCCCAATATATTTCTTTTCGCTCTGGTTTCAAAATCTGATTGTACATCTGGCCTAAATTCTCTAGATAGCTTATTTAGTAAGGCATTGTTTTCAATATTACTTCCATTCGTTATTTTTCTTAGAGCTTGTTCTACTGTTTCTTTTAAATTTGTAAACATTTCCTCTGGATATATATAATCCTCTAGACTTCCATCCGTATTATCACCTATTGTACTTTCTTCCAAATCTTCACTAATGCTTTTCGCGTTATCATAGTCACTACTCGATTCATGATTATTAATGGTTTCTCTCATTTCATTATTTGTACGCTCAGCACTTTCTATTAGATCTAAAGCATCTTGTAATTTACTTACAACTACAGTGGTTTCGTTAATTAAATCTTCTAATAAGCTTAGTGATTCTCGTTTAAATTGTGTTGTATCCCTTCTTAATTCCTCAACATCAACCTCTTCATCATTGCCCTCGTCATCACCATCTGTATTTCCGTTATCCCTTTCCGCTTCCTCAATTAACTCCATTTCCCTTTTATACCTATCATGATAATAAAAAATATCATATGTTACCGATACTTTTGGATAATTGGACCTTACGGATTCTGGTTGAACTCTACCACTCATATTATCTAAGATTTCTTTAGCTTCTTTAAGTAGTTTTTCAGCTTCATCTAATTCCTTTTCTCGATCTTTGGCATAGTCATTTAATTTCTTTGCAAGTTTGGCATAATCAGAAGCTTGCTCTACTTGCTCTGCCACTGATAAAAAATTCTTTATCACAGCTTCTCCTACTTCAACCGGGGCTTTGTATTTCATTTCTTCTAAAATTTGATACTTCAATATATCTTTGTTAGCTAAACTTCTTTCCAAATTTATATTTAATGATATCTCGCTATCGACTGGCTTTAAGCCTAGGAAATCAAAATGTTCTCCTTCGCCAGTGGAAAGATTCTTTTGAAATACTTCTCTAAATATCGTCTCGGCTTCCCCTTGATTTCCATCAAGCGCAAAAAGCCCTTTATCTTGAAGTGAGGTATTATAGGCAGACATAGTAGAACGTAGAGCAGCTTTAGCTGCTTCTTCAGTTTGCCTTTCTGCAATTAGAATTCGAGCATAATCAATTAAAACCGCATTAAATAATAACAGAAGCAATGCAATAATAATTAGATATACGGAAACTGCACCATTCTCATTAATAAAAAACTTATGCCATATTTTCTTTGTAATTCTTTTCAACATACCTCCCCCTTCCATTTTCAATACGTTCAATTTTCCTCATTTCTATTGAAAAATGGAATATACTTTGATGCGTAAGTAGTAAACTTCTGAAAGCCATAAACCATAAAATCAGTATTTCGAATGATTTCGGTTTGATCTACAACTGGATGTCTTGCTGTTGCTCCTACTTTATTTACGCCAAATATATCCGCTAATGAACTTGGAAGGGCAAGGTCCTTATCCAGCGATACTACAATCTCTTGTAAAAAGAGTCCATTATCAAAAGTTACATTTCCAGCATACTCTCCGACTCTCTGTTTCTTTTTTGTCACAACACCATTATCACTCAAACTTAAGCCAAACTTATTGAACCCATTATTAGAAGTTATTCTCCAATACAACCCATCACCATTTTGAGTAACATAATCAGATCTACCCAACTCACCAGTGACAATATCCATCGTACTACTTCCCCAGGTTTGGGCCATACGTGATGCAATCTGATTCGCTTTGTACTGGAGTGTCACTTTCTCATAGATTACGAGACTAAAGAAGACGAATAGCAGTACAATGATAAGAAGAATCGGAAATAACATTGTAGCTTCTAATGTAAAACTACCATCATTCTCTCTCCTGATTTTTTTTATAATTTTTCTCATTACGGAGCTTCTCCTATTGTCCTCCTGGATTAAAGTTATCAATATTTTGATTTCCAAAACCTAGTAATTTATTAATCCAATCCATAATAGTTTTTCTGAATAATAAGGCAATCGCTACAATTACTGCAATGATCAATAATATTTCAAGCGTTTGTAATCCCTCTTCATCCTTCCAAAACCTTGTCATAAATTCTTTGATTTTCCCCATTTTTTTTCCTCCTAAAATGATTCTTAATTTTATATGATAACCTGCTTACATTATAGTAATTGCAGGGTAACCAACAATAATCATTACTGCCACAAATATTAATATAAGTGGAAATACTAACTTAGATGATGCTTCTTCACCTTTAGTTTTAGAAATATTCTTTCTCTTTTCCCATAAATCACGTGATAATTCCCGCAATGCCAGTATAAGATCATTCCCACCCTTGCGGTAATTAAGTAAGATAGTTGTGGTAAAAATTGAAATTTCCTGAATTCCACACTTTTTACTTAAGTCATTTAGAACTTGGTGAAAAGGTTCATTACTAACCATTTTATTAACGGCATCGGTAAGTTCAACAATTAACGGTGAATTATGATCATTAGCAGTTGTCACACATCTAACCAATGCTTGCTGTACAGTTTCTCCTGCATTAATCAATAAGATTAGCTTATTTACCACTTCAGGTAATTCCAAAAGAATCTTATCTTTTCTCTCTTTTTCTTGACTTGCTAGTTTTTTTATCATCGCATATGGAAGAAGTATTGCAAAAAATATTCCCGTTACAAAAATTGCCATATCACCTTCAGCTAAAGCGGTAAATAACAAAGCTCCTATTATCGTAATTAGTACGATGGAGATAAGTTGAGCCAGATATATCCTAGTATGTTGTAATGCAGTTCTATTTCCATATAAACTAATCATTTTTTGCTGAATTTTTGCTATCTGACTATAAAACCTTTCCATTATTTTCAATTTATCTACAATAAATAAAGACACTGGAGCTAGAAACATCAAAGGATATTGCCCTTTAAATTGTTCCATTATAACTTCATAGCTCTTCCCCACTCGTATGAATATGACAAGTAAAAAAACAATTATTACTAGAGCAGGTATTAAAAAATAAATCATTACCTATTCACACCTTAATGTTCATTATTTTCTGGCTTAGCCAGTATGAAAAGACCAGTATAACTAAACAAACTGTCATAACAATTGGACCATTGGATGACCACTGATACATTGGTGAGAGATAGTCCCCTGCTGCATACTTAAGTAGTAATATCATCCCTAGAGGGGCGACACTTAAAATCCTAGACTCAAACTTTTTCTGTGCCATCATAACAGAAACCTCTTGTTGTATATCTATTTTTTCACTAATAATATCAGAAGTTCTTCTGATAACTTCTACCAGGTTTCCACCTGTACGCTTACATGTAATAAATACATTAGCAAAATTAATAATGTCGTCTATATCGGAGCGTACACTGAAATCACGAATAGCATTTTCTACTGTATCCCCATTTTCAATTCTTCGATTAATAATTTCAAATTCTCTGATGATATATGTATTTGGATCAGGATACAGTAAATACAAGTCCGTCACTACTTCTTTTAAACTATTCTCAATTGATCTACCAGCAGCTAATGAAGAAGACAGTGAACCTATAGCCTCTTTGAATTGAACTGTTAATTTCTCCTTGCGTTGTTCAAGTAATTTCTTCTTTTGAAATTTTGGGAATATCAGACCTAATCCCGATATGATAAAGGAAAAAATAATACTCTCATAAAATAAATATCCGATTAGAAAGAAGACCATTCCCGCAATTACGGCATAAAACAAGTATTCTTTAAACGTTAAACGATAAACAGAATAATCAACCAAGTGTGACTCAACATCTCTGTTTGTTTTTTCCTTCATCTTATCTATGAAGTGTTGCTTCTTTAAGATTTCCAATTCTGTTTCCGCTTTAAGTTTTTCGATTACAGCTGGTTCAACTGACATTTCCTTTTCTTTCTTTTTCCTATTAATAACTACGATAATATATGTAATGATGAGGCATATTAAAAATATTAAAATAACTATATCGGTCATATTCTCCCCCATCTATTCCGTACCTCCTACTGTTATACCAGCCAATTGAGCTTTTGATTTATTAAGAATTTGATTTCCTGTTGATTTCAATTCTCCAATAATTTTGCCTGTTTCTGTCTCCCCTTCTTCTATAAATTCATATAATGGGTTTAAAACAACCTCCCCATCTTCAACATGTAACACTTCACTTATTTCAACTACTTTTCTAGTATTATCACGTAAGCGCATTAGGTGGATCATAATATCAACAGCAGAACTAATCTGATTCCGAATTACCCCTACAGGAAGCTCTGCTCCATTTAGTACCATCGTTTCTAGTCGACTCAGCATATCTTTCGTAGAGTTAGCATGGCCTGTTGATAGTGAACCGTCATGGCCTGTGTTCATCGCCTGTAACATATCCAGTGCTTCTGCACCACGAACCTCACCCACGATGATGCGATCTGGTCTCATACGTAATGAAGTACGAATTAATTCACGAATTGCAATTTCTCCTTTCCCTTCTGTGTTGGCATTTCTGGTTTCCAAGCTAACTAAGTTCGGAACATTTTTAATTTGAAGTTCTGCTGAGTCCTCTATAGTAATTATCCTTTCATGTCTAGGAATAAAATTAGATAGGACATTTAAGAATGTTGTTTTACCAGAACCAGTTCCACCACTTATAAAAATGTTGTATTTAGATACAACAAGCTTTTGTAAAAACTTAGCTGCGTCCTTAGAAATAGATTGAAATGCAATTAAATCATTTATCGTTAGTGGATTAGCAGGGAATTTCCGAATAGTCATAACTGGTCCTTTTAACGCAATAGGTGGTAATACTACATTCACCCTAGAACCATCACTTAACCGCGCATCAACTATTGGGGAAGATTCGTTAACTACTCTATTCACTCGAGAAACTATTGCCTGAATAATATCCTCTAGCTTTTGTTCACTTTCAAACTGAATGTCGACCTGGGTAGTAGCACCATCTCGTTCAATAAAAATCTCTTGATGATTATTAACCATAATTTCAGTAATAGATTTGTCATCTATTAATGGTTGTAAGACATCATAACCCCTAAATGCATTAAATATCCGATCAACTAAATATTTTATCTCATTCGATTTCAATTTTTCTTCTTTAGCATAATCAAAGACAGCAGCTTCTATGTACTCTATCAGCTCATCGTTCGACATTGAATGCATCAAATCAAGTGTCTCACGTAATTGTTTAATTAAGGTCTTCACTACCTGATCAAAATCCACTATTTAATACTCCTCCTTCCTGATTTGTCAAAATAACCTTCCTTATGATTGACTGGATTTCTTGATTAAATAAGTCATTACCTAATAGCTCTGCCCTTGATTGGGGGTGAGTCCAGTTTGGTATAAATGGAAGATAACCATCTATTGGTAACTCTAGTTCATCAAAATCATTTAGTAGGTTTCCGTTAAATTTATTAATAATTAACGACATTTTATCTTTCATAACATTCTCTCTACCAAAAAACTTCTCTTCTTCCTCTAAAAATGATTTTGTTTTTAAAGGTCCAAAGGAATCATTAGCCAAAATCCAAAATATCGTATCACTTTCTTTCATTGCCATTAAATTTCTCTCATGTATCGAACTATCTAAATCTAAAATTATGTAATCATAAGCATCTGTTTCTAATAAGCCATTTACTATTCTCTCAATTTCATTTCCTGACAACTCCAGCAATTCTTGAGCATTTATCTCAATATCAAAAAAATCCACCATTGCATGCGGATCATGCCTTCGTAATTTCTCAATTTTGGAAAGTAGTTGCCCCGATGCTGTTTTTGCGTAATAAAAGATTTGTAACGAGGGATTCTCATTATCATCTGATAAAAATAACTTTGTTGTATTAAAAGTTTCTAGATTTAAATAAAATACTTTTGCATCATTCAAAGCTAATTGTTTTGAAAAGTTTACTGCAGTAGTTGTTTTGCCAACTCCTCCATTCGGAGAATAAAAGGAAAAAATTTTCGTTTGATTATTTCTTTGTAATAACCTCCCTGCTTCCTCGTTTTTTTCATAGTACAATCCAAGAATGTTAGATACTAGCTGATCAAGCCTCTGGTAACGATATACAGAAGGCATTGATGTATTCTTAACCTTTAGTAGGTCATCTTCTAATAAAATGACAAACATATCTCGTTGGATCCTAGGAATACTTATTTCAGAACTTACTAATAATATATCAACCATTTCACCTTGTTTCAGATACGAACTTAGAGTTTCTTCTTTTGAAAAGTAAGTAACTAAAAATTGATTATTACCACCTTCATTACGGATAAACGATGCTAATGATTGTAGATAATCAACATTTGTGTCTGTAATAACAATCCGAATCTTCTTCAACGACTAACACCACCATTTAATTGATAATAAAGTCTTACAAGTACTTGTATAAATTTTACTAAATTTTATTGTAAAAAAAATACAAAATTCTAAAAACGGTATTTATTACCCAGATTGCAAAATTCTGTATTTACGTTTTCCCTTTTTACCTATCATTTACTTTTCGTTTTACAAGCCCTCCAAAGTAGATCACTGAATAAGCTAAACTATTGAGTGTACTAAGGTTTAGCATCTATTAAAGGATGTCTAAAAATTACCTTACCTCTCTACTAACGAAGATAAATAATATTCTAATCCGCCAAGAGTAAGGATTATTTTACTAGAACTAAAGACATGATTTTCTTTTTTCGTTACTCTCTCTTAACAAATCCGTAATATAAATGAAACAAAATTGTACGCTCGTCCTTATAAATCAACATTAAATTTACAATTAATAAAGTAAAATTTTTTATAATTTTAGTTAAAAAGTTTCATATAAAATCTTGACATGTATGTTAGGATTTGAAGTATGAATAATTTGACTTTTTTGAGGTGAATTTTATTGAAGTGTAAATATTGTAAGCATAAGTTTCCAAATTCAAAATTTGAGTCTTGTCCAGAATGTGGACGGGAGATAGAAAATCAGCAGAAAAAGAGACTTTCTAAGAAGTTATACATAGCTATTCCATTAATTATATTGTTATTAGGGGTTCCTATAGCTTATTTTATATTAAATAATAACAAGCAAATGGACCTAGTTGATCCAATGGAAAAGGTACAGTCATTTAAAGAGACAGTCATTAATGAGGACTCTGAAGCACTTGTTGAATTATTAACTCCCTATGAAAACTCATTTGAAATTAATCGTGAAGACGCGATGGAATTAATTTCTTTCTTTCAGGAAAATCCAGAATACTATAACACTATACTGAATAGTCTAGAGGATAAAGCAACAGCATATTCTTCAGAAGAGGAACCCGTTTCTACAAAATCACATGCGACAATTACCTTATTGAAAAATGAGGAAGATAAAGATTATGATTTAGTCGTAATTCCTGCATTTATTGATATTTTGACTTCAGATACCGAAATTGACCTATTAATAAATAACAAGGTAGTTGATACAATTGTAGACAAAGGTACTCACAGGGAAACATACGGTCCGTACATGCCGGGAATTTATGAAGTAAAGGCAAAGTTTGATAATAATTATGTATCAACTGAACAAACTAATCAGGTTACACTATTTAACTTGGATACAGATAGCACAAAGCTCGAATTTAATTTAGATATAGGTATGATTCAGATTGTTTCTACATTTGAAGATGAAGCAACATTATTTATTAATGAGAGAGAAACAGATTTTATAATAAATAAAGGTACTCAAAGTATCGGGCCCTTTCCATTAAATGAGAACATATCCATTCATTTAGAGAAAAAAATGCCTTGGGAAACGGTTGTAAGTGAACCTTTAATCATTGATAGCAGTGAATTAGAGTATAACTTCAGTAAAACACCAGCCATATCCAAAGAGGAAGAGGAAAAAATTATAAACGTAATTAATAACGTTTTTTTGACCTACACCGATTCTGTTAATGCACGTGATGCATCCGTTCTGGAAGATAATGTTTCTGATATAATGGTTGAAAAAGTAAATGAGACAATATCTCATGTGGAGTCACATATCCCAGACTACGAGGGAACATTATTAAGCACTCAATATAAAGTCAACTGGTACCAGGATCCACTATACGACAATGAGTTAGAAGCATACAAATTAAAGATGGATGTTATGCTACATTATTATGAGCCTAATGGACATTTAGGGAGAATATTTGAAGGGGAGAACCCACACGAATACTTGCGTGGTGCTACAGTTGAATTATTATTTGATGAGGATATTCAGCAATGGTTAGTTTATGACTATGAATTTTCCCATTTCTTCACCTATGAGGACGACATTATATATGAATTTAATTAAATGAAAAGAGAAAGCAATTCCATTTAAGGAATTGTTTTCTCTTATTTAGCCCATTGAAAAGCATAAAAATACCACTTTAACTACTTACTATTAACTTCCTCTTCTTCAACTAAAGGAATATGTTGATTACCATGAAAGACTTCTAATACAGTCTCATAAGCCGGATACTTAGTCTCAAAAATTGACTTAAGAAATGCTCGATTATCATAGGGAACTTCCTTAATGTGAACATTCACTTGACCATTTTCTCCTATTTCTATCGTTCCGTACGGTGCTAAGGGCTTATGACCGCACCCAAGTGGACCTGGATTTAAATACATCCGACTTTTCGAACTAAAATGATGGATCGTATGATGATGTCCAAAACATACAAGATCAACATCTGTATTTTCATAGATTTTCTCCAAGCTAGGACCTGTAGGATCCGTATCCAATGGTAAGAACTGATTATTACAATCTAAATGGTAGTGTAAAAACAATACCTTCTTACCAGCGATTTCTGTTGTTATTTGCTTCGGAATATTTGCTAAGCGTTCCATATACGCTTTATCGAGATTTTTGGCAATCCATTCGTGGTGCTTTTGGACAATTTCTTGACTATGTGAAGGTTTACCTAAAATGATATTAAGAACGGATTGCTCATGATTTCCCGTAACAAAAGAAATATTTTTCTCAGAAAATAATAGCTCCAACACCTGATTCGTCTCATGCCCAATTGCAATCATATCACCTAAGCAATAAATCCGGCCGATATCTTTGTCTCTTTTAATATCTTCTAATACCGCCTTTAGTGCTGCACTATTTCCGTGGATATCTGTTATAATAGCAAACTTCTCTCCCATTTTATCCCCTACTTTATCCTATCTAATGCTTTCCGGACTTCCTTCGATGCTCGTAATACTCCCAAAACCTTTAATGATCTAATAGACTTCCGAACTAATTCCTCATCCACGTCATCGGCAAAAGCTAACATGCCAATTACTTTTATATCAAGTACTTTTCCATTGGCAACTACTTCTTCTAAATCTTTACGTGAATAATAGAGGGCACCTAATACCTTATCGGTTGTCAACTTATTTACCTCTTCAGCATGTTCAGATAACTGATTTCGTATAGAGCTTTTAATGAAATCCGTCCTGTTAGAATAAAAGCCTTGTTCCACTAGTAAGTCAATCTTCCCAAGGTCCACTACATTTAAATTGACGGTCACTTTTTCAGTATCAGCCAATTTCACCACTCCTAGAATTTGTTTTTATAAGTATACCACGCACTCCCTTACCCATC
The DNA here is from genome assembly GCF_055550225.1 of Ornithinibacillus liuyingii. NCBI lineage: Bacteria > Bacillati > Bacillota > Bacilli > Caryophanales > Bacillaceae > Ornithinibacillus > Ornithinibacillus liuyingii. The sequence goes on along the minus strand of NZ_JBPWOS010000001.1, from coordinate 62,319 downwards.
TATACAGACGAGTAAAATAATTTGATTTTTATAAAAATTATTAACACACATCATTTCTTTCAACAACCGTAGCATGCGCCCTCGACGATTTTACATTCTATTATTAACCTCATCTTTTTCTATATTTTAATTCAAGTATGATGTATCTTCGCTTTTAATAAATTATCTAAAAAGCAAAAAGAGCAAAATCCTTTTTTAAAAAGATTTTGCTCTTTTTTAAATTACGCTTGATCTTCTATTGTAGGTCCCATTACACCAGGCACTTTCAATCCAGCTTGTCTCAAGAGTACAGTCATTTGACCACGGTGATGTGTTTGATGATCAATCATGGAACGCAATAATGCTCCTCTAGGAACTTGACTTCCAAAGCTCTCAACTGTTTCAAGTAATTGTTCATCCGTTAAAGCCGCTACACTTTCTTTAACATCTGCTGCTGACTTTTTATAGGCAGTTACGATTTCTGCTGCAGTTGTTGGGACATCATTTGGTCCCCCTACTGGCTCAACTTGTAATCCAATTTGTCCACCGAAAAACCCAAGAGCTGTTGCAAGATGCCAGCCTAACCAACCTAACGTATTATGGCCCTCCACAATTGCTTGATTTAACTTATCATCTGTTAGTGCTTCAAGAACGTTCACAGTTCCATTAACTGCTTGATCCCAATCAAGCAGAAAATCTTCTTTTGTTCGATACATCATTTCCACTCCTTTCAAATACATACACTATTATTTTAACGTTTTTTACGATTAATTACATGGGACATGCATATAAATATAACAGAGTTTCAAGAAAGGAGTTTCATTATGAAAACAAAGTTAGCTTTATTCGGCGCCCTAATGGTCATTATATTGTCTGCAATATTAGATTCTCCGCCAACTTCTAATGAACAAACCATCTATTATGAAATGCAAGAAGATGAATCAGTAGATGCAGATACACAGCCTACTGAACGTAGTGCCTCAAGTTCATTTGAATTTATGCTTGAAGATATGAATGAAAGGAATGGAAAAATAATAGAGACTTACCGTGAATACGAAGTTCATAAAGATACTGAAGGTAATATAATAAGTCGTATTCCAACTGATAACTACCAGTACTTACAATATGATAAAGATTAATAGACCGGGTGATTAGCCCGGTCCTTGTTTTTTTGGTTTGGCTACTTATTGTTTATATACAATAACATAAATATCAAAATCCTGGCTTACTTCTCCTTTACAACATTTTCATCAAGGATATCGAATTATATTACTTAAATATATATAACGATCTGATAAACCTTTTTTAAACTTAGTAGTCCAATAATTAAAGTACTCCTCTTTAGTATATGCAGACATATCTATGCTATCTGTTAAGTTATCTAAAGAATTTCTTAGTTGATGTTCAGCAATCTTACTAGTCATATTATATAGAGTCTTTGGATCTCGAAAATTAAAAAAGGGCTTTAACTCTACATTATTTTGGTTTTCATATACCACATCAAAATCATGTCTATACTTATAACTATCATATAATTGCTCATATTGAATCCATCCCGGAGCTGGCACCATATTTAGAATTTCCTCAATTTCACTATCCACAAAATAACTTCTGGCTAGTATTCTTTTAGCAATTGAAGTAACTCCCCCCCTTAAAGCTAACATTTCTTCTTGTAAGTGCAGATTCTTTTCTATTATCTTGAGTGAACGTTCATAGATTGCTAATAAGTCGGTCTTTAATACTCCTGAGTTTAAAATATTCCTTAAATAGTCTCTTATTTCCTCATATACACTGAAGTCTAACTCTGCTCTTCCTTTTGTATTGTTCTCTAATCTATCAAAAGCTATAGAAAAATAAACTAGTGGCTTTAAAGCCTTTAATGCATCTTCCTTTCGCATAGTATCAGGTGTTATTATGGCTATATTCTTTACATCTTTTGAGAGCTTCCCAAGATAATTTGCTAAAAAATACCTATTATTATTAATTAAATACGGGAACCCTTCTATTGTCACGTCCTCATTCCATTTTTTATGCTTCTTACCTAACTTAAGAATTTGATTTCCATCAATTTGGTTCATTTGAATCATCCTAATATTGTTTTATGAAATCTCAAAAATCCTCTCGTATGGTTACTAATCACCTACGTTATCTTGATAAAATTCATCAATTTGTATCTGGATTTCTCTATAATTTTCCTCTAACTCATCCATTAACTCTTCAAACGATGTACGTTCAATGTCATTAAATAAACTATATAGATCACTATTTTTCCTTCGAAAATATCTACTTGCCTCACTCGTTATATAATTATCCTGTCGCAATATAGTTGACACACCATTTAAATTATGGCTTTCATCCGCACTTTTTTGAATCCAATTACTTGAAAATTTCAAAAGGTCAATCGTTTGATCCCTTTTTTGTTCCATAAAATCTTTCTTTGCTCCAGTCTTCCATTCTTTCCACATCTCAACCATTCTCTTTGCCTGTTCAAAGACCTCATTTAATTGTTCCTCATCCCCTGCATTCGTATAAATTCCTCCACCAGCTTCTGCTATTTCGCGTAAATGACTTTGGCCCTCGATATCTACATTAAAACCGATTACATTAACAATAGATTGAATATCAGATTCAGCAAGTTCTTTTGCAGCACCAGCTGGGTCTCCTCCACATGTTTCGGCACCATCACTGACGATGTATACGAGATTGGTATTCGTATCTCCTGGAAGGTTAGCGAAATCCTCTTTTGCCTGTTCTAAGCTTAAACCAATAGGCGTCCATCCAGTTGGGATAAAAGGATCTATTACACTATTAAATTCGGAAGCATTGATTGGTTGGATTTCATAAACTAACTCACTAACTTCACAAGACTGTTCTGGGGTTTTACCAGTTCGTGCGCCTTCATGACCATAGACTCGAAGACCAACATTTGCTTCATTTGGTAGACTAGAGGTAAATTCGCGAATCGAATCCTTCGCAATATCCATCATCGATTTTCCATTGATTTCATTTGCCATACTTCCACTAACATCAAGAATTACTAGTACATTTAACTGCTCTTTGAAGGTAAACTGTTCATCCTCTAATCCTGGATGACCAAAGTTATCAAACTTCATTTTTGTAATGAGTTGTCTCGGATCTTGATAATCCTCTGCAAAAAGATAGCGATAGGCTCGCCACCATTTGTCTAAGTATTCTTCACTGACATCTTCTTTAATAGGCGGGAGGACTTCTTTAACATAATCTGCCATTTGCTCAGCACTTAGTAATGGTTCTTTTCCGGTATGCAATCCATTCCCTGCAAGAGGACCTGTTGGATAGTTAATAATTTCGTCTAGATTCGTTGGTTCATTGGGTGCTATTTCAAGTAAATCTTCGGGGTTATTTGTTGGTTCTTCTGATAGGTCAACATCATCTCTTTCATTTTTATCTTCTGGTACATTTTCTTGTTCATCAACCACTTCTTCACTCACATCATTTTTCACTTCATCCCTATTCTCTGTATCGTTCGAATCATGAGAACAAGCTTGAATAGAAACCAAAGAGAAAAATAGAACCAAAACGAAAATTACTTTACGGTGATTTATGTATAACAACCTATTAACTCCCTCCTAGAATATGAAAAGTTATCGAATCATCCAGTTTTTATTGGCAAGACTCTATGCGTTTAAAATCTTATATTATAAATAGTACTAAATTTCATACCATAAAAAATCAAAATTTCAAAAAATAGTAACTATTACCCATTTAGACTCTTTTATTTCTTCGTTTTAATGGAGAACATCAAGAAAAAATATGCTGGTAGGGTACAATATTACTACCCCACCAGCATAGCTTCCATACTTTATATACTCCAGAACACTGCAATCGCTCCTTCTCCTGCATGAACAGCTAGAGATGAACTTACTTCACCAATAACAACTTCTATATCTGGAAATTGTAAAAGGATTTCTTTGCGTATTGCTTCAGCTTTTTCAAGAGCATTGGCATTTGCAATACCGATTTTTGTCACAGCATGCTCCTTACAAGATGCCCTTATTAAATCTATCATTCTACGTGTAGCTTTTTTCTCAGAACGAATTCGTTCCACCACCCCTAGTTCTCCCTTGTCCCCTATAGCCAAAATTGGTTTAATCTTAAGGAGATTTCCTAGCACAAATTGCGCACTGGATAATCTCCCTCCTTTAAATAGCTGTTCTAATGTATCTAATAGAATTAGATTCTTATGCTGATTTGCCATCTGATCCAACTGTAGAACAATCCCTTCTACATCGATACCTTGTTCGACTAGCTCTATTCCTTTTTCTATTAGGAAGGTTATGGCAAAAGAGAGTGATCCCGAGTCAATGATTTTAACTTGTAATCCTACTTGCTCCATTCCCGCCTTCGAGCTCGAAATAGTTCCACTTAATTTTGACGATACATGAATAGCGATAACATGTTCATATTCTTCTTTTAAATGCTTATATAACTGCTTAAATTTCTCCACATTGGGCTGGGAAGTTTTAGGGACTTCCTTTTCTGTCCGAATCATTTCATATAACTGTGCACTAGATAGGTCAATACCATCCTCGTACTCCTTCCCATTTGAAATGATAACAATTGGGACAACATACACATCTGGATGTGCTATTAGCTCCTCTGTCAAAAAAGCCGTACTATCCGTTACAAAAGCAATTTTACGTTTACTCATGACTCTCCCTCTCCATTTCACCTATACTTATTAAAATAATAATACAGCTAAGCGTAAATTATACCAAGTATTAATATCTGGTAATAATTATATTTTTCATTATTTACCCCTATCACTTTTTGATCATGACCCTTATAATAAAAAAGAATGTACCTAGGAAGGATAAGGTGTTACCGAATATGAGTTTACTAACAGTTAAAAATTTAAGTCATGGCTTTGGTGATCGTGCGATACTCGAAAATGTATCATTCCGGTTATTACAAGGTGAACATATTGGACTAATCGGAGCAAATGGTGAAGGAAAGTCAACTTTCATGAATATAATTACAGGAAAATTACAACCAGATGCTGGAACGATAACTTGGGCCAAGCATGTCCGAGTAGGTTATTTAGATCAGCATGCTGTATTAAAGCAAGGTTTGTCTATTCGTGATGTATTACGAACCGCTTTTCAGTATTTGTATGATATGGAAGAAGAAATGAATCAGCTTTTTGCCAAAATGGGAGAAGCATCACCTGAAGAGCTAGAAAAACTATTAGAAGAAACCGGTCGTATGCAGGATTCTCTGACCAATAATGACTTCTATACAATTGATGCAAAGGTCGAAGAAGTTGCGAACGGACTTGGGTTAAATGACTTTGGACTAGACCGCGATGTCCATGATTTGAGTGGTGGTCAGCGTACGAAAGTATTATTAGCTAAACTACTCCTAGAAAAACCTGAAATTCTACTTCTCGATGAGCCGACAAACTATCTTGATGTGGAACATATAGAATGGTTAAAAACGTATTTACAGAATTACGACAATGCCTTTATACTCATTTCTCACGATATTCCTTTTTTAAACAGTGTCGTGAACTTGATTTATCATATGGAAAATTTAGAGCTAACTCGTTATCCTGGGGACTACGATGAATTCCTACGATTACATGATTTGAAGAAACAGCAACAGTTAGCAGCATATAAGAAACAACAAAAAGAAATTGCCCATTTAAAAGACTTTGTTGCTCGTAATAAGGCAAATGCAGCAACGGCGAGGATGGCACAATCCCGCCAGAAAAAATTAGATAAAATGGACGTTATTGAACTCGACGCTGAAAAGCCAAAACCTGAGTTTCAATTTAAAGAAGCACGTACACCAAGTAAATATTTATTCGAGACAAAGGATCTCGTTATCGGTTATGGTGAACCATTGTCTCGCCCATTAAACTTATCAATGGAACGTGGACAAAAGATAGCACTTTATGGAGCAAACGGAATTGGAAAGACCACACTGTTAAGAAGTTTATTAGGAGAAATCCCTCCTGTATCGGGGGATGTTGAACGCGGGGAGAATTTGCATATCGGCTATTTTGAGCAAGAAATCAAAACGGCAAATACCAATACTTGTATTGAAGAAGTATGGGATGAATTCCCTCACTTTACCCAATACGAAGTTCGTGCAGCACTTGCAAAATGTGGATTAACAACGAAACATATTGAGAGTAAAGTGCAAGTATTAAGTGGTGGGGAGAAGGCAAAGGTACGGTTATGTAAATTAATAAATCGCGAGACAAATATACTTGTATTAGATGAGCCAACTAACCACTTAGATCATGATGCAAAGGTTGAGTTGAAACGAGCACTAAAGGAATATAAAGGAAGTGTTCTCCTTATTTCCCACGAACCTGAATTTTATGATGGTCTGGTAACAGATATTTGGAATTGTGAAGATTGGACAACAAAAGTATTTTAAGATTATCATGCAGAAAGAATGCCCTAGTAATGTGGCATTCTTTTTTAGTATTTATGGAAGCCATCGATATGTTTCTAAATTAACTTCATTAAGGCTCCCCAATGCTACTCCTTCAGCTTCTAATTTCAGAATCTGTTCATGATAGGATGCTTCATCCTTTATTACTATTTTACCTTCTGCATTCACAACTCGATGCCAGGGAAGCCGGTATTTTTTACTCATAGAATGTAAAATACGAACAACCTGACGAGCAGCCCTTGGACTACCAGCTAGTCTAGCAATCTGGCCATAAGTCATTACTCTCCCCTCTGGTATTTGCTTTATCAATTTAATTACGTTCTCTGTAAATGGTGTCATCATTATCCTCCAGCAAATGCTTCTTAATAGAATATCAAGGTATTGTTTATACTGGTTCAAATTATCTACTCAATATACTCTCTCCCGTATACTAGCTGGTTTTTTGTCTTCTAAAGTAATCCTCTGCTAGTATCCCCATTATGATTTCATCAGAATATGTTTCATTATAAAATAGCGAATCCCTTAGTACGCCCTCCACTTTAAAGCCTACCTTCTCATAAGCCTTTATCCCTCGCTTATTATGCGAATAGACCTCTAGTTGCAGTCGGTTTAACTTTAACTCCTTAAACGTAAAAGCTAATGCAAGTTCCACCGCCTCCGTACCATAACCCTTATTAAAATACTTCTTATCATGCAGTGCAATTCGAAATCCAGCTTTTCTATTCATTTTGTCGATGTCTAATATGGTTAAATCACCGATGATACCATCAGCTTCAACTAAACAAATTGCAAAATCATAACGAGAATCATCTTCTAATATTCGATCTATTTGAGCATTTATTTGTTCCATAGTAAACGTGTTTCTCGTTCCAGTCATATAACGAATTTCTTCATCATGAACTGCATTTAGTATGCTTTTGTTATCTTCTTTTGTTAAGGGTCTTAAATATACCGATTTACCTTGGTAATACATGGTTGGTTGCCTCCCTTTCCCAAAAGGTTTCTATTTATTAGGTTTTGCCCATATTAATGAAACCATGCCAGACCAGTATTGTTCGATGTGTTTGACTTGTAGTTTAGATGCCTCCATAATCTTCAGAATATCTCGATCGCAATGACAACCTGAAAACCTTCTATAAAGTGGATCAACCACCTTTTGTGTCATAGACAACAATATATTGGAACTTAACCCGTGTTCTAAAAACAATACAGCGCCATCTTCCTGACACCAATCATTATATTTATTTAAGGTTTTCACTGGATCTGGATAACTACATAGTGTCAGAGTCGAAACAATACTATTAAAAGAATTGGATTGCAAAGAAAGTGTATCAACATCCTGATGGATAAAATGCACATGTAACTGATTTGTTATAGCTTGCTGCTCAGCACTTTTAATCATCTCTTTACTAAAATCCACTCCGATAATCTCACTGACCTTTTGTTTGTCATAATGTGGAAAATTAGCTCCTACACCTACTCCGACTTCTAACACTTTACCATAAGCTGACTTAATAAGTTTCTCCCGCCATCCTGCTACAGTTGGATTATTACGATTATTTTCATACATGGAAACCTGACTGTCATACTTTTTTATTAATTTTTCCTTCTTCATATATAACTCCTCATAAGTTCGTCATGGCAAGTATTAACTTATGGTGTCTATTCTTGATAAAGTAATCGTAACATAAGAAGGAGATTAAGATAATTTTAAGCTTCTTAATCTCCTTTAATATTACACCTTATTCTTCCTCACTTCTGTCCCATTCCCAATTCCAGAATGACACTTCATCTACTTCTAGATCACTAATCATTGGTTCTTCCTGAAGTTTTAAGATTTCCTTTGTTGGACCCGTAATGACAGCACCGTAATGTTCGATTCCATGCTCTTTTAAATACTGTATTCTATTATCTATATTTAACGGTTCAAAGGTTAGCTTATTTGCCTTACTTTCATATTTGGAAAGAAAAGCTAGTGTCTTCATAAATTGTGTGTGAAGCAGTTCATAATCCGCTTCTTCATATACCGGAGAATAATGTGATTCAGAGACTACCTTACTACCAAATAAACCCTTTTCTTCCTCCCTAGAATCTAATATCATATCATTATCATGCCAGATCGGATAATCAGGAAAGCCAATTGGCTCGAAAATAGTACCGGCATATCTTGATTCTCCTTCTTGCCCCGTATAAACGGCAAACCAGATAATATCTAGATTTCTACCATTAAATAATTGGAATACGTCATTTGTACTTAGTAGCTCGGAAAAAGACACATATGCAGATACAACCGTTCCCTCGGATAATTGTTCTAATTGGTTCCAATCAGCCATTTCGCTTTCTGCTCCAGGAAGAATAAATCCTGGTTGCTCTTGCTTCATTCTCCCGTAGAAATCTTCCATTGGGAATCCCATCAGAGAGAACAAGAAGTTAACTTTCATTTCGCCAACTACTAATGTTTCATCCCCAACCCTCTTTTTTAAATCTCTACTAGCTTCCATAGAAAAGAATGGTTTTGTATTCGTACTTGTTCCTCCATAATAACCATATGGATTCGTGACTGTTAATGTATAATCAATTATATTTCGAAAGGTATCGACTCGGTCTGGTTTTCCCCATGAATAATAAACAGCTGTTAGGATAGTTGATAAAATCGTAACAAAGAAGAGAATACTGATTACCATAATAGCAGTCTGAAACCTAGCTTTCCATTTACTTCGTCTCAGTATTTTTATTTGCTTTTCATCATTCATAGGATTAACTATTCGGTCTTTATCTTCTTTTTCGTCTATGAACTCATAATATTTTTCTAATTTTTCTAACTCCTGCTCGACCTTTTCTTTTTCCGCTTCGGAAAGTTCTCCTTTTTCATAGGCATCTAATTTCTTCTTAAAATCATCTTTCATCCGATTGTTCCCTCCTCTGTCTTACATATTGTCTGCCGCGAAATAACAAAACCTTAAAATACGATTGTTTAACCCCCATTACACTCGATGCTTCAGCTTGAGTAAGTCCATGGACATCATGCAATAATACAGCATATCTTTGTTTTTCTGGTAAATCATTGAGTAAATATATGATTTCTTGAATCTCTTCTTTTCTAACTACATCTTCTTCAAACAAATTCTTCTTATCCATAAAAGTAGTGAAGAAAGTATCTTCTTTTATCATCATCTTTTTATGCTTACGGTAATAATCAATAAAAACATGATGTGCAATTGTAAATAGCCAGGCTTTAACACTCTCCCCCTTATAATTCTCGATATATAGATGGGCTCTAATAAACGTTTCTTGAACCAGGTCTTCTGCTGTATGATGGTTTCGACTAAGCATTAGGAGGAAACGATATATATCAAAAAAATATGTGTGATAAATGTAATCCAGATTATCTTTCATGGCTCCCCCTTTCACTTATGTAACGATTAAGAAGCAGATTAGTAACAGGAATTTCGAATTTTTATCTTTTAGCATATTTACAAGAGCGAATATACCCCAAAAAAACAAGATACCCTATCAAAGGTTATCTTGTTCGTAATCAAGTTAGCTCTATTGTATATACGTTGTTAAAACAACCCGAGCTGCTTAGGTGCTAACCCTTCGTACTCTATTCCAAGCATATGTTGAAATTCTTTTGCATTATTTGCAGCATCACCGCCAGAATTATTGTTAAATAATACGATAATGTCCTTCGTTTCCTTCGAGATTTCCAAGACTCGATTCTTCCAATCCAATAATTCTTTCTCATTATATTTATATAAATAGCGAACATCACGCCAATTTGTATCCGCGTTTTTAGGTTTAGTCCAGCCATGAAAATTCCGTCCATGCATACGAATCAATGTGACGTCAGATGTAGTCGCTACAGTTACAATAGGAATCGAACCTTCTCCCGCTTGTGGTTCGTCCGCAATCGAATGAATCCAGCCATTTTGTTTCATAAAGGTTAATGTGCTTTCACGATACTTATCGTAAAACCAGGATTGATTTCGAAATTCTAGGGCGACCGGAATCTCCCCCATCATTCTCTTACAATATCTTAAGTAGTTTACATTTTCCCTATTACAGCCAAACCACGGTGGAAACTGAAATAATACCATCGCTAATTTATTGGCCTCTTGAAAAGGCGTCAAGGAATCAATAAAGGCTTGAAACATAATCTCTTTATTTTCAAAAGGAATCTCCTTTCGTTGATGTCCGGTCATTCCTTGATAAGCTTTAACAACAAAACGAAAAGTATCTGGAGTATCCTTCACCCACTTTAATGCATTACGTACTGGTTGTATTGCATAAAAGGAGGCGTCTAATTCAACCACAGGGAAGTGACTACTGTACTCGGCTAATTTATCCCTTGGTCTAATATCATCAGTATATAATAAATCATGATCACCCCAACCAGTTAGTCCGATATAAATCATACCGATTCCTCCTATGTGATAATAAACTAATAGGTTACATTATCCTCTATACTATCATATACCACTACTATATCGTAAACACCTATTCTGCTAGATAGTATAGTAGGAAAGTAGTAACACGAACCATAAATAAATAGCAGTTCCAGTCCTGTCCATACGGAGGGATCCACGTGCATATAAAAAGAAGCATATGAAGAATTAGCATTTTAGCTAAGACCCCTATGCTTCTTGTAAACATAACCTTCCTGACTACTTTTTTAATACCTTATATAAGGAGGATTATTCTACCAGCTAGATTTTTTTACACCTGGTACTTGTCCTTTATGAGCATATTCGCGGAAAGCAATTCTTGACATTCCAAACTTGCGCATATACCCTCTTGGACGCCCAGTCACAGCGCAGCGGTTTTTAAGTCTTGTTGGCGAGGAATCACGCGGTAGTTTACGAAGCGCTTCATAATCTCCCTTCTCCTTTAACTCTCTTCTTATTTCAGCATACTTTTCTATCATTCTTTGTTGTTTCATCGCTTTTACTACTTTTGATTTTTTAGCCATTTTAAATTATTCTCCTCACTATTATGCTTATACTGTTTGGATATTCCATTGAAACGGATCTGGTAGTTTACTCCAGTCACTATCCATTTCCTCTGGCGTTAATAAACAGTTATCCAATTCTTTCGTAATATATTCTTTATCTAAATCAAGTCCAATAAAAACTAACTGTGTCTTTCGATCACCAAATTCCAAATCCCATGTTTCCATGACTTCTGGATTTTCTTGTAAAAGGGCTTCTCTTCTACTAGGAGGAAGTGCCACTACCCAATATGCAAGTGGCTCAATGTTTGCAGATAACCCTGCTTGCGAAAGTAGAACAGAAAAATCATTTCTTGTTGCTAACCACATAATTCCTTTTGCCCGTACGATATTTTCAGGCATAGTCTCGATAAACCTTAATAGACGTACCGAATGAAAAGGTAGCCTGCGTTCATAGACAAATGAAGCAATCCCATACTCCTCTGTCTCCGGTACATGCCCTTGAGGTCCATTGGTCAGCTCTTTTAGCCATCCTGCAGAACTACTTGCTTTCTCAAATTCAAAAGAGTTCGTATGAAGAATTTCTTTTGGGTCTACTACTCCATGTGTCGTTCTAATGAACTTCGCTTCTGGCTGTAATTTTCTTAGAACTTGTTCGAGTTTCTCTAAATCAGCTTCATCCACTAGATCACACTTATTTAAAACTAGCACATCACAGAATTCAATTTGGTCAATTAATAAATCTGCTATTTCACGTTCATCCTCCTCCGAAATCGCTTCTTTCCGATCTAACAAACTTTCACCTGATCCAAAGTCATGCCAGAAACGGCTAGCATCGACTACTGTAACCATCGTATCTAATTGACAATATTTGTTAAGGTCTATCCCTAATTGATCATCCAAATATGAAAATGTCTGGGCCACAGGTATAGGCTCACTAATTCCTGTTGATTCAATTAAGATATAATCAAACCTACCATCCTTCGCTAACTTTTCTACTTCAATTAATAAATCTTCTCGTAGTGTACAACATATGCACCCATTGGACATTTCGACCAGTTGCTCATCCACTCTAGATAATGTTCCTTCATTCTCCACAAGTCCTGCATCAATATTTATCTCACTCATGTCATTTACAATAACTGCTACCTTCATCCCATCTCTGTTGTGTAAAACATGATTTAATAAGGTTGTTTTCCCTGCCCCTAAGTAACCAATTAATACGGTAACTGGTATCTTCTGTGTCATATACATTCTCCCTTTCAATAGTTAATCGTAATCATTACGATAAACTATCTAAAAAAATATCCTTCAGTTTGAAGTTTGAATTTTTCATCTATACAATAGCGAAATCCTTTCTTGAGCTCTTCTTCATCTAATTTTGTTCCAATAAATATTAGTTCACTTTTTCTCGGTTCATCTTGTTTCCATTTCCGGTCTTCTGTACTAGCAAATAGCATGTGAACCCCTTGATAAACAACTCGATTATCAATATCCTTTACATTTAATATTCCTTTGTATCGATAAAGCGACTCTCCTTTCATTTGAACAAGGTAAGTAAACCATTTATTGACACGGTCGAGGAACAATGGTTTGTCTGACTTTAGAATAATAGAATGTACATTGTCATCATGGTGATGATGATGGGATTCTGTAAGTAAGTTCGATTGAATCTTAAGCTTCGCACTTAAATCAAATGATTGAACACCTATTAGCTTATTAATGGGTACTTCACTATTTGTCGTAGTGATTACTTCCGCTGTCATGTTCATCTTTTTAATCCGAAGCTTTAAATCTGCTAATTCCTCCTGAGAAACTAAATCCGCTTTATTCATAATGATTAAATCCGCAAAAGCAATTTGTTCCTGGGCGATTTCCTGCTCTAAATGTAGGGGCAAATGCTTCGAATCTACAACCGTACAAACACTGTCTATGTCAAACCAATATGCCATTACTTCATCCATTAGAAAGGTTTGAATAACAGGTGCTGGGTTTGCTAGTCCAGTTGTTTCAATAATAATTCGACTTAAATGGATCTCCCTTTTGGCCATTTTAACGATTAAATTTTTCAGAACCTTAATCAAATCTCCACGTACATTACAACAAATGCATCCTTTGTTGATTTCTATTATTTCCTCGTGTGTCTTTATGACAAGCTCTGAGTCAATTCCGGTATCACCGTATTCATTAATAATGACTGCCGCACGTCGATTTTGCTCATCTCTTAATAATCGGTTTAACAGCGTTGTTTTCCCAGCACCTAAAAATCCGGTTAAAATGGTGACAGGAATTTTATGTTGTTTGAGCATTTAGAACCTCCTTTAAGTGTGTTATCGACTATTATAAGAAAACCTAACACAAGAAGGGACAGTCCCCTCCTTGTGTTAAATATGATATGATTCAAATTGTCATCGAAATTAATGAGCAATCATTTCTGTTACAATACCATCTCCATCCAATTCAGATGGGTAGTATGTAGGCCAGTGATCCAATTCATTCAATAACGCATCTCGGTCATCACCCCAATAAAGGTGAAAATGATAAGAATCAGTAGGATAAATACTATGATCACTAAATTGAATGTACGTTGGAACTCCTTCCACTCCATCCTCATGTTTAAAGATATAACGTACTCCCCTGTTTCCTGCATCATACTCTAATATTTCATATCCATCGTACGTAAATTTACCCGAATATTCATTTCCATTTTCATAGAATGTTACAATATCTTCCTCAATTACGATTCGATTAACATCTGTTTTATAGCCTCTATCATAATACTCTTTGTATTCTTCAACTGTTTTGCTGTCATCTTCCTCTGCTTTGTGAGCAAACACCTCATCTAGTGTACCATCTAATAAATATGGATAGACAGACTGCCAGTCACCTTCCCAATCCGATAATGTACGATCTTTTATTTGACTATCTTCAAAGTACCCAGCATATATTTTTTTAGCTTCTTCATCATGACCAAGTCCATGATGATCGTCTATGGTAATTGTAACAGGCTCAGATTCACCCAAAACTTCATGATTATCATCATAAAGAACTGCTTTAAGCTGTACACCATCCAATTTAGCTTCTCCCTCGTATTTTTCCGTAGTTTGTCCTTCAATTACTTCCCACTCAGAAGCTCCTGGATCTAGCGTAAACCAATGCCAATGTGGATGATCTACTTCTTTATCCGTAGTAGCAGTTAATTGAATTGTACTACCAGTATGATAATGATCAGCTAATCCATCTATAGTTACATTAATTTCTGTTGCATCCTTGTTTGACTCAGACGGTACCTCGTCCTTGGAATTTATTGGCTCCTTTTCATTCGAAGATGAATCTTGACATCCAACTAGTATCATAATTAGAACTAGTGCACCTAACCCTTTCAACAAAATGACCTTCATATTAAATAACTCCCCTCTCCTAAATCGTAATGATTACGATTTATAGCATACACGCTTAACCTTTTAACGTCAAGTAATCTTATCTGTATTTTTAATCGCTTCATATTCAACAATAGTAGAATAGCTTAAAAAACTAATATTCTGTAGACAAAAGATCTATTAATATTTTTATACTTGGTATTTAGTAAATACTAAAATTCTAGCATTCCTAGATTGTACATTTTCCTTCTGAAGATGCAGGAACAACAAAGACTATAAAAGAAAAACAAAAAAAAAGAGTTAGGACGACACCTAACTCTCTAATAAGCATATACTTAAATTCCTTACACAAGGTACAATAGCACACAAAAGAAATGACAAATAGTACCGGCAAGCACGAAAAGATGCCAGACCATATGATGATATTTAAATGCTCGCCACATATAGAATACCGTTCCAATGGTGTAGCATAATCCACCAACAACGAGTAACACAACCCCTGCATGTGCTAAATTTTCAACAATTCGGTTCCATCCTAATACTACCATCCACCCCATTAACAAATATAATAGCGTGGAAGTAAAAAGGAACTTCTTTACAAAGTAAGCTTTAAATACTATTCCCGCTATTGCTAGGCCCCAAATAATTCCAAACATTGACCAACCTAGAGAACCTTTAATCACTAGCAATGTAAATGGAGTATATGTTCCAGCAATAAATAAGTAAATAGATGAATGATCAAATATCTCGAATAAATCTTTTGCTTTACCCTGTGGTAGTGCATGCACTAATGTAGAAGATGTGTACAATATAACCATTGTTGCACCAAAGATAGTAAAGCTAACTACATGTAAAGCAGTTCCATTCAATGCAGCGAATACGATAAGTAATACTAACCCAGCAATACTAAGTACAACCCCTATGCCATGTGTTATCGCATTAGCGATTTCCTCACCCTTCGAAAAGGTATGTGTTTCTGCCAATCCCATCATCCTTTACTTCATTATGATTCGTTAACATTAATCCAGTATGACTAAATAAAACAATTTTAATAACTCTTCGTACTGCAAAACTGTTAATCCATATACTTCATTATAGCATGAAGTTACATTTCTTCTGGAGCTTTAATTCCCAATAAACGTAAACCTTCTTTTAAAACAATGTTAACAGCATATACTAATGAAAGTCTTGCTTGTTTATGTGGCTCATCTAATATTTTGACAACCGCGTAATACTTATTAAAGGATTTGGAGATATCCAGTAAGATTTTTGCAATTTGTGATGGATCATAATCATCCAATGCTCTCGTAATGGTTTGTGGAAAATCCATAAGTAGCTTAATAATCGGCCATGCTTCTGGATCTATAAATGTACTCCCATCATTCGATTGCTCTACATACTTCCCCTTCCTCAATAAAGATGCTGCACGTGCATGTGTATATTGAACATATGGTCCTGTTTCCCCTTCAAAACGCAGCATATCTTCTAATGAGAACTCAATATCATGTAAACGAAAGTTCTTTAAATCATGGAATATAATTGCCCCTACCCCGACTTGTTTCGCTACCTCTTCTTTATTTGATAAATTAGGATTCTTTTCTTCAATATTACGTAAAGCTAATTGTATCGCTTCTTCAATAACCTCTTCTAATAAAACTAGTTTCCCTTTTCTGGTAGACATTTTCTTTCCTTCTTTTAATATCATACCAAACGGAATATGTGCCATTCCTTTTTGCCAGTAATATCCCATTTTTTCTAGTACTGCAAACAGCTGTTTGAAGTGTAGTGTCTGTTCATAACCTACTACATATAACGACTTTGTAAACTGGTAAGTCTCCTGACGATAGATAGCTGCTGCTAGATCACGGGTAGCATATAATGTCGTTCCATCACTTTTTTTAATAAGGCTAGGGGGGAACCCTTCTAATTCCACTACATAAGCACCTTGTGACTCTACTAATAAACCTTTAGCGGATAATCGCTTAACTACTTTCTCCATTTTATCATTATAGAACGCTTCTCCATCAAAGGAATCAAATGATATTCCTAGTTGAGTGTATATTTTCATAAATTCTTTTAGTGACTCATCACGGAACCACTGCCATAATTGAATGGTTTCCTCATCCCCATGCTCCAGTTTCTTAAATGCTGCTCGACCTAATTCATTTAAGGAAGGGTCCTTCTCCGCCTCTTCATGGAATTTCACATATAGTGCTAGTAATTCTTTTATCGGACTTTTTCGTACCTTCTCTTCTATCCCCCATTTCTTATAAGCTACGATAAGCTTACCAAATTGTGTTCCCCAGTCACCAAGATGATTAAGACGAATAACCTGGTAACCACTCTTCTCCGCAATAAGGGATAATGCATTCCCAATAACCGTTGATCTCAAGTGTCCCATTGAAAATGGTTTAGCAATATTTGGCGAAGAAAAATCAATCGTGAGCGTTTTATTGTTACCAATCATTTCATCACCATAATGGTTTTTCTTTTCTAGAATTGATTTGATAGTCTGTGATGCTACCTTTTCCTTCTGTAAGAAGACATTAATATATCCACCGACTGATTCTACTTTTTCAAATAATGGTGAATCAAACTTTTCTGCTAGCTCTGCTGAAATGATAGTCGGAGATTTCGCGAAATGTTTGGCTAGCTCAAAACAAGGGAAAGCAAAGTCTCCATGGGACTCATACTTTGGTTTTTCAATCATCTTTAAAACAGTTTCATACGGAATTATTCCCTCTACTAATTTGGTTACTTGTTCTGCAAACGCTTGTTTAAATATCATGTCTTTTCCTCCTATATAAAAAAGCTCTCGCCTCTTATGAATTTTAAGAGGCGAGAGCTATCATGATCCCGCGGTACCACTCCATTTGTTTTTAACATCATTAAAAACCACTTAAGTATTGTTAACGAGGTTCTCCCCCGGCCATCCCTACTATTATTTCAGGTAAGCATCTCCAAAGTCCGGTTCATTGTCTGTGCAAGCACTAGGCTCCCACCAAACCCTAGCTCGCTAAGCCTCACAAACAACTACTCTCTTTTTCATCGATTTTCACTAATAATTGAAAACATTATAACAGATTAAGCTAATCATTGTCACGAACATTTTATCTAATGCAAAACTCGAAATTACCTTACTAATTTTGTTAGTAAAAATAATGGCACTATAGTATAATTTTACCATAACTAAAACGATAGAAAGGATTTGTCAATGAAAAAAATTAACACACTAATACATTATTTGGATGAGCATAGTAAAGAAAATACGAATTATTTTACATACGCAAGTGTAATTAATAAGATAATTGATTATCTAACTGAACATAAAGGTGACGGCTTTATGCTTTATAATACGGATTCTGAGAGATTTGCCGACTCCAGTGATGTTATTCAAGAAATTCTTCTTCGCCATCCAAATGATATTGAAATCATTGCACATGTTTATGATTCTGTTGGATTATCTGACTTAGTTATGAAGGAAAGAGGCAAACATACAGTCAGGTACTCTACATTAAATAATATTTTTTACTTTTCACAGTTTGAAGTTGCACTAGTAACCATTCCAATCTACACATTCCATCATCCATATAATGAGAACTTATTATTTGCCAAAAGTGATGACCAAATTCTAGAATTTGTTTCTTATTTTGAAAATATGGAAAAGAATTATATGTTAAATGGAATTACAATTTATACCGATACAGAAGATGGCCTTATCCGTTCTAAGGAAAAAATTACACATCAAATTGATCGAGAGGATGTTTTATTAGAGGAGAGTCTTAAATCCGATATATTCCGCTCAATTGATGAATTTTTCCTCAATAGTGGCCAATTCTTTAAACAATATAACATACCTTATAAAAGAGGCATTTTATTATATGGTAGTCCAGGAAATGGAAAGACAACTTTAGTGAAATCCATCGCTGGAAGTGTGTCAGCTCCAATAGTGTATTGGCAAATTACCGAATACACCTCGAGTTATTCCATAAGAGAAATTTTCTCTAAAGTGTTAAGGCTTGCACCTATGGTTCTCGTAATTGAGGATATCGATTCTATGCCAACTGAAGCTCGTTCGGTCTTTTTGAATACATTAGATGGAGCAACGACTAAGGAAGGTATATTTTTAATCGGAACAACTAACTACCCTGAAAAAATAGACCCTGCATTAATTAATCGTGCTGGACGCTTCGACCGGGCATATGAAATAAAGCAACCAGATGAGGTACTAAGAAGGGAGTACATTGTAAATAAAAAAGGAATTGGCGAATTTCTTACTAATTCCGCTATCGAAGAATTAGTACAAAAGACAAAAGGTCTGTCTATTTCACAACTAAATGAAATTTATATGTCGATTGCCTTAGAATCGCATTATAATAATCATGTAAACATTGATAAAATTATCAATGATTTACAAGAAAATACTAGGAAAGCACAAAAACAAGATTGGATATCAGAGCCAAGCACGGGCCGAGTTGGTTTTTAGTAGGAAGGATAAAAGCTTTCTACTTTTTTATTTCTTATTTGTATTATTTCCTATATAATTTACTTACTACTGAATTAGGAGTGATAATATGGGTAAGTCAAAAGCATTAAAAAAACGCGAAAAGCAAATTCGCGAAGGAAGACTGAATCCAGAAATTAACCGCAGCCCTTTTGTGCATCTTGATTTAAGAACAAGAAAAACAAAGACAAAAAAAGACTACTTATACCGCACCAAACACAAGAACCGAAATCCAAAGCAATGGGAAAACGGTTCTTTTTATTTTATTTTAAATACTGTTAAAGGAGGATGTGAATCCATATAAGAAAAAAAAGAACCATACCTGTATATAAGTGAAAAAATCTAAGTTGAATTGTTGGTTTAAACAAGCGTAACCATCCAGTTAAAACTTGAATAGCCAAGATAGCCAATGCGATCAATCCGACAACCATTTTAGTATGCTGTAATGAAAATCCGTAACGAGAAATAACCAAGAAGGCATGGATTGATAACAAACCAAATGCAATATTTCCTGTCCATCGATGGATTGTGACTACTCGTTTAGAAATATTCGCTAGCCTTATTTTTGTCCTTCTACTTTGGACATTTCGAATCGTTTTAAACACAGCATGTCTTGTCCAATTATAGAGGATGAGAATAGCCCCTATTATCCCGAACCAAATATGTACCCCTACCTTAGGGTATGAATAGTGGCCAAGTACTTTCCATACCACTACCACAAAAAATATGCTATTTACTAGAAACCATTTACTCACGATATATTTTCCTTCCTTAGAAAAAACTCATAGACGTCTATTAGCATAGCAAACTTTGTCCCCACCTTGCATAACTGACGAACAACGTCATCATTCTGAAATAACTGTAATGTTCCTGCCTTCTAATGGTAAACATACCACTTTTTAGGACCATTACACATTAGGCAAATAATTCCACTAGTGTCGCAATACCTTTTCCCTTCTAACTTTAACCATTCATAAATACGATTACCATTTTTTACTACTGAAAAATGATGTTACATCTAGTAATCTCGTAGATAGCCAATACAACTAGGAGGTTCACATGATGAATAAACTGAAAAAGCTTCTAATTACAGCAACTTTATCGCTCTCTATAATAGCAGTTCCTACACTAGCTGGTGCTACTCCATACACGGTTCAAAAAGGTGATTCCTATTGGTCTATTGCCCAAAAATATGGTACCACTGTAGCCAATCTGCAAATAGCAAACAATCAATCTGGTAATCAATTATTCATTGGCGACACCATTCAAGTACCGGATACAATATCTCAGGCTGACAAACAACTGATGGCCAAGCTAGTTCATGCAGAGGCAAAGGGTGAGCCATATGCAGGAAAAGTAGCAGTAGCAACTGTTATTTTGAACCGTGTTGACCATCAGGAATTTCCGAACACAATAAGAGATGTAATCTATGAGCGTTCTGCTGGCGGCCATTATGCATTTACCCCAGTTCAAAACGGTCAGATTAACACAACCTACACATCAGAGGACATGAAAGCAGTAAATGAAGCTATCGCATTCCGTGGACAAGGTAATGGTTCTATTTATTTTTACAATCCTAAAACATCTACCAGTAATTGGATTACAACCCGCGAAACTACGATAACAATAGGTAACCATCGTTTTGCAAAATAGACAAAATCAGGTATTCTGTGATATCTTCCTTCACAAATACCTGATTTTATCATATGGACAAACCACTACTAAATTTCCACCTTAATCCTTTAATAACGTAATGACCTTCCTCAATATCTGTTACCAAATCAACACTATTTTTTCTCCCATCCTATTGGGAACTTTTCTAATTGTGGTTCCATACCAAGTTCCTTTGCTGCTGCCACAATAAATTCTTTTCTGAAATAATAACTACGATGATAAACAATCGTATCATTTTCTATTTCATGATATTGAATGTCATGAATGAAGGGCCCATTATCATCCTCTACAATCTTTACAATAACCCGTTTTCCCCATAACCAATGCTCCTCTGCTCTGTATGGTGGTAAACCATGTAGCATAGAACCTTTTCGCATCGTATCCTTATTGAACTCTTGAAACCCTAAGGATGCTTCGTGATGCAAATCATCACTTACTAATTTAAACATTGCTTTTAAATCACCGTTATTTAAGGCGTTAATATAAGCGCTAATAACTGGATTGTGTTTCATAACTTGATTTTTATTCTTTTCATCACCTTTTGTTGAAAAGTCTTCCTTCCTTAATCTAGCTTCCATTCTTCTTATAGCGGAGTATATAGCACCCTTTGTTGTCTTGACGATACTAGCTACTTCTTCCGCTTTGAATTTAAATACTTTTACAAGTAAAAATACCGCAACCTGTCTAGGAGTAAATAAGTTTACTAAATAATTTAATGCGGCCTCTATCTCTAGGTTATCCGAAAATTCTTCGCTTGGATCTGCTACGTCCTCCAATGTCCCGACAATTCGCTTTTCTCTACGACATTGATCTATCCACGTATTAGTTGCCATTCTAAATAAATAGGATTTAGGATTTTCTGGATGCCACACCTGATAAAATCCACCAAATGCTTTAATCAATGTCTCCTGAAATAAATCCTCTCCATCCCAAGGAGAGCCAGTTATATACCGGCAATAATTCCATAAATCCTCCCGAAAGCTAAGAATAAGTTCACTAAACTCCTCTCTTAATTCTCTTGATTTTTTCGTAAATTGTAATGTTTGTTCTTCTATTGAAGACATCTCATCCCCCCTATTCATTATTTCAACGAATAACAAGCAAAAAATTATACTAGGCGAACCAATAAAATTTACATACACAGAAAATGGTTCAATAGTCTCCCATACAATTAGGATTATACTGCAAAAAAGATGCCTGTCACATCTCATATTCATTCTGAACATGGGATATGACAGGCATCCTTTTTCTAAAGGACTTTTAAACCCGTAACACCGATAATAATCGCCAATAAGCTTACGATTCGTATCAAGCTTTTAGATTCTCCAAAGAAAAGCATATTCATTAAAACGACGCCTCCCGTTCCAACACCAGTCCAAGTTGCATAAGCAATACTGGTAGGAAGATAGTTAAATGAAGCATAAATGAATGCGAAAGAGAGACCAAGACCACCTGCATAAAGAACTGCATTGGCGACATTTCTTTTTTGACTGAATCGATTCAATCCCCAAACACCAATTAACTCATTAACTGCAGCTAATATAATATATATCCAGCCCATTATTCTAGCACTCCCTTCGTATCTTTTTTATCATCCGATAATTTTAAGCCTATGACCCCTGCAATAATGAGAAGAATAAAGAAGACTTTAGATATACTAATCTGTTCCTCAAAGATGAAAATGTCCATCAAAAATGTTCCAACCGTCCCAAATCCTGCAAAAATTGCATAAACCGTGCCTGTGGGTAGTCCCTCACAAGCTTTTGCCAAAAAGTGTAAATCTAATAGTATAAATGCAACAATCAATGTCCAATGCCACCAAGTCGATGCCGTATTAAACCCATAAATCCAAACCAACTCAGATAAGCTCGTTAATCCAACATAAATCCAAGATTTATTCATTTTAACACTCTCCATCATCCCGTGACTGACATTCAGTCATTTTTTCTTTAAAAGAAAATTCCCTTCATAAAAAAGGAAATAATCTATAAGCTTTCCATAAAACCATCAACTAGCATCATTCTAATTAGTGGCATATTGGCATTTAATTGTTCTGTTCAATCTTTACTCCTAGACCATACATAGAAAACTCCCACACTTCTTTTTTCTTAATTGCTTCCATATCCTTATCCCCGTGAGAATAAAGAAATGTTTGCTCAGCAGCAGATTCTATAAGATCGATAAGTAATACCGCCGTTTGGTCCGGATCTAAATTTTGACGTAAGGTTCCTGCCTCTTTTGCTTCTCCAAGAAATCTACTCATCCAGGAATAGTATTGTGAATATAGTGCTTCCCACTCTTGTAGATAGTCCGTCGAAGCTAAACCAGCATATACGAGTGCGAATATTTGTCGATATTCTTTCGTAACGGAAAAGGCAACATCAATTACATCTTTCATTTGCTCAGAGAAAGGATCATTTTTATTCACCTTTTTAATAATTTCACTCAGCGTTTTTTCCACCATAACTTCTGCAATAGATGGGACAACAGATAATTTGGAAGAAAAATAAATGTAGAAGGTGCCTTGGGCAATACCGGCTTTTTTAACAATATCGGATACTTTGGTTTTTTCTAATCCTTTTTCTGTAAAAACGTCCATTGCTGCATGTATAATTCGCTCTTTCTTATTATCCATTGACTTCCTCCACGAAAAATGACTGATTGTCATTCATTATACAGTAATTTTCAAAAAAGTCAATACGAGTAGCGTGTAAAGGGCGGTTTTTCGTTTGACAAACTTTTTAAATCGGAATGTGATGATTTAAATCTCCGTTACGGTCATTAACTATTATATGGATATAAGTATAATTATGCTCTATCGAATCACAATAACATTAACTTCAACTAAGGAGTTCAAACATGTTATTTATCATTACTTCTATCATTATTGCTCTAGCAATATTCATTCTGATGCCTAAAAAAATTTCCTATATCGAAATGTATACGGTATCTTTGTTTTCCATCGTTTTTCAATTATTAACTGATATCCTGTTGGAATTCAAATATAACCTATATGGTTATTTTAATGAGGGGGTAGATTATCGTACATTATGGATTGTTTTTGGTATATATCCTTTATTTACGATGATATTCCTTAATTATTTTCCATATGATAAACGGCATATAGTAAAAGTAGGTTATATCATAGCATGGACGATTTTTGCACTTATATACGAATATATAAGTGTACAAGTAGGAACGTTTTATTATAATTCTTGGAAGCTCCTGTATTCTGCGCTAACTTATCCTATTGTATATTTGGTTATCTATTATAATTTTATCATTATTCGTAAATTAATACGGTTATATAAAGAAAAAAACGTATAAACAGAATAAACACATCGAATGCTAAAGAGCTCCGGATGTACATTAGATTCCTCACTTTAGGATAGTATTGGACCCTCTCACGGAATCAACTAGCTACCTAAAACAAATTATCGCCCTCGATGACTTTCTATTCCTGTTACGGGGCGAAACCATACCAAATATATCCGGAGCACCCTAGATCTATAAACACTAGTACAGATGATTCATTGCTTGAAACAGTTGGTCCCAACCAACGAATATTTATATAATTTTCTCTCCTTGTACACCATTAATAGAATAACTAACCGTGATTTCTGCACTTAAGGAATGAGACACCGAACAATATTTATCTTTTGATAATTCTATTGCTCTTATTACTTTATCCTCAGGAAGATCACCTTCCAGTGAATAGTGAATATTTACTTTAGTAAATTTTTTCGGATGCTCCTCTGCACGGTCTCCCGTAACATTCATTTGAAAGGAAGTTGGATTTAATCGCATTTTATTCAAAATGGAAATAATATCAATTCCTGTACACCCAGCAACAGCGCTTAATAATAACTCAGTTGGCCTTGGACCTTTATTTTCTCCACCGACAGTTTCTGCAGCATCCATTTGAATCTCGTGACCAGATGGAGTAAATCCTGTGAAGGACATTTTATCATTCCATTTAATGTTCATTTCCATAGTAAACCCTCCATTAATTAAAATATCTTCTAACTTAGTTTGCCTAGTTTCTACTATATTTACAACCATTTTGATTGTACCAATTTCTTAGATGGAGGATTAAATATGCAAGAAAAAATATGGACACTACTGAAACAGCTAGAAGAAGAGCACCAAATAAAAACCATATATGCATGCGAAGGAGGAAGTCGTGCATGGGGAATAGAGTCAGAAATGAGTGATTATGATGTCCGCTTTATATATGTCCATCCAACTAACTACTACTTAAGTATTGACCCAATTGGAACTGGAAAGAAACTTGATGTCTTGGAGGGAAAAGTACATAATATAGAATTGAGTGGTTGGGAGCTTACAAAGGCATTAAGACTGATTCGCAAATCAAACCCTACTCTCTACGAATGGATATATTCTCCAATTCGTTACTTTCAATTTTATCCCACCATTAATCCCGTTAGAGATATTTTACCTTTAGCTTTTAATCCAAAATCTTGTATTCTACATTACTTTAATATGGCAAGAAAAAATTATTCTAAAGCAAACAAAGAAACCGAAGTGAATATAAAGAACCTCCTGAATATAGTACGCCCCATACTTGCCATGAAATGGATAGAGAAGTATCAAGTCTTCCCTCCTGTTAACTTTCAACAACTAGTTGATGAGTTCATTATAGAGGATGACATAAAAATCCTGATACAGACATTGCTAAACAATAAAAGGCAAGGCAATTTAGATGAAACGTTACAAACTACGGCTATCCTACAATTCACACAAAATGAAATGAGCCGAATAGAATCAACAAAAGCATCTTTAAATGTTAATCGTATAGATGTAACCGAGCGATTAAACCAAATTTTTCGAGAAACATTAAACGAACTGGAATATAAATAATATTGTTCAGTATGAAAACTAAACTACCTTTCTTCTTTTCAAACTTCATCCTTTTCTATAAGATAAATGAATAAGGTTATGATCAAGCAAATTACCCTGGATGAATATACCGATAAAAAGGAGAATAAATAGATGCAGACACTTCAATATGAGTCAGCGTGGAACAAAACAATTTCTCAACAGGACAGAACCTTAGTTGAGGAAACCTTTAAAAAAGCAGCATTGACAGCCGATCCAATTCAGTTCACACCCTTAAGGATTGATTGGAATTATAAAAGAGAATTACTTGTCATCGTAATTGTGCATAATACTACAGAATCCGATTATACCTTTAATCAAGAAAAGCTATCCCTAAAGCTACATGATATAACATTAGCGGAGCATACGTTTACTATACCTAATCTGCTAGTGAAAGCTAAAACCAGTATGCCATGGACATTTATATTTCCTGTCGGTAGTTATCAAGAAAACAGTAACATTAAGGACGGAAGATTAGAAATAACTCGGTAAAAGCAAAAACGCTTTTTCCTAATGAAAGGAAAGAATATGAATCCAGTCCTTCCATTAGGAAAAAGCGTTGATTAAGTAATATACATGTGCTATACTAAAAAAGTGTCTATTTTTCCATATTTAGTTAAATATATATCCAATTATATTATAACATCACAATTATGGAAAGTCAACAATAATAGAAAAAAGAAGAAATGGGGTTGATGGAATGAGTCACGACGCAGAAAGACAGAAAGAGCAAAATCGGGTAGATAAGGTCGTTCAAGAAATCAACATCAAGGAAGAAAAGTTATTTTCCAAAGCGGGTGGTCTTAAAGAAAGCATCGTTGATTTACGGAAGAACTTCTGGGAAGATGTAACCGTGAATTTAGATGAGCCGGACGATGTAATTGAAACGCAAGCCAGTTTAAAACAACAAGCTGAGTTATTAGCTGAACGAGAAAGATCCCATGGCTCTATCGGTAAAGAACTTAAGACGTTAAGGTTACTCAAAGAATCGCCATATTTTGGACGAATTGATTTCTCTGAAAAGCCAGGAGGTAAAAAGGAGAAAATATATATCGGTATCGCTTCCCTCATGGACCTGGATGATGAAGAGTTCCTTATTTACGATTGGCGTGCCCCTATTTCTAGTCTATATTATGATTTCTCACCTGGTGCAGCTTATTATGAGACAATGGATGATACGATTGAAGGAGAAATATCGTTAAAGCGGCAATTCATCATAAGGCAGAGTAAGATTAAAGGAATGTTTGATACAGGGGTAACAATTGGGGATAGCTTACTTCAAGCAGCTTTAGGTAACAACGCAAGTACCACAATGAAAAGCATCGTTGCTACGATCCAAAGAGAACAAAATAAAATCATTCGGAATGAGCATAGTAAATTACTAATTGTGCAAGGTGTAGCAGGAAGTGGAAAAACTTCTGCTGTCCTACAGCGTATTGCTTACCTATTATATCGGTTTAGGGACAGTCTTAATAACGAGAACTTATTATTATTTTCACCAAACCCCCTCTTCTCAAGTTACATTGCCAATGTATTACCAGAATTAGGTGAAACCAATATTAGTCAGACTACTTTTTATGACTTTTTACGTGATGGTATCGAAAAAGATATTAAGATTGAATCGCCTTTTGAACAAATGGAATTTATGCTAACGGATAAAGATACAGCAGAATTATCCATCAGACAGGTCAATATGAAACTCAAATCGAGTATCGCATATAAGACATTAATAGATGAATATCTTTCTTCCCTAACATCCAGGGGGATTCAATTCCGGAATATAACATTTCGTGGTGACATTTTAATCTCTAAAGAGTCTATAGCAGACTACTTTTATTCACTAGATGAATCGATATCCATTCCGAATAAAATGGAACTAGTAGCTAAATGGCTCCTTCAAGAGATCAAAATTCATCAACAGAAAGAAAAATCGAAGGATTGGGTATTAGAACAAATTGAGTTACTGGATAAGGAAGAATACCTACAAGCTTACTATGGGAATCAACGCGTTGATGAAGATGATCCTAGCATAGAAGAGGATATATTACGAAATATTGTTGTGAAGAAGCAATTTGCAGGAGTGAAAAAGCAAATTAAAAAGTATGCTTTTGTTAATACACTAACAACATACCAGCAGCTGTTTATGAATTGGACAACAAGCTTTCTTCCAGATAATTGGGACAAAATAAAGGAATTAACAAAGCAATACCTAACGAATAAACATTTAACGTGGGAGGATGCTACACCATATCGTTATTTCCGAGGAAAGCTGTTAGGAGATAAGGAAAATAGGTCAATCCGCCACTTATTTATTGATGAGGCACAAGATTACTCCGCTTTCCAGTTCTCGTACATGAAAGAAATTTTCCCATATACGCGAATGACCCTATTAGGAGATATTAATCAAGCTATATACACTTATGCTTCGACAGAAAATCCTTTAGTTCCAGAGTATATCTCCGAAAATCACGAACGGATTGTCCTTACGAAAAGCTATCGTTCCACTAAGCAAATTGTTGAGTTCACGAAAAAATTCGCTCCTGGCGGCGATATGATTGAGCCATTTGAAAGAGATGGAGAACCACCTCAGATCATAGAAAGTCAAGGTGATGTATCAACAAATTTGAAAAAACTCATACAAGACTTGAAGGCAAAAAACTATGAGACCATTGCTGTCATCTGTAAAACGCTAAAAGAAAGTAATGAATTATATGAGATGTTAAAGGATAAAGTCTCACTGAAACAAATTAAAGAAGATACTTATTCGTTCGAAAAAGGTATCGTAGTAGTACCGGTTTATTTAGCAAAAGGAATAGAATTTGATGCTGTAATTATTCCGGATGCTTCAAAGGAGCATTATGACCAGGAATTGGATAGAACACTGTTTTACACTGCTTGCACCAGAGCAATGCATTCGTTAACCATTTTAACAAAGGGAACACCATGTATCTTCATACAAGAAGCATTAAATTAAACAAGGAGTATGTCACCAAACTTTACTTGGTGACATACTCTTTTCATTTATTTCTTTTTAATCGGAATCCATATTTCACTATAATACTTGTCTGAGGATGGGTCCCCATTACTTAGATAAACTTCCATCTCCGGTCCACCGGAATGTTCATAACCTGTTGAAGGGAACCATTCTGTAAATATTCTTTGCCAAACTTTTGGCATTGCATCTGGCATCGCACCATGAACGGGGAACACTGCCCAAGTTGCACTTGAAATCTCTCTTTCTATCCAATCAGTTGGAACCACCTCAATATTCTTTTCAGCAGCTATCAAGTAGGTCATGTTTTCCAATTGATGATCGAAGTCGAGACAAATGCCTAACAAACCTAACTCTCCACAGTTTTTTGCAAGCTCCTCGGAAAATCCATTTGAATTTGATTCTTCCCAAAATGCAGCAATAGCACGATGATTATCTCCTCCTATTGTCGTTGTATTAATACTTTTTCCCACTACCGTAAATGCCTCTTTTTCAACAATCTTATACTCCATCTCGACATCTCCCTTTATCTGAATATGGAAAGAAAGCTTAGGATAGGCCTTTAAAGAATGGCTATTCTTCTTAGCCATAGAGGGACTAATACCATGTATACCTCGGAATGCTTTTGTAAAAGCTTCAGGACTTTCATACCCGTACTTCAAAGCAATATCAATCACTCTAGCATTAGAATTTATAAGCTCTTGAGCCGCTTTCGTAATACGTCTATTTCGAATATATTCACTTACAGTAAATCCAGTCAGCATTGTAAACATGCGCTGAAAATGAAACTTAGACATATAAGCTATCCTTGCGATATCTTCCATGACTAGTTCGGCTTCAAGATTATCCTCTATATACGCAATACTTTCAACCATTCTTTGTAGCCTCTCCATAATCCCTACTCCCTTCCCTACTAGTAGTCTATCAGCTTGGAATAGTCGCTTCCTGTCTACCCATGCTCACTTAAGACAGATTGATAAGATCCTTCATCCAATTCGTCAAATAATCCTGCTTATATAAATCATCTGGATACTGAACAAAGCCTGTATCCCCTTCTTCATACAAGAACTGGAGGAATTCATTTAAGGCCCCCATGTATTCAGAATAGAGGAACTCAAAACTAATGGTTTCTTTCGGCATAAGATTCGTTTTACATACAGTAGGGTTAGTATAATTCATATATGTCCGACAAGGAATCGGTCTAATTTCATAGGCTATACATTGATTAGTTTCCGTATTCAACATTGGACATGGTGTTAGTGATTTACGATACTTCAATTTAAAATCAGCATCATTCGCAAAATCAAGCTTATTATTTTCACTTATTTGGTCCCCATATTTGTCATAATAATGGATGAGATGATTGCGAATTGCTTTTTTTCGCTCTGCTGGAAAATTCTCTATTGCCTGCTTCATAAATTTGGCTTCCATTTCATTAATAATAATTGGAAAATAACAACAAAATGAACAGCCTAATCGACATGTAGGGGCTAATCCAACATGCTTCTCCATATTAGTAATCTCAGAACTTACAACATCTAGTAATTCAGTAAAACTAGATAGAAGCTTTTGTTCTAATTGAACGTCCTTTTCTGCCCATTTCTCCACAATAGAATAAAACTTTTCTTCATCTACTTCATATTCATTTGTTAACTGATTACATTTTTCTTGAATTTCTTCAAGAGCTAAATATTGATTTGTCATAACTAATCTCCCATAAATTTCTACCATACATTCTACCTTAAACCACTCTCAATTACTATCCGTTAATTGTAAACTGTTTTATTCTGTGGCTTTAGCCTTCCTACTCACTTTACATACAGCATCCATTAACCTATTGTGTAATGGTGGGAAAATCGTAAAAATGATATCCATTGTATTCCGAAGTGGCATTGGACACACGACTGGCTTATTTTTATGAACTCCGTTCAATGTGATCTTCGCCAACTTATTCGGTGACATCAATTTCTGCTTATCTAACTGTTTCTTCATGATAGATTTATTAATATTAAAGGATTTAGCTTTATCAAAGATTGGAGTATCAACAAAGGTAGGACAAAGAGTAGTAACGTTAACACCAAATTCTTTTGCTTCATAATGGAGGGATGTAGTAAGCCCTACAATAGCATGTTTTGTAGTAGCATAAGCGGATGAGATTGGGGATGGGCCAAGTCCCGCAGCAGAAGCAGTATTAACAAGGTAGCCGAATCCTTGCTTTTTCATAATAGAATAGCCAATCTGTGTTCCATATACCACTCCCCACACATTAATATCTATGATATCTTCCCAATCGGTAATAGACATTTCATCTAGTTCACCGTACATTGCAATACCTGCATTGTTAAATAAATAATCTAACCTTCCAAATTCTGCATATACTGCATGAATACATTCGTGAACACTTGAATAGCTGGTTACATCAACCTTTACAAATCTGGATCGATTCCTATCTTCGTTCAGTTCCTTTTCTAATTTATTCCCTTCCGATTCATTAATATCTACGATAATCACATACACATCATTTTCTACTAGTTCCATACAAATTGCCTTTCCTATTCCTGATGCACCACCCGTAACAATAGCAACCATCTTATTCGAACTCATGACTACCCCTCCATTTTTTTATTTATCCCCTTCGTTTTAAGCGCTTACATTTTTAGGGTTAATCATGATTGACTTGAGTAGTTTACGAATGGGAGCTTTCCATTTTATTATAATATAATGTTCAAGAAATGAACTATCATTCTGATAACATTCATTGTATTGTCACTTTTATAAATTTTTAAAATAAACATCTAATCAGATGCTTATTTTAAAATGCTAATCCTGCTAATGGAATAGGTTAAGTCAGTTCACTGTTGCTTGCTATTTCAATTCCATTAATTGCTTGCGTGGCTAAATGGTCTGCTTCACGGTTCTTTTTCCTAGGAATTAACTTGTAGTCAGGTGTAATCCCCAACTGTTCAAGCTTTTTCTCGATTCGTTCTATCCAGCGTAATAATTCTTCCTCATAGCACGGCCATTCATCTTTTAATTGATTCATAACGCCTTGTGAATCTCCTGTAAATGTTACTGGTAAGTGATGAACACCAAGCAACTCTAATTCTCCAATTGCAAAATAAAGCGAGGCATATTCTGCTTCACCATTTGTATTCAGCTCTTCTACTAAAGCATTTTTTCTAATACGATATTGTTTCCCGTCTTGTTCATAATATATGACACAACCTAAACCAGATCTTTTGGTTTCCAAATCAAACCCGCCATCAAAAAAGACCACCACGTTATGTGGTTCAGAATCAACACTCTCTACATATTTCTTCAATTCTTTATACATCCACGTGGTATCATAATTATCATAGAAAATTAGCTCCTTTACCCGACCTGTTTTTTCAAGGTCCTTTGCTAGTAAGAGCGCTTTTTCAGGATTCATTTCATCCGAGTAAAAGCAAGTCTCTGTTCCCGTTGGCGCCTTATAAATCATTTCCATTTTGATTTTCATGAAAAAATCATCCTCTTTATAATTTGAATAATTATATTTTCCACTGAAACAAATACATCATACCATTTTGCACATTATAAAAGAACTCCAGGCAATGCTAGAGTTCTTTTTCTTTTTAACTATTTTTATTTACATACTGCCTTTTATTATCAACTGTTCCACTTAACACGATGCTAGCAGGATCCTGTTCAATATTTAATTCGATATCTGCTCCATCTCGTGGTAATGTTTCCTCAAATATAGCCTCATACTCCTCAATAGTAACTTCCTTACGTGTATCGAATAAACGTTGATGGCTTTCAATGTGAAGGTGCTCTCGATAATTTGGTTGAAGAACACCAGTGAAAAATTCTCCTACTGCACCTGAACCATAGCTAAACATTCCAATCCGTACGCCTTCTTTTAAATCTTCCTTATTTTCCAGTAAAGAAAGTAAGCTTAAATATAATGATCCAGTATAAATGTTTCCAACATTACGGTTATACTGTGTGCTTATTTGGTAGTTTTCTAATAAACGTTCTCTTACTTCTACAGGGGCTTCATCAATAACAGTTCGTAACGCCTTTAAGCCCATTTTTGTATATGGTAAATGATAGCAAATTGCTTCCATATCAGAAAGATTCAAACCTGATTTTGATTTAAACGCTTCCCATACTTTATTAAAGAACAAAATATACTGTTCATTGGAGAATTTCCCATCTACAAATGCCTTATCTGAATATATAGGTCTCCAGAAATCCATAATATCATTTGTTAAATACACATTATGATTCTCAAGTTCCATAATACGAGGGTTAGCACTAATAATCATCGCTACGGCGCCAGCACCTTGTGTGGATTCTCCTGCCGTATTTAAACCATATCGTGCAATATCAGAACCTAATACTAACACTTTACTTTCTGGATTTAAGGCAATGTGCCCTTTGGCCATTTGAATCCCAGCAGTAGCTCCATAGCAAGCTTGCTTCACTTCTACTGCACGGGCTTGAGGTTGTAGTCCTAATAACTGGTGGACATACACTGCACCAGATTTAGAATGATCAATCCCTGACTCAGATCCAAAAATAACAAAATCTATTTTCTCTCTATCCTCGTCATCTATTATTTCAAGTGCTGCATTTGCAGCTAGTGTAACAGAATCTTGAGTAATTGGTGCAACAGCCATTTGACTTTGTCCAATTCCAACCGTAAACTTAGCTGGCTCTATATCCCTTGCTTCAGCTAATTTCTCCATATCTACATAAATATGTGGTGCATAAAAACCAATTTTGTCTATACCAATTTTCATGTTTTTTTCTCCTTTGAAACAGTTTCTCTTCCCCCATTATATCTGTTTGTGAATAATCACACAAATATAATTTCCGAAATTAGTAATGGAGCTTGTCCAGGTAACATTGGAACAAGCTCCATTAGGAAATTAGCCATTATCTCTTTTACGTTTGTTTTTCTTCCCATCTAGAGTTAAGAATTCACTATCACTAGCTATTTCGACATCCTGTTTTCCGTTTCGTTCTGGTTCGGTATTATATTTAATACCATGGTTCTTCTGTCTACCAGTATCTCGATTTTTATTTTTATTCTCTTCTGACATCCTAATCCTCCTCAAAATATGTTCAAGAATTATTATGTCCATGAAAGATTAACTTATTTCTTGTCTATTTTGCCGTGAATTGATATTCTACTTCATCTTCCCCCATTATTACCTTCATATCAAATTCATCTAAAAACCAAGCATCTTTCTCACCGAAATAGAAGGTAATCCCACCTACCTCTTGCTTCGTTGCAATTTCCCCATCTAATCCAACCGAGATTCCTAGAAAGTAATTTGGATGTTCCGTTTTAATACCACCGTAGATTTTAAGGAAAAAGTGAACATAATCACCTTCTTCTAAACCCATTTCTTCTATATACCATTTCGCTGCATCTTCTGTTACTTGTAACCCCATTGGTACACCTCAATCCTTATATTTCTTACAATTCTTATTCTACTATAGCTTAACTGAAAATATGTAGTATATGACTTGGTTGATATGAAAATAACATGACAAGTTGTCCGTGAAGCTTACCTTTACGTATACAAAAAACCTCCCCAAATACGTATAGAGAGGTCTGTATATCTATTATTTTTTATAACTCGGACTGAGTTCACTCCATACATCAAATATATTATCATCTTGATCATAAAACACAAAGTTATTTCCAGAGTGTCCTCGGTCCTCTATTTCTCCAACTTTTACATCATTGGCTTTTAAGAAGGTATGAAACGCGTTTAATTGTTCCAACCCATCTACTTCAAAGGTTAAGGAGAAATGCTCTCTCCCATTCCAATCCTGAAACCCAACCTTTTCCCCTTTCATAGACTTCACAAGGAAAAAACTTTGATTTGCAAAATCTAATATTGACTTATTTTCATCACAATAGTTTTCCTTTGCACCAAGTTTAGCTTGATACCACTTTGAAGCCTGTTCCGGATCCCGGACTGGTATATATGTTGTACCAACTCGTTTAATAAAATGATCCATTTAAATTCTCCTCATTATATTTGTCGTGAATAACGTAGTGAATGGTAGCCATCAGACTCTTCTTCTGTTACTACTTTAAATCCTTTTGCTTCATAAAAAGGTATAGCTTTCTTATTCCCCTTTTGGACAGACACCCACTGAATTCTTGCGCCATACTCCTCTTGTTGTTCTGTAACAGCATTTAGAAGCAGACTGCCAATCCCCTCATTCCTTCTATTAGGGTCTAAGTACAATACATAAACCTCTGCATCCAAATCACTAATCATACCTCCACCTGCTACACCAACTACTTCATCTTGATCTAAGGCAACAAAATACCCGCCCCAATCCTTAGATGAACTCGAAACTTCTTCTAAAATCCGTTCATCATTATAATACGTAGCAATAATTGACTCGATATATTCCTTCTTATATATGCTACGATAGGTAGCCCAATTAGCTTCCGTACATACTTTTACAATACCTGATACATGGCTTTTATTTGCTTTTTTTATCTCCATCATGCTGTAGAAAATAACCTCCAAACTCTACTTCAATGTTTTTTCATAGCAGATACAATCATGTACCCGCTTAAAGCGCTTTTTTATGCTATCCTTTTGATCTCCTAGATAATGTGCGAAGGTTTGAACGGGATATAACTTCAAAAAGCTACTCGAAATGTTCCCTTTTAACTCTTTCTCTCCTTCTAGATACACATGTAAATAGGAATCCACTTGTTGGAACCCATACTTCTCGTACCAAGTATGAACCCACTTATCATCCCGTGTCCAGGCCTCAAATCGATTTAACTTCTCCTTCTTCGCTAATTCTTCACCTTGCCGTATAAGCTCGGAAGCAATCGCCCTTCTACGATAATCTGGATGAACAGCAATATGCCATATCATCCCTCCTAATCCGGTCCCCCGGGAACAAACTGTCCCCTCTTGCATTTCGTATTCGATATCTAATATTCCCACTATTTGACCGTCTTCTACTGCTACTAGCTCAATAGCAGGATTTTCATACTGTTCTTTTTCCTTTAATACATTATCAAAATAGGCGGTGTCCAAGAATGAAAGCACACGACACCTCACCCACCCTTGTTCATCGGAGGATTGATAATTTCTTATTTCCATTTCACTTCTCCATTTCCACTTGATTTATAAAATTCTTTACATTCTTTGTTGAGTTGAGAATGATGACTTGTTTCTCTCCGGATAATATGTTTAATTTATCCAAGATCATTAGCCGTTTATCCTTTGGATATTTCCAAACCCATTTCAGAAAATCAATGCTTAACTTTTCTTCACATCCTTCTGCCATATCAGGACGTGATGTCTTAGCATATTGTAGTCTTCTTTTAAGCACACGAAGCATACAAATATATCTTGAAATATTTAGGAAAATGATCGTGTCAGCCCTGTTGAACCTTATGTCCAATGTTCCACTTCTCTTTGTTCCTCTTTTGAAGTACCAGTCCAGCCAGGTCTCCAAAAAAGCGTATCTAAGTGGTAAACCTTTAAATCAAGAACCTGCCCTAACCGACGGGCTAATGTCGATTTTCCTGATCCACCAGAACCGATAACGACTATTCGATTCACCTTAACACCTGCCCTATTTCCATAATCTTGTTACCTCTATTAACCTAGAATTAGTAAATGTTAGTTTGTATATATCAGGCATGTCCAGCTCTTGCCAAAATTGAAAACCATATGCTTCATTAAAATAATTCATCATCAATACCATTATATTGCCATGTGTACCAATTACGATATTTTTTCCCGGATGATCTTCTATAACCTTCATTAATCCTTGTATCCCTCTTTGCTGAGCCATTTTATTTGACTCACCGCCTTTAAAAAAGAAGCTATCATTCTCCCAAACCTTTGTTATTGCATGTGTAAAATCAGCTACTGGTTTTTTTGCTAACCTTCGTTCTTTAAAACGGTCTTCTATCAATACGTTTACACGTAAAAAATCAGCAACTCCTTGTACCGTTTGAATTGCTCTTTTATACGGACTGGAATAAACATAATCTATATGTTCTTCCTTTAGTATTTGTGTAACCCTTTTTGTGTCAGTTTCCCCTCTTTCTGATAATGGTCTATGTAATTCATCT
Source organism: Ornithinibacillus liuyingii (assembly GCF_055550225.1). Lineage (NCBI taxonomy): Bacteria > Bacillati > Bacillota > Bacilli > Caryophanales > Bacillaceae > Ornithinibacillus > Ornithinibacillus liuyingii. The sequence continues at coordinate 25,380 of NZ_JBPWOS010000001.1, read as the reverse complement.
GGCGTATAAACTGAATGTGCATGTCTAACTAAGTATATATTATGGTTCATTCCCTCACCCCTACAGTAAAATAGTAACAGAATTCTGATAATAAACAAATAATAATGGATATACCTTAAAACACGATGTGCTTTTTCACAATATCGTAACGAGTCTCGGAATAGCAGCAGTAAATTTAGTGTTACACTAAAGATGTAATTTACCACATCTTTATCAAGGGGATGTTTTTGATGATTTCTAGTCTCATGTTGGATTCAAAAAGCGGTAAACATTTGTCCATTTCAATAGATTTAAGAAATCTATTAGACTCTATTAGTACGACGAAAAAAATATATAAAGACACTTTTTTATTCCATGAAGGGTTACAAGCAAATGAAATATTTATTATTAAATCTGGACTATTACAGGTTTCTAAACTAACTACTGATGGGAAGGAACTAATTCTGCGTATTTGTAATCATGGTGATATGGTCGGTGAACTATCCCTTTTTAGTGACGATCCTAAATATTTACTAAGTGGTAAGGTACTAACTACAGGTGAAGTAGAAGTAATTAGAAAAGACGAATTAGAAAATGCTTTATTATCTAATAGCGAACTAACCCTTGAGTATATGAAGTGGTCAAGCACACAAATGCGTAAGTTTCAATCCAAATTGAGAGACCTGCTATTAAATGGGAAAAAGGGGGCACTATATTCTACTTTAATTCGCTTAGCAAACAGCTATGGATTAAAGCACGATGACGGAATATTAATTGATGTCGTACTTACTAACCAAGAATTAGCTAACTTCTGTGCCGCTACACGTGAAAGTATTAATAGAATGCTTGTTAAGCTACGACAGCTAAATGTTATTTCTATGGATAAGTCAGGAAAAATCTTCATTAAAGATATGGACTACCTTAAAATGGAGATCGGCTGCGAAAACTGTCCACTTGAAATATGTAATATTAATTAAATAATTAGTCGCCATCAAATATAGAGATGTCTACCATTTTAAAGGTAGGCTTTTTTATTTCTCCTAGATTTTATGAATACCAATACAATTACTTACATAATATTCCTATAATATTACAAGCTTATTAAATTTTTATTTGCATTTTCAAACAATTACTTTTAATATTAGATTCAAGAATAATTTTTATAAAATTCTAATTCTACACAAAAATAGAACAATCCGATGTTTAGCGCATTAAAAGGAGTAATCAATAATGACTAAATCAATGATGATTCACGAATTCAAAATGATGTTGAGAAACAAAAAGAACATATTATTTATAATCGCGCTTGTCAGTTTAATATTGACCTACGCACTTTTAATTCTACCAACGCAAGAAACTCCTGATTCTTTTAATGCAGAGGAAATGAAGAAGGAGATTAGTAACTTAGAAGCCATAACCCAAGGAATGATTAATCGGGGAGGTACCGGCTATGGTGAAAGGACAGGATCCCCGTTTGCAAGCTATATGTATTCCTTAAAAGTCCAATCCAGAATGGTAAATGCCTTTGAAGATAAGAACTTTAATCGCTTTACCCAATTAAGAATGAAAGGCTTTGATTATAATACCACTAGTGCTAGCAGAGATTGGATGTTAATCGGGGATGCCCCTTATCCAGGACTAGATGATAGCCGCAATTATAGTTTAACAGACCTTCGTTACCAAGGTTATCTAGATGCAAATATTCCGATTACCTATGAGACGATTGAGCAAAAAACCGCATTACAAACCATTACCAATTTTCTTCTTGGTACAACCGCATTTATTGTGCTATTTTGTGCTATCTATTTTAGTAGTGACATGTTAGCGAAGGATAGACAGCACCGAACTATACTACAAGGTTTACCTATTGGCTGGTATCGTTTAATCAATGTTAAATCAGCTGTAGCGTTTGGTTATACATTATTAATTTTATTCGGATTATTACTTTTAGCAGCAGTGATAATTTCTATTCAAAGTGGATTTGGCTCTTTTAAATTATCTGTTCCAATTACGCTACCTAGTTCTGAAACGGATGAATACTTCGGTTATCGGTTTAGCGAGTTTGATTCGATTTCAATTGCCAATTTCCTACTACTAGCACTTGGAATTATACCGATACTGATATACCTATTTATCCGGTTAAATGCATTACTTAGTCTACTTTTTAAAAATGCATGGATTGTTTTAATGGTTAGTACGCTCATCTTGTTCTCTGAAAGAATCTATTACTCTAGAACATTAACGGATCTTTTTGGCATTGAAATAAGTAATCTGCCACTGACGTATTTTGACTTTGGTAGAGTCATCTCAGGTGAAAAATACTATTTAGTACATTTGGAATCCATTACGTATGAAAAAGGTATTCTAGTGTTACTATGTACAATTCTATTCTTAGAAATTAGTCTTTTTGTAGTATCTCGAATAGTAAGCAAACGTCGTTTTTACCGCAAAGCGGCATGATGTCATTAGTCAGAAAGGATAGTCGATATGTTTTGGAAGTTTACCCTCTTTGAAACAAAATTATTATTACAGAACCGAAAAAGTTGGTTTATAGCTGCATTCCTTCTTGCCTTTTTCGTTTTATTCTTTATGTACTATAGTCAAGATCAGCCAGAACCATTAGATGATCAGAAAAGAACAGAAACACAAACATCCTATGCAGTCTTCGAACACCTTGATCTTTTGCGTCATGATCTACCTGAGGTTGCAGAAGTATACAATTATCACACGCAAATCCAATCACTATTAGGTATGCAAGTGTGGTTTATTGGGAGCGGTCATGATAGTGAACAATATATAGAAAATGGATTAGAAATTAACCAGTTACGGCTTAAAGTACATGATATAGGGAACGCTGGAATTCCTAATCATTTAATTGTGCCAAAGGAAGATATTTTAAAAGAGGATGCATTATTACATTATATTAAAGACAATGAACTACCCATTGAGCCAGACTCTTATTCAACGAATCATTATATTACAAATGCCCTTTCTATGTTCTCAGGGCTATTATTTCTTGTAATCGTCCTAATCAGCGGAAGTGAAATGCTCCTATACGAAAGAAATCATCAATCCGTCATGAAAGGTTTTCCTTTATCCTTTATAGGTAAAGTTACAAGTAAAATCATGATCCATTTCGTTCATATTTATACGTTTTTACTAGTTGGATTTTCTCTCGGAGCAATCTATATGCTTAGAAAATTTGAAGCAGGAGATTTTTCTTTTCCGATATTAGTTTATAAGAATAGTAATTATATCGCTGTATCAACTGGACAATATCTCCTCTATATGTTTTTAGGCCTTGCCCTAATTACATTGTTACTATTATCACTATCCATTTTACTAAATATGCTATTTAAGAATGCATTCGCTAATATACTCATTGGTTTAGGGATATTTATCCTCCCTGATATTGCAATGGCGGCGGGATTGAAAGCAAGCTTTTTACATCCGATAAAATTCATCGATATGTACAAGGTTCTCTCCGGTGACCTTGCCACGGAATTAGGTAATAGTTTCATTGATTACTGGAATGCAATGGCCATCTTAGGAATCATAACAATCGTAATCATTAGCATTATTTATGCTATTAATAAGTTTGCCTATCATCGCGTGCCAAAAAACATGCCTTTAGAAAAAGCATTCTAATCATTTATTTAAAAAGATCGCCTTAAAAATGGCAATAGAAAAGAGGATTGACATGTTAAAACTGGAAAATATCACAGTTAAATATAAAGACAAAGTAGTATTAGAGAACCTTTCACTAGAAGCCAAGAGTGGAGAAATTATTGGACTTGTTGCTCCAAACGGTACGGGTAAAACAACCCTATTTAACGTCATATCAAACTTCTTAAAACCAAATAAAGGGAATGTTACGTTTAACGGAGATCTCCAATACAAGACGGAAGGAAAAGAAATAGCTATTCATAAACAATTGGCTACATTTCCGGACCAGGGAGATTTATTTGAAGAATTATCTGGTGTTGATCACATGAAGCTGTATGCCAATATGTGGAAAGGTACAACGAAGCATGTCAAAGAGATTTATGAACAACTACAAATGGAGAGGTATGTTAAAAAGAAAGTAAAAACCTATTCTTTAGGAATGAGACAACGATTATGCTTTGCCATGATTGCTGCAGCGGATACCCCAATCATGCTTATGGATGAGGTGATGAACGGACTGGACGTGGCGAATGTATCACTCATATCCAAAAAATTAATGCATATGAAGCAAGAAGGTAAGCTGATTTTTGTTGCCTCCCATTTACTTTCGAATCTCGATTTATATGCGGACCGTGTCCTATATTTAAAGGGTGGCGATATCATTCATCAACAAGTCTTAACTGATACTACAGATGAGTACTTGAAGGTTGACTTAACACCTGATCAATATGAAAATTTAGCTTATACATTACCCGAGGATCATCTTTTTATCGCGAATCATCTATGTTGTATTCCGATTAAAAATATGACGGAAGAAGAACAGAAGGAATGGGTTATAAAACTGTCTGCCTATAAAGGAAAAGAACTTACAATAGGACCACTTGGAACCGCTGAATACTATGAAAAATACTATCATGAATTTTAGATTTTTAGGAGGGAAATAAATAATGAAACGAATGCTTTTCCTCTGTTTTATAACTTGTTTATTCGTTTTAATAGGGTGTAGTGAACAACCCTCGGAGAAGGTATTACGATATCAAGAAAATAATGAAATCATCGACAAAGAAAAAGATGAAATTATTGGAGAAGTTAGTGATACTATCTACGATACAATTGACCGTAGTAATGCTGAAGCAGAAGAAATTATCATTAGCCCGGTCCTAAAAGATATGCCAGACATTATTCCTAAGGAAGGAAGATATTCGATTGCTCCATTATGGTCGGAAGTGATGGCTCCTCAAGCTGGAAGGGTGCTGGTTTATGATCAAGACAATGTGCTTTTGGTAAGTGAAGTTTTTGATTCCTTGTATGGGGTTCAGAGTGTTACGGTAGACTTAAATGGCTCGCATTCGGTTCATCTAGATGGCATAAATGAGGCAATAATCACCCCTGTCGATACACAATTTTCGAATCAGCTTTCCACAGGTATTTGGGAAGTTGGAAAAGATATTGAAGCAGGAGAATATTCAGTTTATCCCCCCGAGTATGGGTTTGGAGATTTACATGTTTATGAGGAAGGAAAGCCACCAAGAGTTTTTGAGTTTCTGGACGTTTCTCCTGAATCTATGGTTGACATTCAATTAATAGAAGGACAAAAGTTACGCGTAAGTGGCTTATCCCTACTTCAATTTGAACTAAAATAAGAAGGATGAAAAGGTGGGAACTACTGTGATAGTATATCACCTTTTTTTGTTTGATCTTTCTATTAATCTTCAACTTCAATCAATGACTTAACATTCTATACTTAATGATTGAATCTACGTATGAAGCATAGTCTGTGAACTTGTTATGTCGAAACAATTTCCCTTCTAACTTGTTTTATCGACAAAGAACAAAGAACACCCTATACAGGTACTCTAATCCTGTTTAGGGTGTTCTTTACTAAAACTACAATACGATATTATTGTACGATTAATGTTGCTACCATCTCATCATGGCCGGTTCCACACATAATATTACAATATATTTTATATTCTCCTGGTTCAGTTGGTGTAAATGTTGCTTCCCCATCACCTTGGATTTCAACGTCAAATTCATCAATAGAGATTCCGTGATGACCTTCTTCATTTGTAAGGGTAACCTTTACTTCTTCACCTGCTTTTACAGTGTATACATCTTGACCTAGGCTAAAATTGGTTGCTACTAGATTTACTTCATTATTTGCATCTGGTGTATTTGCTTCCGTACTTTGGGATGAGTCTGTTGATGCATCATCTTCTTTAGAATCTGTATCCCCTCCTCCACATGCTGTTAAAACTATTATCATAGAAAATAGTAATGCCATTAATAATTTTTTATTCATTTTTAATTCCTCCTAAGCGCAATTCTTCTTACACCCTTATCATAACTAATCAATCTATTATTAGCTGTGACATATGTCACAGCTAAACACCAATTCACGAACTTGTCACAAAATATAAACCGTTACTTCTTTCACTTAGGAAATTGGTAATCAATTTTACGATTATAGTCGAAAAATACCTTTCTACCAGTTAAAATAGAAGGTGATTTCTTTTTAAGTTCTATCCAACATTATTATAAGAAAGCGTTTCTATAGATGGTGCACGATTTCTTTTTGGGGCGCTCGCATTAGTTCTGCTCGGGCGACTATTACTCTGGTTCACGCTTGTTTTACGTATTTTCGAGCGACTTCTAGTATGTATCGCGCGTATTTTTATGTTTATCGAGCATCTTTTATTATTTCGCCCAACGTTTGAATCTCATGTACTCTATCCATTAATAGATAAGATTGGAGAATTTTTGTAATGAAAAAAGCTTATGTTTACATAGCAGCAATCGTGATAGTAGTGATTGGTGTTACCTTACTTCTTCTGTACCTATCGAAAGATGATACATCTTCATCTAATCCAAGTGATTTATCTAATTTAGTAGAATCAAAGCCTTTACCTATCCCCCCATTATTGGAGGATGTCAATCCAGATCCGAACTTAGCGGAATTCCATCTAACCGCACAGCACGGTGTGACGGAAATCCTTGATGGGATTGAGTCTGAAACCTTAGGATACAATGGAAACATTCTTGGACCTGTTATTAAAGTTCATGAAGGAGATCGTGTTAAAGTAGTCATGAAGAATGACTTACGAGAAGCAACTACGCTTCACTGGCACGGGCTCCGTGTGGATGGGGAAAATGACGGTGGTCCACATTCAGGGATTAAACCTGGGGAGACATGGGAACCGGAATTCACGATTGAACAACCAGCAGCAACACTCTGGTATCATCCGCATAGGATGCACGCAACAGCAAAACAAGTTTATGAAGGACTAGCAGGGTTATTTATCATTGAAGATGCCGTATCGGACAGTCTTCCAATCCCTAAAGATTATGGGGTAAATGATTTCCCAATAATTATTCAAGATAAGCAATTAGATGCTAGTGGCAATATGCAGTATGACCCTGGAATGAATGACATGATGATGGGTCTATATGGAAATGCTTACCTTGTCAATGGCGCAATATCTCCTTACTTAGAGGTTCCAAAAGGAATGGTTCGTTTACGCCTTCTCAATGGTTCCAATGGTCGAACCTATCATTTTGAGCTTCATAATGGGCAAGAATTTTACCAAATTGCTAGTGATGGTGGTTTCTTAGAAAAGCCAGTAGAAATGACTTCCTTAACCTTGAGTCCTGCTGAGCGTGCTGAAATATTAGTAGATTTTTCTGCATTGGAGACTGGTGATGAAATTACGCTAATAGATACAGTCTCTGAACTAGGAAAAACGATTTCAGAAGATGAAGTAGAAGTTATGAAGTTCACCGTAACGGATACAGAATCAGAAGCGTATCCAATCCCAGAGCAATTAACTGAGATTGATACTATTGATCCTGCTGATGCAGTAGTGACCAGGGAAATGGTTATGGCTGGTGTAGGATCGACCCTAACCATTAATGATAAATCAATGGATATGGGCGTCATTGATGAAGTTGTAAATTTAAACGATACGGAAATTTGGGAAGTAAGTAATAAACGTACCGGAGTACAGGGTGGTATGGCACATCCATTCCATTTACATGGTGTCCAATTCCAGGTCATCGACCGTGATGGGAACCCACCTCCAGCAAATGAAACCGGCTGGAAAGACACGATTTTGGTAGAACCAGGTGAAACGGTGCGAATTATTACAACCTTCAACCACAAAGGGATATTTATGTACCATTGCCACATTCTGGAACATGAAGATGCTGGGATGATGGGACAGTATGAGGTGAAATAGATCTCTTTACAATTTTTCGTATTCAAAAGTCGCAGGATATCATCATCACTGCGACTTTTTATCTATTAAGCTTTCTCATTACCGTCTTCTCAATCCATGTCCATGGAATAAACTTCTTCATCAACCATAGCGATTTTGCACCTTTTCCAACCTGGTAGCGAAATTTTGGACGATTTGCTTCACAAATTCTCCGTACTAGCTTGGCTACTTCTATTGGATCCCCTGCATTTTGATAGGATTGTTTGGCAAATGCATAAGCATTTTTCTTTATCGTATCATTACCAATTCTCTCCCCTACTTCTAATCCCTTCTCCCAAATACCCGTTTTAAATGAAGCAGGCTCTACTAGAGATACATAGATACGCATTGGAAGAAGTTCCATACGCAAGCTTTCACTATAACCTTCTAAAGCGAATTTTGAAGAGCAATAAGGACCCATTCCAGGAAATCCAAAATATCCACTAACACTACTCATATTAATTATTTTTCCTTGTGTTGACTTTCTCAATAAGGGCAATAAGTGGAATGTCGTTCGAATAACACCCATTACATTCGTATCATATTGATTTTCCCATTCCTCCATCGTTAAATCAGAAGTAAATCCGCCCTGTGAGTATCCTGCATTATTAATAAGAACATCGAGCTGACCGAAGTGATCCGATATCCATTTGCTTACTTCTTTAATTCTTTCCTCATCTGTCACGTCCATCTCGACTATTTCTAACCGTTGATTTACATTAATTTCTCTAGCCATATCCATTATTTCTTTTTGATTAGCTTGATTTCTCATTGCTCCAATTACACGATACCCTGCCTTTAATAGCTCTATAATGATAAGCTTTCCAAAGCCACCATTGGCTCCTGTTACAAATGCTACCTTCATGACATTTCTCCATTTCTAGCATGAACTTGACAACCTATTGTTCCTGTATTAGTTTTTCATAAATATCTACTGTTTCTTGCTTACTCTCCCGATTCAAAATAACATAACTATCATCAAAGGCAATATATAGGAAAGGACCTTCCTTGCCGGCTACGAATAACTTCCCTTGTCCATATGGATCCTCCAGCTTAAACTGTCCTTTCCGAACATTTTCAGAAGAATAACCGTTTGTCCGCTTCAAAACCGCAGGAAGCTCATCTAGTAATTCCACCTTAGCAATGTCATCAATAGCCCATTCATCTCCGTACATACCGGAAATAATGAATTTTTCGTTTTCTATGATGATATCGTTATTTGTACTTCCGATAAATACTCCTACAGCGATAATTCCTACCGTTATAATTGATATAACGACAATAATCCAAAGCGATTTTTTCCTTTTATGGGGGAGCTCATACTTTTGAAGATATATTAACCCACCTAGTAAGAAAACGGTAAATAAACTAAATCCAATTAATGGACCATATGGAACACGAAAAACCGTTAGCAATATAGCTAATAGGAGTATATAAAACGAGTACACGAATATCTTCCCAAGTTTTTCTATATAACCATTTTCTATTAAATACTCCTGTTCTTCCTTTGGACGATTATAAAAACCTGATATTAAACTGTATTCCTTCTTCTTAACAATTAAATAGGTCATTCCACCATGTATAATTAGTATCCAACCCATCACCACGATAAAGATTAACATACCAGTAGTCATCATTACCACCTCAATAAGCTATGTTTACACCGTTAAACAATTATATAGTACCTTTTCCATCTACTTTTTTAGTAATTCTTTAAATCTTTCTATCTCACGTCGTAATACCTCCACCTCTTGTTTCGATACTTCCATTTCTCCATAACGTACTTTTTGATACACGTGCACATCAACGTTCAAACCAATCCGTTTCAACCATTCATCAATTGTTTCCGTGGTCTTTCTTCCCAGCTGATGCTTAATTGCTTTTCGTTCAAACTTATGAACCAAGATTCGGACTGGGTGTTTTTTACTGATTTTCCACCAAGTTAGTAAACCTTTTTGTTCTTCAGGAAAATGTACATCACCACGATGTTTACCTGAAGCAATGGTAATTCCTTTTATACCAGCTTTTGGTGATTTATCTCCTTTAAATATTAGAATGGTCATGATAAGCCCAAAAATCGCAAGAATGACACCAATACCCATATATCCACCTAAGATGAATGAAACTATAGGTAACTCCGTTGACACGTTTTCTAATGACTCTATACCTGTTCCTATGTCGATTTCATCTTCATTATTATTGTTTTCCATAAATGGTACAAGGAATAGAACTCTGCCAATTAGGGAAAATAAGAAGTATATAGTAGAGTCCCAAATTTTCACTAGATACGTTTGCGAACTAATCCAATATGCAATCATACCTCCACAACTCATCAATAGTAATAAATATATAACCCCTTTATAATAAAGCAAAGTCCTCTCGCTTCTCTCCAATACCGATATGTTACTGCACATAAAACCAATGATTATTACAAGTAACTGGAGAAACAATCCCATAATGGAATAAAGGTTATTCGTAATTAGAAATACTACAATTGAAAGTGTAGGCGTTAATAATAGATAAGCCGCTTCCCTCCCTATTACTAAAACGTGACGTATACGAAAGTATCTCCATAAAACAATACAAGAAATGAACACGCTAAGTAAAAGAGGATATCGAAAATATAGAAAAGTTGGAATTAATAGAAGTAAGGTGAAATAATAATAGCTATGGTTTAAATCTTGCTTTTCTAAAACCACGAAAAGTATACAAAGGAGGGCAATGACTACCAACATACTCCAAGCTGGAACCCAATGGTAATAATAATGTATTGGTAAGAGAAGTAAGATACTTACTATAATCATTTCACACATAAAGTGATAAACATCGGTGATAAATTGTTGTTGATCTTGCTTCATAAGCCACCCCTCCGTTATAACATATCAATCCTCCTCTTTCCTAAACCTTAATTCCTATTAAGTGAGTCAATTTCATTATTTAAAGAACTTGCCCACCTAATTACTTTATTTCCTTCAACATACCCTTTAATCATGGTACGTAAGAGAAACGGCTGTAAATGATAGCGTTCTAGCTCATATACCGATACCCAAAAGAATTCAATATGTTCTTCTATCGATTGAGGATTTTCCATTGCTAAGTCCTCCATCTCAATGTTAAACAGCTGGTTTATTTCACAATTCAATATACCTTGATTCATCCACTTATGCTCTACTAAACCAAGGAATTCTCCCACTGTACATCGCATCCCCAGTTCTTCCCTTATCTCCCTTACTAATGCATCCTTTGCACTTTCTCCGAATTCAATATGTCCTCCTGGTAAAAAAGTATTCTGATATCCTTTCGCTTTTCCAACTAATAATTTATTATCTTTTATTAAGATACCTCTAGCTAAATGATGAAAAGGCTTTTCCATCTTCTTCACCCCTTAATTTATATCTCCTAAATAAACTGGAAATTCTACTCCTTTTGTATAGTCTATGAGCTTCTCTCTCATAGTTTGCGGATAGAGCCTATATTGCATTAACTCTTCCAATGGCAACCATTCCACAGAAATTTGCCCCTCATCTGGCACTATTCCATTCCCCAGACCTCTACTACCAGTCACGCTACATAAAAACATATACTCGATTTGATGTACCTCTGCATCAAACTCGGCATGTTCATGATTCTTCCCGATGTATTCCCGAATAAATAACAGGCTACCGACATCAACATCTGCATTAACTTCTTCCATACACTCTCGTTTTACAGCTTCATGAAGTGTTTCTCCATGTTCTTGTCCACCACCAGGAAGTAAATAATAGTAGCCATCTTTGTCTTCTTTTTTTATGGTTAATAGCTTATTTTCTTCCATAATAATTGCTTTTGCTGAATTTCTTATTCCCATTCTCCTACTCCCCTGCAACAGGCTATTGGTATAAATAGAAAATCGTACAGTCAACTATATTTCTGTACGATTTCATTTTTAGTGTTCTACCTATTTATTCTTTTGAATTTGACTATACTTATCAATCGATTCAAGAGGAAGCTTTTCCTTCCAAACGCTTCACTAAAGGCTGCTTCCAACTATCAGCTAATAAATGGCATTTTACTAACTTTTTCGCCAGCTCCAGATCATTCTTTTTTTCATACATGACTTCATTACAATTGGCAATGGACCATTCTATATGAGGTCGTTCTAACAAGGCTAGTTCTGCTCCTGCTTTAACGAACCCCTCTTGCAAAACGCGAAAATACCAGCCTGTCCTTCCCGTTTTCTGTATTCGCATTGCTAAGTCCATTGTTTGATGGCGACGTGCTGGTTTCCAGCAAGGTTTTCTAGGTTGAGAAACTTGTATGACCGCCTCACCAAATTGATATGTATCACCAATACAAACGGTGTATTCATCCATATCAGCCACTGCTAGATTTTCCCCCATACCACCTATATGGATACCTTCTATATGTTGTTCATCTTGCCAATAATCATAGTGACTTACTGGATATGCAAAGATCGCCTTCTCTTGGCCCCCATGATTTTTCTTATCCGCTACTTCATCACCTTTTAACCCGGATTTACTTAGCCAAACAGGCATTTCTGTACTCGATTTAAACATGCCGCTCTCCCATGCTTTCTCTAATGGATTAGTGGCATCCGGATTACCGACTCGCTTCACTTTACCTACTAACAAATTTTGAACGTATGGTGTTTTCACTCTCCATCTCCTATCACGAAATATGCTAATTTAACCAAGTTAAAATAAAAGGAATGATCATTAAAAAAACAGCTGCCATAATGACCCCATTGGTCATCGTTTTTGATAACTTATTTCTCCTCATCCCATTATACCAACCTGAAAATTGCAACTTATTCCGATACAATACAAAAAACAGAAAAAGTATCCCTATGAATCCAAATAGCATATAATCTGATGAAATTTCAAATGTTGCATAAATACTTCTTATAGTATAACCACCTATCACACCAAAGAAGGCCAAAAGAAACATTATCCGAACTAACTCCAGACTCATTCTTACCATTACATTACTCTCCTTTACGGAATATGCCACGTTTAGTAAGTATTTACTATAATATTACCACATTTTTTAGAATTATTTATCGGTTCGAATTAATTTCTTTGCAAAATAGCTGAAGTAATTACCATCTATTTAACACTTTCTTTAAATGTAGAATCGGGCTAAATTTTAGGTTTTATTGAATGGAATTTCACTGGGAAAAAATCGGCTAGTAATGGAAAAATATGGTGTATTGGACTTATTTCATCTGGTGGTTTGAGGGTTAATGACTCTATATCATTTTATATTAGAAAGCAAGTAGCAGTGGATTATTCGAGTACTACTCCGAAAAAAATAGGGGTTGATATTCCTGTAATTGCTAGTAACTATATACTAGCAAAAAAGAGAAGAATCCAAATGGATGGTACCAACTAATAGTTAGGGATACAACTCCATGGATTCTTCCTTTTTCATTTATCTCATTTTATTTATATTGGCTTGTACCGCTTTTATGATAGCTGAACGGAACCCATTTTCTTCCAAAGCAGCTACAGACTGAATTGTTGTACCGCCTGGTGAACAAACATCATCTTTTAGTTTACCTGGGTGTTCATTTGTTTCTAATACCATTTTAGCTGATCCTAAAAGTGCTTGTGCAGCTATTCGGTATGCCTTATCACGTGGCATCCCATTTACAACTGCCGCATCTGCTAATGCTTCGATAAACATATATCCAAACGCTGGAGATGACCCACCTACCGCACTAGCAGTATCCATTAGACTTTCATCTATAGTCTCTGCTTTACCAAAGCATTCAAATAACCGTGTTACCTCAATTTGCTCTTCAGGTGTAACAAGTTGGTTAAAACTAATAGCGGTTAACCCTTCGCCGACTAGTACAGGTGTATTTGGCATTGCTTTAACTAACTTTATATTGCGATTAAATTGTTCTTCAGTTTGGGCTATCGATTGTCCAGCAGCAATGATAATCACAATTGTCTCTTCTTGCACGACATCCTTTATTTCATCTATTACTAGAGGATATTTATCAGGTGTAACTGAAAGAAAAACAATATCACTCTTGTTCACAACATCTTGGTTATTTTCCGCAACGTTTATTCCATACGTTACGTTTAAATCTAATAATTTTGGCATAGTACGATTGGATGCATAAATATTCTCCGGTAGCACAAACTCGGAATTCACAATACCCCCGATAATCGCCTCTGCCATTTTCCCACTACCAATAAACCCTATTTTTCGTTCCACGTAAAAAATCCTTTCCACTGATGTCATAAAGGTATATTTTAGTATATTGCTAGTTTTATAGCAATGGGAGAGCAGTAGATATATTTATTAAGTTATAGGCTCTTACATTATGCGGTCGCTTAGAGATGTCTAAATTCGCGCGGAAAACGTAAGAAATCGCGCCAGGTTTACTTCATATCGCGCGAACATCACAATAATCGCGCCACATGTATTAAAAATCGCGCCACACCTGATTTATAGCGCGATTTTCTATTAATCTGGCGCGATTCTATCAGATTACGCGCGAATTTCCCTTTATATCACGCGAAAATCCACTCTTGTCGCGCGATTCAATCAACATCAAGATAACAAACTTTAGTCGAGCAATTTTCTTATTGACATGTAATGATAGAATCCATATAATTATTCAATAAAGATTATGATTCCGTAGCTCAGCTGGGAGAGCGCCACCTTGACAGGGTGGAGGTCGTTGGTTCGAGCCCAATCGGAATCATCACTTCAAACAAAGCGATTCCTAATTCGTATAGGAATCGCTTTGTTTTTATTTATTTACTTACAGACAATTTTACACAGGATCTTTTTGTTTGCTGATACACATTCACTTCAACAGCACATTCACCTAACCCTCAATCGATCTCCCGGATGGATAACATCACTTGTCAATCCATTCAAGCTCCTTAAGGCATTGACAGTAGTATTATAGCGCTGTGCAATACTCCATAATGTGTCACCAGCTACAACCGTGTAATATACTGCCCCACCACTAACAATTAGCACTTGACCTGGATAGATTGTGTCATCTGTTAATCCATTTAAATCTTTTAATTGTTGTACTGTCATATTATGGGCTTGGGCGATACTCCACAATGTGTCACCAGATTGTACGGTGTACGTACCAGGACCACCGCCATTCGATTTCCGTCTTAATCCTAGAGCTTGAGCAATACCATTAGCATGACCAAGGGCAATGCGGGTTAAATAGGCATCAGATTTCAACTTAGCTGCATCACTTGCATTATCAATAAAGCCATTTTCAGTTAGTACAGCTGGCATATTGGTCTCACGTAACACATGGAAGTTTGCTCTTTTTTTACCACGATTTACAAAATCAACTTGCCGCATAATCTCCGCATGCATCCTATCACGGTAAGTGACTGTATTACTGGAAACGCTACCATTATAAATATAGTCTTCGTAACCAGTACCCCCACCAGCATTAATGTGAATAGATACAAAATAATCTGCTCCCCAGCTATTTGCATCATTTGTACGCTGAGCTAGCGTACGTGAAGTGTCACTAGTACGACTCATGCGAATACTATGGCCGTCATAGTCACGATTAAGAATATCGCGAACTTTTAGGGCGATTGCTAGATTGACATTTTTTTCTTGCAATCCGTTCCCTACCGCTCCTGGGTCTGTTCCACCATGACCTGGATCTAAATAAATTTTAGACATTTTTAATCCCCTCCTACTATTTTTATATTAAAAGAGTGGCTTGCCCGATTGGACCAGCCACCTAGTACATCAGTTGGTTTTATATCTATAACTGTATTGCACATAACCAACAGCATTCTATCAAGAAACATCTAGCTTCTGATAAACTATTCACCATGATAAAATCCACTAGATTCAGCAATTAGGAAATGGTATCCTTTCACCCATATTAATACAGCGGCAATTCTCATTTTTCGTGATTCAACGAACAACCATTCCCCTTCCCTTCTCCGCGATTTATTTCAAAACACGAAATAAATTCTTGGAACTAAATCAAATTATCCTTTATAATAAAAAAGCATTATATTTTTAAATTTAAAAAATTCATAATTTCGACAACGGGGGCATATTTCACGTGAAAACAGTTTTTTCCTATTTGAAACCATATAAATTACCCGCAATTGTTGCATTTCTACTCATGCTCGTTGAACTTGCTGTCGAATTACTACTACCATTTTTCCTTGGAAAAATGATTAACGATGGCGTAATCAACCAGGATTTAAACAATATTGTGATGTGGGGCAGTATTATGATTGGCCTTGCATTATTTTCATTTATTTCTGGAATCATTAATTCCTTTTATTCTTCCCATGTGAGTTGGGGGTTTGCGCACGATCTTCGTGAGAGACTATTCCGAAAAATACAGGAATTCTCCTTTGCTAATTTAAATCGTTTTCCAACCTCCCATCTCATGACCCTTTTCACAAACGACGTTCGACAAATTCAGAATACGATTTTCATGGGGTTAAGGATTATGGCAAAAGCTCCACTTATCACTATTGGCGGTGTAATAATGGCGTTTATTGTTAATCCAAAGCTAGCAGTTATTTTCATAATCACCGTACCACTTCTGATTGTATTCTTATTATGGGTACTAAAAATTGCTTCTAAAATGTTTAACCGCGTACAGAACAGTATTGACCATGTAAACCGTGTCATGCAAGAAAACCTTGCAGGAATGCGACTGATTAAAGCTTTCTTTAGACGTGATCATGAAGAAAATCGTTTTACAGATTCGAATACAAACTTACGTGATACGACCCGAAAAACATTTCGTTTTGTAGAAGCTTCCACACCAATCTTACTATTTGTTATGAACTTGAGTATTATTTTCATTCTTTGGTTTGGAAATATACAGTCTGTTGCTGGCACAGCAGAGGTCGGGGATGTTGTAGCAATTGTAAACTATGCAATGCGAGTAGCGATGGCAATATCAATGTTCTCTTTCATTATAATGGCTATCTCTCGTACGAAAGCTTCCGCAGAAAGAATCAGTGAGGTTCTAGAAGAAAAGGTAGACTTACTTGATTCCGAAGATGCAACAGAAGAACAAAGCGTAACCAATGGAAAAGTTGAATTTAAAGATGTTAGCTTCCATTATCCCACTTCACGAGAACCGGTTATTCGCAACCTTTCCTTTACCGTTCAACCAGGTGAAAAGCTTGCTATTATCGGTGCTACTGGATCTGGGAAATCTTCTTTATTTCAACTGATTCCAAGACTATATGACGTGACGGGTGGCGCTATTTTCATTGATGATAAACCAATCACATCCTATAAATTGGATGCGCTACGAAAGACAATTGGCTATGTACCACAAAGCCCATTATTATTCAGTGGGCCAATTATAGACAATATATCCTGGGGTAAAGAAAATGCAACACAAGAACAAATTATAAAAGCAGCAAAGGATGCCCAAATTCATGAAACGATTATGGAGCTTCCAAATCAATACCAAACAGAAATCGGTCAAAAAGGGGTAAACCTATCTGGAGGTCAAAAGCAGCGTATATCCATTGCCAGAGCACTTATCCGTAAGCCAAAAATCCTCATGCTTGATGATAGTACAAGTGCACTTGATTTAGCTACAGAAGCTAAGTTGCTAGATGCGATTCAAGACGACCTTAATACATTATTCATTATCACGCAAAAAGTATCTACGGCAATGAATGCCGACAGAATATTACTATTAGATGAAGGAAAAATGTTATACATTGGTACACATGAGGAACTACTATTGAAGTCTGAGCTATATCGAAAAATTGTGGAATCACAATTTGGAAAGGAGTATCTGAATGTCCATTAAACAGCAGCTTAAAGATCCTTTTCAATATGAGAAAATACCGATAGAAAATATATCCGAAGAAGTAACGAAAAAAAGGGCAAAGAATACATGGGGTACAATTAAGCGGATATGGTCCTACCTTGCTCGTGAGAAAGCAAAACTATGGTTCGTTATCTTCATGGTGCTAATTAGTTCTGCCATGAGTCTACTTGGACCATTTATGGTCGGCAAGGCAATTGATGGTTTCATAGTAGATAAGGAAGTAGCAGGCCTAGGCATGCTCGTAATTGGTCTGCTCTTCGTATATTTATTACATTCTTCATCCGTATTCCTACAGAATTATTGGATGATTGGTATTGCTCAAAATACGGTTTATGATTTACGATCTGAACTGTTCCATAAGTTTCACCGATTGCCAATCGCCTACTTTGATAAAAGGCAGCATGGGGAATTGATGAGCCGTATTACGAATGACATCGATAATGTAAATAACACATTAAACCAATCTGTTATTCAAGTATTTTCTAGTATTTTAACACTACTAGGTACGGTTGGGGTCATGCTTTACTTAAGTCCATTACTAACACTCGTTACAATGACCATTATTCCGGTTATGTTTTTTGCAACCCGCTGGATTACCAAGCGCACTGGACCACTATATAAATTACAGCAAAAAAGACTAGGTGAACTAAACGGCTATGTAGAAGAAACGGTATCCGGACAGCACGTAGTTAAAACCTATTCACAGGAAGAACGAGTAATCAATGAGTTTGAAGTCAAAAATAAAGATTTGAACCATTCTGGATTTTGGGCATTAACCATTTCTGGATTTATTCCAAAGGTAATGAACATGTTGAACTTTCTAAGCTTCGGGATGATTGCTCTTGTTGGCGGTATTCTTGCCATTAATACTACGCTAGTAACAGTTGGTACTATTGTCATTTTCACCGAATATGCTCGGCAATTTACTCGACCGTTAAATGAACTATCAAACCAGTTCAACCTGCTTCTGTCTGCGGTTGCGGGTGCTGAGCGTGTATTTAATGTAATTGACGAAGAGGAAGAAGAACAAGATGAAGACAAAGCAATTGAATTAAATCGTACCCATGGCTATTTCAAGTTTGAGAATGTGTCTTTCGGATATGAAGAAGAAACTATCATTGACAATGTTAGCTTTGAAGCAAAACCTGGCCAGTCCGTAGCTTTTGTTGGTCATACTGGTGCTGGTAAAACGACCGTCATTAACCTAATCTCTCGCTTTTATAATTATGATTATGGGCGAATTACACTTGATGGTATCGATTTAAAAGATATAAAACGCTCTAGCCTTCGTTCACATATGGCATTTGTACTACAGGATTCCTTCCTGTTCCATAATACAATTAGGGAAAATATTCGATATGGTCGATTAACTGCTTCAGACGACGAGGTCATTGAAGCAGCGAAGAAAGCAAATGCCCATGATTTTATTGTCCAATTACCTGATGGCTATGACACCATACTAGACCAAGAAGGCAGTGGAATTAGTCAAGGACAAAAGCAATTACTTACTATTGCTAGAGCTTTTATCGCTGAACCTACTATACTCATTCTAGACGAAGCAACTAGTAATATTGACACCATCACCGAATTAAAAATCCAGGAAGCGTTGAAAGAATTAATGAAGGGTAGAACTAGCTTCATTATTGCTCACCGCTTAAACACTATTCAAGAAGCAGATCAAATTGTGATGTTGGAGCATGGAGCTATTTTAGAAAAAGGGAACCACAATGAATTATTAGACTTAAAGGAAAACTATTATAACCTATACAAAGGACAGCTCCGTGAAGTAGTCGGCAGTTAAGATTACAATACAAGCAATTCGTGATAAACTAGTGCTATGTTAAATGGTTATGGGGTGAATATATTGGCAAGAAAAGGTAAAATGCTAGAAAGAGAAATAAATAGTAGTTATCTCGGTGAAACCATGACACTGAAGATTTATTTGCCGGAGGCTTTTTCACCGTTGTATAAATATCATATCTGTATCATGCAAGACGGCAATGACTATTATCAGTTAGGAAGAGTAGCAACAGTTAGTGACCAACTGCACGATGAGGCGGAAATTGAAAATACTATTTTTGTCGGTATTCATTATAAAGACCGCTATGACCGGTTAAACAAATACCATCCGTCTGGTGAACAATATGAGAGCTACTGTCATTTTACAATGAAAGAAGTTGTACCACTATTAGACGACTTCCTCCCTACCTACCATATGGGAGGCGCTCGAGGGTTAATGGGAGATTCGTTAGCTGGCACCTTTGCATTACTGCTGGCGATTAAGTATCCGAATACGTTTGGAAAAGTGATTATCCAATCTCCTCTAGTCGATGATATCGTACTTTCATTAGTTGATAAGGCTACTAACATTCAGGCATTAGATATATACCACACCATTGGATTAGCAGAAACTAGTGTTCAAACGACGAAGGAACCAGATGTAGATTTTCTTACACCAAATAGAAAATTAAAAGAGCTGTTAGACCAGAAAGGATTAACTTATCATTATAAGGAAATTCCGGATGGTGAACACACCTGGAAATATTGGCAACAGGATATGAAACATGCTTTAAAAACCATTTTCACTGACTAATTTACGGTTTGATGTAAATAGGTAAAAAAACACTTTCATTACGGCAATTTTTGTTATAAATTTAATTGTACAAATGTACTCATACGGATAAAATGAATAGGAGGTTTTTACATGAAATACGGTATCGCAATTTTTCCATCCAAAAAAATTCAAGATGAAGCCAACTCGTATCGGAAGCGTTATGATCCGCATTATCCATTAATTCCACCACATATAACGATAAAAGAAGCTTTTGAAGCAGATGATCCTATGATAGAGGAATTAATACCAGAACTAAAACGTGTTGCTAACGAAACAAAAGCCTTTACTATTCGAATTAATAAAGTGAGTTCTTTTGTTCCTGTGACGAACACCATATACTTAAAAGTAGAACCTACACCAGAGCTTACAGCGTTATATGAAAAGCTTCATACGGGAAAATTCCCACAAAACGAGCGCTACGCTTTTGTACCCCATATTACGATTGGCCAGAGATTATTAGATGATGAATACTCGGATATTTTGGGTCAATTGAAAATGAAAAGCTTCCAATTCGAAGAAGTAGTTGATCGTTTCCAGCTTCTTTACCAATTAGAAAATGGTTCTTGGACGGTTTATGAATCATTCGTATTTGGGAAGGAACTTGTATGAACATCAAAATAGCTAAAACAGCTAAAGAAAAGAAACAGGCATATAACGTGCGTACAAGCGTATTTGTAAAGGAGCAACAGGTTCCGCCAGAAGAAGAACTGGATGAATTCGATGAAACAGCCATTCATTTCGTTGGATTCATAGATGAACAACCTATTGCTGCTAGCAGATTACGATTTGTTGAAGAATACGGTAAACTGGAACGGATTTGTATCTTAAAAGAATACCGTGGCAAATCGTATGGAAGAGCCATGATGGAAGCCATGGAAGCGACAATCAAAGAAAAAGGATATGGAAAAGCAAAATTGAATGCCCAAACCCATGCTGAGGAATTTTACAAAAAATTAGGCTACCACACTGTTTCAGATGAATTTATGGATGCTGGAATACCGCATGTGACAATGATAAAAGAATTACAATAAACAGTTCGCTGGGCGAACTGTTTTTTGATTTTCACGTATTACATAGCACAATTGGGAAACCCTATTAGTGGAAAGGGGACGGTTAATTGTGCCTTCATATTCTCAAATGCTAGTGGACACTATTTTTGGTTTCTTTGCTCTATTTCTCCTGACAAAAATTCTTGGAAAAACACAAATATCACAACTAACTGCCTTCGACTTCATTTCAGCAATCATTCTTGGTGAACTGGTTGGAAATGCTTTATTTGATGACAACTCAGGTATATTACAAATTGGGTATGTTCTGTTATTGTGGGGTAGTTTATTATATATCACAGAAATTATCACCCAAAAATTTAAGTCAACAAGACCTTTATTAGAGGGGTCACCAGAAATAGTGATACGTAAAGGAAAGTTAATTAGAGATGTGATGAAAAAGAATAAATTAGACATAAATCAATTGCAGCATATGCTCCGTGGTAAAGATGTATTCACTTTACGAGAGGTGGAGTATGCTATATTAGAAACAAATGGTACATTATCTGTATTAAAAAAGTCAGATTTCCAAACGCCTACACGGAAGGATATGAAGCTAGCACCTCAACCTGCTAATCTTTCCGTAACGTTAATTAATGATGGGGAAATCATTTATGACAACTTAAAAGAAAGAAACTTGACCGAGGAATGGTTGATGGATGCGTTAAAAGAACAAGGATACGATAATGTAAAAGATGTTTTTTATGCTGAATACATGAAGGATGAGGAATTATTAGTGTTACCATTTATTAATCGAGGAAAACAAAAGAAATAGCATAATGGCGCAGTTGATATGCCCCACACTTATACAGTGTGGGCCTCTTTCATTTTTTTGATATCAATCACCATTTCATCAAACAACTTCGGAAATGCGTTCGGTTCATCCTTTATGTACATAAGTTTATTGGAAGCAAAATAATCCCTTCCTAGTGTAACTCCTAGCGGGTAATCAATTGCATGTGCAGCAATTAATTCTTCTGAACGAGTATTTTCATAACGTAACAAGAAATCCGTTCTTAATATCATTTGAATTTCACTTAAAATAGGATGTGGCCCATTTACCTTGATATTTCTCGACTCAATAAAACCATGTTGATCCTTAATGGTTGTACCACCTGCAAGCTTATCATCTAAAGCAGCAAAGTAAACCTGTTTGATCTTGGAAAGGATAATGGCACCGAAACATTGAATACATGGTTCCATTGTAGAATAGATTGCTGCCCCCTCGAGTTGGTTATAATCACTTAGCTCTAATTGTAGTAATACATTCATTTCAGCATGTGCTAAACGATTGGAAGAAATTTGCTTTGATGGGGCAGTTTTTTCATGTATTCTATTTCTTCCTTCTAACATAATTGCTCCATCTTGGTTAACAAGTACTGCACCTATTGGGATAGACCCATGACAATATGCTTCCCAGGCTTGTAAGAAACTTCTTTTCCATGGTTCAGACAAATCATACCATCTCATACGTATACCCCTTTATTTTCATTATTTTATAAATATTATAACATAATGGAATAAGAGAGAATACCTCTATATAATGTGCGCTTATTTACGATATACTAAGTCAAGCTACACGTAATACACGTCATCCAACCTACTAAACACGCTCATTAATAAATTGCCCTAAACCTGTAATCTCTGTATATATCGCATCTACTTCACTAAATTCTGAAACAGATTGCTCCATTTCATTTAGAATCAAGTCTACTCTATTATTCCTAATTTCTTCTTGATGCTGTAATTCTTCATATTTTGCCTGTAATCCAGCTTTATATGGTTTTTCCACAGTCGTGATTGTTCTTTTACTCGTTACCATTCTTCTTTGATAATCGGAATACTCATGTTGTTGAATTGGTAATATATATCCCATATCTCTACCCCCTCAACCCTATTTGTAAAGGTATTCGTAATTTTCTATTAGTTTATGTCTGTTCCATAATACTTACTCACCCATTCTTTTTTCAAAATCCTTTATCCAATTTTCAATATCTGTAATATTCTTCATAAAACGTGTATTCCACGCGATCATTTCCTTTTCAAAAAGTACTTTTTTCTTTTCCGGACTTTGCAACCATTTTTCATTCTTTTCAAGGTGTCTTTCTATAATTTCGAGATTTTTCATTAATTTCTCTCTATCCATTTCTTCCCTCCATTCATTAATAAGCAAAAAAAAGGCAGCAATTAAGCTGCTTATGGTTATGGATGGTGGCAAACTAATGTAATCCGTTAAATCCAAGAGAATGGTCCGCGACCTTTTCTTTCATCGTCTAATTCGTCATGGTCACGGTTATCTATGCTGCTTGACTCATATCTTTCATTACCTTCGTCTTCTCTGAATCCACCAAAGAAACGATCTCCTTTTCTTTGTGGTCTAATAATGACATTTTCTGCTTCAATAACAAGGTCCTTAACACGAATCACTCTTCTATTATTCTCTGACATGAATGTCACTCCTCCATGATATTTGCTCGATATTAGTCTATGTCATTATTTCGAATGGGTATGGTCAAGTGCCCTTTTTATTCTTATTTATTTGATTGTTTTACTTCACGAAATATGGATAAGTAACCAAAAATATTTATCGTACAGTCGCCCACACCATCTAACACGATGCACATATTCTATTAGAGACAATAGTCAATTAGCTTTAGAAAGGAGAAATGTTTCATGGGTTGTGGCCATGGTAGAGTAGAAGGTGTATCAGCAAAAGAAAACTGCGTTTGTGAGATTCTTCGTGATATTGTAGATGCTCAAAACGATGTTATTGAAAATTGCTGTGATACTAGTTGTGAGCAATCAATCAATGATTTATTAGGTGAAACAGATCCAGGTAATGGGTTGGATACAGTACCTGTCATTTTATACTGCGCAGGTGATTGTAAGCCATTTAAAGGATTTGGTGCAAGACGTGGGAACGGACTAGGAACTATTGGTAAGCTTCAATCTAGCTTTATCTTCCGTGTGAAATCTGTAACAGACGACTGCTGTGCTGTTCTAGAATTACTACGTGATCCTAATGATCCTTGCGAATGTGATCATTTAAAAGATCCTTGTGATCAATCAACTCATAATCTAGAAAACACTGGTATCTGTATCACTGTTGACCTAGATTGCTTCTGTCATGTAACTTGCTTACCAGCTATTAGTGTATTTGATTGAAAATAAGAACACCATGGGGTAACTTTCCATGGTGTTTTTTCTTTTACTATTTTAAAACCCTAAAAGTCTAATATCTGTAATATCTTCTATTGAAACCACTATTGTTCTTCTTCCAACCCTCATCTTAATCACTTCACTTTCCTTGTCTAACATGATCCCTCGATACTTATTGTCGTTTGTAACCACTTCACATCGCATTCTTGGTAAATGACTGGGTGTTTTTATGAAATAGTCTATTTTTTCCAAAAGGGTCATTTCTTTAAACTTCTTCCGTTCTAAATTATTTTCCTCCGTCACTTCCTCAAAACTTGAAGAGGTTGATTCCATCTCTTCTAGTTCTTGTGTTGGAAAAGATGGACGTCTCTTTTTCACTTGTGGTTGTGGTTCTTTTACTTCATTGGAATTTGCTATCCCTGTACTAAATGAGTTCAAACTAGGTCTTTTTTTTATTGTCTCTTGTGATTTAGCTCCAGATTCTGAATGGGTAGGCGATGAGGAGATAGATTTATTTGCTTGCTTTTTTGCAGACGTATAGGAGTGCTGCATCGGTGCGGTTGGCTTATCCACAGTGGGCTGATGAATGTATAGTAACGGTTCTCTTGCATATTTTCTGCGTTTCATTTACTAAACCCCTTTCTATTGTTTGTCGTCAACCTATTATATGACCTAAAGAATTAAATGGTGTTAAATGCCTATTTACAAAAGTGCTTGTTCCTCATAGATATCAAAGAAGAGGCTAACTATATAAAGTCAACAAATTTAGCCCAAAAAGAATAATGTTTTTTATTATAAATTTTGGCATGACAAATAAGCTTGGTGATTACGATT